>JACKEB010000014.1:335850-671700 GCA_020633205.1 Polyangiaceae bacterium
GGAGAGAAGTGTGACAGTCATCGTCTGGTTGTGAAGCGCTTCACCAGGCATCGTGTGACAAATCTCGCCGTTGGCGTAAAAGCCCGAGAGCTTGCAGTCGCGGAGGTGTTCAACGACAGCGTCCAGCTCGTCCTCGGCTTCTTGCGCCATCAAGAGGCGGCGTCCGACGCAGCTCACGAGAATTGCGAGTTGTGGCGTACCCCCGTGTTGCTCGAGGGCGCGCTGGGCGGCGACGGCGGCACCGTCCACCAACCGCGCGGTACTCGAGAACATGAAACGCGCGAGGTGCCCTTCGGGGACATCACCGGCGAAACGCATCGCCTCGTCATCGATGCCGAGAATCGTGCGCACCACCTGGGGGCTATCGGCGACCTCGGCTCTCACACTGAGGGGGAAGCGCAGCGCTGCTGCTGGCAGGCCCTCTGCATAAGGGCCAAGGTAGTCGCGGTAGAGCTTCAAGGCGGAGCAACCGTCCAGCTCGTAGAGCAGGTTTCCGGAGGAGCGGGTGATCACCCGTTCGGGGCCAAATGCACTCCAGCCACCGGCGAAGCCGCAGCCAACCCGCAGGCTCTCGCCGTACAACCCGACCGCGCATAGCCCGCTCCTCACCAGCTTGCCCTTGCTCAAGAGCAGCGTGTCCTTGAACGCCGCGCCATCCGCCGCGAGCCCGCCACTAATCGGGACATCCTTGGGGAGGCCAGCAGCCAGGCCACGGACGACCTCACTACCGTTGATCACCAGGCCATTCGAGAGGACGAATACGAGACGCAGGCTGGTGTCGGAAAGTTGTTGCCCCAGGGATACGCCTGCGTCGAAGGCTGAGGCGAAGTCCGACAGCACGGCGCATGCGCCGCGCACCTCCGCCTCCCGGAATCGCATTGCGGTCAAGACGAGGTTTCCGTCGCAGACGCATGTTCCTCGAATGCTGCCGCCGCTCGAACCACCAAGCACGACCTGGGGGTCGAAGCGCTGACAGATCGCCGAGACCGCGTCGGGCTGCGCAAACGCAGAGTACTCACCCAGGCTCAGTACCAGCTGTGGCTCGAAGTCGAGCGCGTCGTGATCGATGAATCCGTCAGCGGGATCCCAAGTGATGTGCGCGACTTTCAACCCCGACCCCCCCGAACCCGAGCACCGCCCATTGCGAGATGCGTTGGCATCACGCGGGCTGCCGTGGGCAGCGCTTCAGAGCATCTCTCAGAAGCGGCTTCGAGAGAAGCGCGATGAGTCGCCGGACACAGGAGCACACTAGAGCTACGGCTGCGTCGGTCGAAGCTTGAGGCGCGAAGCTACCAGCGGCTGTCCTGTCAGCCTGTCTCGCAGACTTAGAGTGCGCTTGCGTAGACGAGCCGCAGATCGTTCAACTTACCGCCGATTTCCTTCTTGGGGGTCACGGTGACGCTGAACTCGTGCTTCTTGCCGAGCGGATATTGAGCCGGATCGCCAGGAGTCAGGACGACGTAATCTTTCGCCTTGTCGAACGGACCTTCGGATCGCTCCGAGACGACGATGTACTTCAGGCAGGGCGTGCCGTCTTGCCCCGACTCGCACTTCGAGTGTTCAATCACGGTCGCGTTGAACTTCAGGATCGCCGGGCCTGGCAGGGCCTTGCCTAATCCCTCGAAGGTGACCTCAGTGGCAACCGGCGCCGCGGCAGGCGCGCTCGACGCCGGCGCACTTCCGCCTGACGAAGCGGGCAGGGCACTGGCGGTCTCCAGCAGCTTGGCTACCGCCGACGGATCAGGCGTCGCGATCTCGTCTCCGCCCTTCGCCTTGTCGTTGCATCCCAGGGTCAACCAAGCGCCTACGAGTAGTACGAGGTAAGCGGTTCGTCTCTGCATGACTCCTCCTCGAAGCTCAGGCTGAAGGTCCTGTCGCTTTCGTTCAGGGCGGTGAGTGTACTCTGCTAGACGCCGAGGTAGGCCAGTTCCTTCCCATCGACCGCGAATGCTTCTGAGTCCGTCATCTGACCCATGGGACCGACCGAGGTGAACACGTGAGCTTGGTCAAGTGACGGAAGCGGCAGGCGAGCGCATCCGTTGCTTCACGGAACCGGCATGTGACTACGACCTAGCTCGAACGGATACTCCTAATTTTATGCGGTGAAACTTGATTTGAATAGGGAGAACTCGGGCTCCCCACGGTAATGTTCAATGTCGTCTGTTCGCGGTCTTGGCGCGCGCTGCGCGACACAACAAGGGCGTCGGCGGAACTGCTGGAGGACGTGATGAAGAGAACGTTGGGTCTAGGGATGGCGGCATTGCTCGCTCTCGTGTTCACCAGTGGCTGTGATCGGCTGGATCTAGGCGACACTTTCGGTTCAGGCGCATCGATCGACGTGAGCAGCGCGAGCGAACCCGACTCTCCCAGCGTCCAGTGGGTCGCCGCGCAATACACGGACATCAACAACCGCGCGACGCGGCGTGAGCTCCGCGCAGTGAGCGGTCGTGACTCGAGAGGTGCCAGCGTGCTTGGCTACTTCGACGGCGACGTCCTGCGTAAGATCATCCGTGGCGGTAACCCTTACCAGGAGTACCTCTACTCCCCGACGGGACAGCTGATCTTCGCTTTGGACATCACGAACCGTACGGATGGTACCCGCGAGGAAACGCGTGGGTACTTCCATCGTGGCTCGATGTTCCGCCAGTTGAAGAAGTTCAACGGTGGAGCAAACCAAAGCGTAGCCGTGACGCCTGATGTTGCCTCAGGGATTCTCGTCGACTCTGCGGAGATGGCGGGAGTGCTTGGAGTCTCCACGGCGCCCGGGACCTTCGTACCCGCCGCGGCACCGCCCGTCGCCGAGTGCAGTGACTGCAACTTTGCTGGCACCCGCTGCAACGCTTCGGGGCGCTGCGAGATGAACCCGACGGCGACCTGGCGCTTCGAGACCATGCAGATGACGATGGTGGACGCGCCCCAGGGCACCACCGTTCAGGTGTGCATTCGTCAAACGCGCACGACGCAGTACTACTGTTCCCAGGCGCAGCGCGCGCCCGGGCGCTCCGGCAAGTTCTACAACTTCATCCCGCCGGCGCAGCGCTCGTCGATCAACATCCGCAGCTCGGACCTGGTCACCGGCAGCGGCATCGACATCATGCTCTATGTCAACGGGCAGCAGTCCACGACGCGCTTCGCCGCTTCCTACACATCGGTCAAACCTGGCCCGAAGCTGTTCGACGGGGGGCTGGTGTTCAAGACTCAGAACGCGATGTTCCCGGCGGTGACCTTCAAGCTGATCAACACCAGTGGCTGATTCCGTCCCACGGCGCCCTAGTACAACGGCGCCCTAGTCCCACGGCATCCTTGGTTCCACACGGTAACCTGTGACTCGCCAGGTGTCTCCTTCATGTCGGAGTACGAGGGTCTCGACACCTGGCAACGCTGCGTACTCGCTAGCGTACTGCACAATCACGAACTCTCCGGGTTCGAGGAGATTCTTGATCAACTTCGTACTTCGCAGCGCGTGCAAGTCGCGGCGTTTCAGCTCACCGCTCTGAGCGTGCACCTGGCGCAATGCGGCGGTCCAGCCTTGCTCCGAGACGCTCACCCTCAGCCACTCAGAGCCTGCTGACCATGTCTCGGAGTAGCGATGGGCGTCGAGCAGCGCGAGCCACTCGCGCGCGGCGATGTCTGCCGGGTGCTCCTTCGGTGGCGCCTGGTGGCAGCCCGCGCAAGCCAGCAACAAGGCAACGAGCCAGAAGCGACGCACCACGGACTTCACCGCACACAGGCTAGCCGGGAACGTGCACCTGGGCGCTACCACTCGTCCTCTGCTGGCGCCGCTCGTCACAGCGTCCCAGCGCTCGCGCCTGGCGGATGCTCAGCTGCGAACAGTGTCGCGTTCGACCTGGCTCGTGATCGGCGTGTGGTGGACGGCCTTTGGGTTGCTCCACTTCTTTTCGTTGCTCGAGTTTCTGCCCTTCGAGGACGTCGCAGCACGACGCAGTCTGGCTTGGACGCTCTCCGGCTTCTTCTCGAGTCTCCCGCTGGCTTGGCTGGTGCCACGTGTGAAGCGCCCACGTGGCTTCGCTGGGCTCGTGGTGCTCGCGACCCTGCTCTCCCTGTTGTGGGGGATCGGTGGGTCAATCCTCGAGGAAATGGCGGACCCGTTCTTGTCTTCCTACACGAGTTACCTCTTCTTGGCGCCGAGCCAGGAGGCGCGCCTCGACTCACCCCTGGCGTTTCCGGGGATTTTACTGGGGCTCTTGGTCGTGCTGCTCCTGCTCGAGCAGCGCACTCGCCTACGCGGCCAACAACAAAGTTTGGTGGAGGTGGAGCGTACGGCACAGCGAGCTCAGCTCGAGGCGCTCCGTTATCAGCTCAACCCGCACTTCCTGTTCAACGCGCTCAACAGCATCGGCGCGCTAGCCACGGAGGATCCAGAGAAGACGCGCCAGGTGGTGACTCAGCTCGCCGACTTCCTTCGCTACTCCCTCTTGCCCAGCAATGAGGAAGCGAGCCGGGTCACGCTCCAGCAGGAGATCGAAGCCATCGTCGCCTACCTCGGGATTGAACAAGTGCGTTTCGAGAGCGATCTGGTCGTGACCTACGCCATCTCGGAGGCTGCCGGTGTGCAGGAAGTGCCCGCGTTTTTGCTCTTGCCGTTGGTCGATAACGCGATCAAGTACGGGCAGCGCACGAGCCCCACGCCGCTGAGGATCAAGCTGAGCGCCAGCTTCGAGGACGGCGCCTTGTGGGTCGAGGTCGCGAACACCGGGCGCTGGCTCGAAGACGCGAGCGTGCCCGGCACCCGCAAAGGCCTAGCCAACGTGGAACAGCGTCTCGCCGCCGAGTATCCTGGGCGCTACTCCCTCACCACCGATGCCGATGGAGAGTGGGTGCGCGTGAGCTTGAGCCTCAGACCTGAGCTTCCGAAGTGACCCTGCATGAAGGCCTTGATTGTCGATGATGAGCGGCTGAGCCGTCGTGCGCTGCGAGGCCTGCTCGGTCACCTCGGCGTCTCCGAGTGCGAGGAGGCGAGCAGCCTGAAGGACGCCATCGACGCGCTCACGCAAGAGCGCTTCGACCTGGTGTTTCTCGACATTCAGCTCCGCGGGGAAACTGGCTTCGAGCTATTCGAGCGCGCCGGGCAGCTCGAGCTGCCCCCGGTCATCTTCGTGACGGCGTATGACTCCTACGCCGTGCGCGCCTTCGAAGTGAACGCCCTCGACTACTTGATGAAGCCGGTCGCGCTGGAACGTTTGCAGTCGGCGCTCGACCGCGCAAAGCAGCGCACCTCACCCCCAAAATCTCGGGTAGAAACGCCGTCCACGGGCGTGGGGGGAGCGGCTCTGACTGCGCCGGCAACGGAGCTTTCGAAGCTCTCACCAGAGGACCTGATTTTCTGTGAAGAAGGTGGAAAGGCGCGCTTCGTTCGGGTGAGCGAGGTGGTGTTGATTCAAGCCGCGGGGAACTACACCGAGATCGGACTGCAGGGTGGAGTGAGCGTGTTGGTGCTCAAGCCGCTGCTGGTGTGGGAGCAGCAACTGCCGGAGCGTCAGTTCGTGCGCGTCCATCGCTCGACGATCGTGAACGTGAGCTTCATTCGCGAGATCACCCGGGAGAGCTCGTCGAGTCACAGCGTCACGCTGCAAGGCTGGCCACGCGCCGTGCAGCTCAGCCGTCGGCGGGCGACGGAGCTTCGGAGTCGACTCGGGGTGTGACCACTCATCCGGGTACGGAGCCGCTCATCCAACGAGGGCTCCGCTTGGCCTGAAGCGGTGGAACGCCACAAAAGATCCTGCAAACTCGGACCCATGTTGCGCATCGCGAAAGTTGGCAGTCTCTGTTTGCTGGTGTCACTCCTCGGAGTCGGTTGCTCCGATGATGACAGCGCGTCTGGCGCGGGCGGGAGCGCCGGTTCGTCCACGGCAGGTTCCGCAGGGATTGGGGGTGAGGGGGGCAGCGCCGGAAGTAGCGCGGGCACCGGTGGAGCCAGTGGAGCTGCGGGCAGCGGCGGAACCGAAACGGGAGGCACCGCCGGGCAAGCCACAGCCGATCTCCAGAGCCTCATCGAAACAGCGCAGACCGAGATCGGTCTACCGGCGCTCGCTGGCGTGGTGCTCCGCTCAGGCGGCATCGTCGATCAAGGGGTGAGCGGTGTGAGGCGCCTCAGTCAGCCGGATCTGGCGACGCTGGATGACCACTGGCACATCGGCTCCAACGTCAAGGCCATGACCGCCACGCTGTGCGCGATGCTGGTGGAAGACGGCAAGCTAGAGTTCGACGCCAAGCTCAGCGACTTATTCCCCGAGGTAACGGGTATCGACCTAGGGCTGGCGGACGTCACCCTCGAGATGTTGCTCCAGCACCGCGCTGGCATCGCAGCCTACACCAGCCGTTTGTCCATCAACGTCATCCCCACGGATGTCGCCGACGATCGCCAGAAGTTCGCGGAGTGGCTGATCCAGCAGCCACCGGCGACCCCCATCGGTGAGTTCAACTACTCGAACGCCGGCTATGGCCTCGTGGGTGCGATCCTCGAACGCGCCAGCGGTATGACCTACGAAGAGCTCCTCGACTCGCGCCTCGTGCAACCTCTGGGGATGCAGTCCAAGGCGTGGCTCAGCTGGCCCGCGAGCACCGAAGCAGAGCAGCCCTGGGCCCATTGGTCGATCACCGGACCCTTGCAAGAGCACCCGCCCACTGACGTCTCGATGCCCCTCGGGCTGAGCACTGCAGGCAACTTCAGCTTCTCGCTGCTCGACTACGCACGCTTCGTCCAGCTCCACCTGCGGGCGCGTCGTGAAGATCCAGAGCTCCTGAGCCAAGGCAGCTTCGACAAGCTGCACACGCCGAACGGCGACTACGCCATGGGCTGGGTCGTTGCGAGCTACAACGGCAAGCCACTTCTGGCTCACGAGGGCAGCCTGGATGGCTTCGATGCGCACACCGTGATCTGGCCGACTGAAGATCTAGCGCTCGTGCTGGTCAACAACGCGGGCGCGAACTTCGCGAGCGAACCGGTAGCGATGCGTTGGCTGGCGTGGTCCGAGCTGCCGTGGCCAGCCGCGAAGTGACGCGACGTGCGGCTAGCTGCGGTTACTGTGGCGGCTGCAAGCACCGCACGCACTCGAGGAGCGCGCGCATCTTGGGCGCAGTAGAAATTCTCTGGGGAAAATAAAGAAACAACCCGCTCTCGACGATGCTGTACTCCGGCAGCACACGCATCAACGAGCCGCAGGCGAGCTGGCGCTCGACCAAGGGCGCAAACAAGTAGGCGAGGCCCTGGCCTGCCTCGGCGAGCTCGGCTGCATACAAGGCGTCATTGACCACCAGTGAGCCGCGCACTTCGACACGCCGATCGTCGCCTGCTTCCTGAAACTCCCAACGGTAAAGGCCGCCCCCGCTGACTTCCCGGTAGCCAATGCACTGGTGCTGCGCGAGGTCAGACAGCGTCTTCGGAGGTGGATGCGTACGGAAATACGTCGGGCTCCCCACGACGATGGCTTCCAGAGGCGGTGTCAGCCGAACCGCGACCATGTCTTGCTGAACCATCTCACCGAGGCGCACCCCAGCGTCGAAACCCTGGGCGACGATGTCTGACAAGCCATCGTCGATGAAGATCTCCAGCTGAACCTTGGAGTGCTTTCGCCCGAGCTCAAGCGCGAGCGGAGTGACGGTCAACGGGAGCGCCACGCGGGGAACATTCAGGCGCAGCAGCCCGGTGGCTTCTCCCGAAGCGGCGAGCCGCAACAGCTCGAGCTCTTCACCCAGGCCAGTCAACGCCGGCTCGGCCGCCGCGACAAAACCATGGCCCGCTTCCGTGAGGGAAACGCTGCGGGTCGTGCGCGCAAACAGAGCGACGCCGAGGCCGCTCTCCACCTGGCGCACGGCGTGAGAGACGGCGGAAGGCGTCATCCCAAGCTCCCGCGCGGCCGCGGTGAAGCTCCGCTTTTGCGCGACGCTGAGCACCACCGGTAGGTGCCTCAAGAGGTCCCGCGTGGCGCTCAGCTCCTGCATTGTGAAACTCTACTTCATAATGCATGCAATCAGCAGGCGATTATCAGAACGCATTGCAGGGTGCACAGTCACTGGGTCAGCCATCGAGAGGAGATCCACATGACCTTGAACCGCTACTTCACCCTCGGAAACACCGGCTTACGCGTGAGCCCCCTGGCGCTGGGCGCCATGACCTTCGGCACCGAGTGGGGCTGGGGCACAAACCGCGAGACCGCGGAGCAAATGCTGTCCCTGTACCTGGAGCGCGGCGGCAACTTCATCGACACCGCGGACCTCTACACCGGCGGCACCAGCGAACAGTGGCTGGGTGAGATGATCAGCGAACGCAAGCTGCGTGACCGCGTCGTGCTGGCCACCAAGTTCTCGTACAACGCGGAACCGGGTAACCCCAACGCGGGCGGCAACGGTCGCAAGAACCTCTTGCGCGCGGTTGAAGGATCATTACGCCGTCTCAAGACGGACTACATCGACCTCTACCTGCTTCACACTTGGGACGGCGTGACGCCGGTCGAAGAGGTGATGCGCACCTTCGACGACTTGGTTCGCGCGGGAAAGGTGCGCCACGTCGGGCTCTCGAATACTCCGGCGTGGTATGCGGCGCGTGGCCAGACGCTGGCCGAGGCGCGTGGTTACGAGCGCTTGAGTGCGCTGCAGCTCGAGTACTCCCTCGTCGAACGCCATATCGAGCGCGAGTTCATTCCGCTCGGAACCGAACTCGGCATGGGCGTGATGGTGTGGAGCCCGCTGGGCAGCGGGATGCTGAGCGGGAAGTATCGCGCAAAAGACGGCGCGGCACCATCCACCGAGGGTCGCCTCCAGGTGATGCAGGACTCCACCAACCCGGGCTTCACCAAGCTGAAGCAAGAGAGGAACTGGCGCATCGTGGCCGAGCTCGAGCAGGTGAGCGACGCGCTGGGCCACTCGATGGCGCAAGTGGCGCTGAACTGGGTGGCGAATCGACCAGGCGTGGCGTCGGTGCTCGTGGGTGCCACCAAGCTCAGCCAACTCGAAGACAATCTCGGGGCGCTGGACTTCGACATCCCCACGGAGCTGCGGCAGCGCCTGGACGCGGTGAGTGCGCTACCCCAGAGCTTCCCCTACAGCTTCTTTGAGGGGGAGATCCAGAGCATGATCCACACCGCGGACGTTGCTCGAAAGCCGCCGCGCTACCTTGCGCGTTGAGCAGTCCTGCTACTCGGCGCGCTGAGCAGCGTAGGCGTCCGCTGCGGCGCCCAGCGGATCACCCTTGGGCGCGACGCCCTGGTTGCCGAGGGCGGCGAGCAGCGCGCTGAGGCAGGTGGTGACATGATTCCGCGTGGCACCAGCACCCATGAGCCCGATGCGCCAGGTCTTGCCCTTGAGCGGTCCCAGTCCACCGCCGATCTCCAAGCCGAAGTCGTGCAGCAGCTGACTACGGAGCTTCGCGTCATCGACGCCTTCCGGGATGTTCACGCTCGTCAGCTGGGGGAGTCGCTCCGCCTCGGGCACCGCGAGCGACAGGCCCATGGCCTCGAGCCCGGCCTTGAGCGCACTCGAGTGGCGCTGGTGGCGAGCAACGCGCTCTTCCAGCCCCTCATCCAGGGTCAAGCGCAGCGCCTCGTGCAAGGCGTACATCATGTTGATGGGCGCCGTGTGATGGTACGCGCGCGCCTGACCCCAGTAGCTGGCGATCAGGCTCAGATCCAGGTACCAGCTCTGCACGGGTTGTTTTCGTGCGGCAAGGCGCTCCTCCGCCTTCGCCGAGAAACTGATCGGCGCGAGTCCTGGCGGGCAAGACAAGCACTTCTGGGTGCCGGAGTAGATGGCGTCTACCCCGTGCTTGTCCAGGTCGATGTGGGAGCCGCCAAGAGAGGTCACGGCGTCCACCAAGAGCAACGCGCCAAGCTCGTTTGCGACCTCGCGCATCGGCGCCAGGTCTTGCAGCACGCCGGTCGAGGTCTCAGCGTGCACCACAGCCAGGATATCGAACGACTTGCCGCCAGCTGCCGCGAGCAGTTGCTCTTTGGTGAGGGCGCGGCCCCAGGTCTGCTCAACAACGCTGACTTCGGCGCCGCAGCGTTTCGCCACCTCCACCATGCGTGTGCCGAAAACACCGTTCACTCCCACCAAGACGCGCGTGCCTGGCTCCACCAGGTTCACGAAGCAGGTTTCCATCCCCGCGGAACCGGTACCGCTCATGGGAAACGTCAGGCGATTCTTGGTGTTGAAGGCGCCGCGCAGCATCTCGCGTACTTCGTCCATCACCTGGAGAAAGTACGGGTCCAGGTGCCCGACGGTGGGCTTGCTCAAGGCGTTCAGCACGCTTGCAGGCACGGGCGAAGGTCCGGGCCCCATCAGGACGCGAGTCGGAGGTGTCAGCTGCTGCATGCTGCGAGCCTTCCCCGGTTTGCCCTGGGAAGGCAAGCGCTCGCGCTCGACGAGCTGAGTCAGCGTACGAGGCGAAAGCCCATGCCGGCATAGCGCGCTGCGGCACCATCGGCGTCGTCGCGATCGCCAATCACCAAGCAGCGCTTCGCATCCACGCCGAGACGCTCTGCGGCCTTGAGGTAGCCATCAGGCCACGGCTTGAGGCGACTCGGTCCGTCGGGCTCGCCGTTGGCGATCACCACATCGAAGAGCTCCACGGCGCCCAGTGCTTCGAGCTTGAGCTGCGCCGGGTAGTCGCTCACGAGCGCTGTCTTTCCGCCATCCGCGTGGAAACGCTGTATTTCGTCTAGCAGGCTCTGGCGACGAAACCAGCGGATGAAGCGTCCCGGCCTCGCCACCATCCAGTCCGTGATGATCCCGCGCACCTCGTCCACAGGGCGTTTGGTTGCAGACGCAGTGCGCTCGAGCTGGATCGCGAAGGGGCTCTCCACCGGCTCGGTCAGGTGTTCGCGCAGGGCCTCGTGTTCATGCCGAAAGCGCCGCAGGAGCTTCACGTGGCGAAAGCCAAACAGCACCAGGCTGAGCGCCATCATCAGCTTGAGGGGCTTCGGCCGATACAGCGTACCGTCCAGATCTACGAGCCAAGCGTCGTATTCGCGCGAGCTGTCTACTGCCAAGGTCGCCATCTGGTAGCACGCTGTCTGCGGGAAGTGTGAGGCTAGCGCGTGACCGTTTCCGGAGTGTGACGTTGCTCGGGGGTTTGGGGGGGAGGTCAGCCGTTCACCAGGCGCAGCCCAGCGGGCAGCTCTTCTCCGTAGAACGCCGCTTGGTCACCCGCAGTCGCCGGCACGAACTCGCGCAGGGCGCGGGTCCATTCGGCGAGCTGTTCTGGCTCGACAGGCATGCCGGCTTTTGCGGCCTTCTCCAGGCGCTGGACGATGGACTCCCTGGCTGCCTCTCCGATGTCGCGGCTGCGATCGCCGGTGACGCGCCCGAGGGATACCGCGGCGTGGGCGGCCGCAGGCACTTCTTCCCACTTCTCTCGGGTCATGTGATCGAGCCAGCGCTCGATGGTGCGGGTCGGCACGACGTGATGGGCGCTGGCGTACATCGGGTTACGCGCGCCGATGCGGCTCAGGGCCTCCCACAGCCGCGGATCGCGATCCGTCCAGGTGCGCTCCAAGATCCAGCGCCCCAAGTCGGCGCGCCGCTCTGGAGGCAGACGTTCCAGCGAGGATGCGAGCTCCAGCATCTCCACCGGGTTCGTCGGGCGGAGCTTCTTCGGCTTCTTCAACTTCTCTTCGGCGGGCGCGAGGAATGGATCCACCAGGTCGCGGATCGCGATTTGCGCCTCCTCCGGTAATCCGCCGCACAGCCGACGCCAAGCGACCCACAGCGATTGCCAGTTGCGACTTTCTGCGTGGAATATCAAGCCCGCGGGGATGAGCTTGGCCACGCGGTTGATGCGTTGCTCATCGCCCGGGTAGCCGAACCCTGGACGCAGACAGAAGCCGGCCAGTAGCCAGAAGATGCGCTCGTGATCCGCTGAGCGTTTGCGGGCGCCTGCGTCCTTGATCAGCTTGTCGAAGAGCGCGCGGTTGGTCTCCGGGGTCCAGCTCTTGCGCTCTCCGAGGAGCTTCTCCAGGTCGCGCACCAGGTCCTTGGTTTCCCGCGCCTTGACGTCGGTGCGCCCCTTGCCAAAGACGCGATCGATGGCATCCGTCGCCTGTTCGAAGCGCGGGTCTCCTGGCAACTGGGAGCGCCGACTCTGAGGCGGAATGGATCCCGGAGGAAGCGATTCCTTGGGTCCTTCGGCTTCTACCGGGCCGCGTAGGTCGAAGGCCAGGGCGTAGCGCCTGGGGTTCGTCTCGACTTGTTCCTCGCAAGCCAGCTCGAGCGTGCCAATGGCGGACAGCTCCCCCTGAAGCTCGACGCGGATTTCCCGTGCCTTGTCTGCGTCCGCCTCGAAGGCGTTGGAGACGGGTGGCAAGCGAATGAAGCGCGCCTCGTCGATGTCGACCAGGCTCCCTGGCGCATGAACGCTCGCGTCATCCGAGGCATACAGGTCAAAGCGCACGGCTTGGCCAAGCAACAGGCTCAGAGGGTGAGCCGCCGCGCGGTGAGCTTCGCCTTCCTTCGCCCCCTTCGGGATCACGCAGATGGCGCGGCGCTTGGACGGATCTTCACTCGCCGCCCCGATGTAGTAGCCGCGCGCCGAGCCGCCGCCGATGCGCGGCCCTTCGCCGCGCAGCGCGAGGCCATACACCACCGCCCCACGCGCCACGGCGCGATCTGGATCCGACTCACTGAGCACACTCACAGGCTGTGCGGCCCAGCCCTCGAACACTTGCTGCAGGCGTGCGCGTGCTGATTTCGCGCGGAACAGACCACCGTTGAACAGCAAAGCGCTCGGGAGCTGGATGTCGCCGTCTTTCGAGTGGCGCGTGAGGAACCAGGCGACGTGATGGGTGATGGCTGGGTCGGCCTCGTAGGGCAACCCAAAGGCCACCAAGCCGCCGCGTCCGCGCTTGGGCCGCACGCTGAGCGGCGCCTCCGGCAGGAAGCCATCGAATAGCACGCCTTGTACCTCTTCCCGGGACAGCGTGGCCTTGAGCGTATTGCCAAGCAGGGCGCTTCCACGCCCCAAGAGGCGAATCGGGGCTTCGTTCGGAGCCTCGGGGCCGAGGAGCTGTTCCTTTGCCGCGCGGCAAGCCATCACCAGCTGCGCAAAGCGACCCGGGTCCAGGGCCTCGCCTTTCAGCTGCTCCGCGAGGCGCTTTTCCAGCAAGTGCGCCAGGGTGAGGTCGATGTTGTCGCCGCCGAGGAGCAAGTGGTTGCCGACGGCGACCCGTTCCAGGTTCAACACGTCTGGCTGCTTCGAGACTTCGATCAGTGTCAGGTCCGTCGTCCCGCCACCCACGTCGCACACGAGGATGCGCGCCGCGCCAGCTTGGCTGAGTACCTCCAGCTCCTGTTGGCCACGATCGGCCAAGTAGGCATAGAAGGCAGCCTGCGGTTCCTCCAGGAGACGCACGTTGAGTCCCGCGGCGCTGGCCGCGCTTAGGGTCAGCTCGCGTGCGCCTTGATCGAAGCTCGCGGGTACCGTCAGCACCACCTGCTGCTCGTCCAGGGGCAGCTCAGGATGGGCACGATCCCAAGCAACCCGCACATGGGAGAGGAGACGCGCGCTCGCCTGAACCGGCGACAGCTTGGTCAAGCCTTCGGCTTCGCTCGCCCAAGGCAAGATAGCCGCGCTGCGGTCCACGCGAGGGTGGCAGAGCCAGCTCTTCGCCGAGGCGATCTGGCGTCCGACGACTTCGCGACCGCGGTTGCGTGCGTACTCCCCGAGTGCCCAGGGTGCATCTCCCCACGGATCCGCAACCTGCTCATCATCCAGCGGCGCGTACAGGAAAGAAGGCAAGAGGTCCCGCGCGCTGACTTCGCCGGCGCCGATGAGCTGCGGCACGCGAAACAGCTCGACCGGCCCAGGTGTGCCGTCCTCAGCGAGCAGTGAGTACGCCACCACGGTGTGGGTGGTGCCCAAGTCGATGCCAACGATGCAGCCCTGCTTGCTCACGGGGGGGAGGTAGCAAATGTTCGACGTCGTGCGATGTTTCACCCACTGCAACATGCTGCACGAAACGTTTGCGCGATTTACAGAACGGGGAAGCGAGGCCATTTGGGCGGGATTGCGTTGCGCGAAATGGAGCGCCTCACCCCCAACCAATGAAACGTCGTGAAACGACTGGGACAGCTGGTTTCAGGTGTTTGCAACGCGCTCGCCGCCTCTTCAGAGGCTGCAAGTCCCGTGATCTCCGGCATTTCCGTGGGGTCAGTCACTGGCACGCCGGCTGCAATCCCTACCTCACCAACCACTCGCGCCTGAGGGGCGCGCTTTGAAAGAACCGTTTTCCTCCCGAGCAGCTCACACACGAGTACGGGGGAACAGGAGTGAGCCATGCAGATCCAGTCGTTTTATGACAAGCCCACCTTCACGCTGACGTTCGTCGTTTGGGACGAGCAGACGAACGACGCGGTCGTGATTGATCCGGTCCTGGACTTCAACCCGCTGACCGTCGCTACTGAGACCATGAGCGCGAGCCACGTGCTCGAGTTCATTCAGAAGCGCAAGCTCAACGTCCATTACATCCTCGAGACCCACGCTCACGCCGACCACCTGAGCGGCGCGCAGTTTCTCAAGCGTCACCTGAACGCGAAGGTGGTGATCGGGGAGAAGATCACGAAGGTGCAGTCGATGTTCAAGGACATCTTCGCGCTGGGTGAGCTCAAGACGGATGGCTCGCAGTTCGACAAGCTGGCCGCCGACGATGAGGTGATCAAGGCAGGGAGCTTGGAGGTCAAGGTGATCGCAACGCCCGGCCATACGCCGGCTTGTGTGAGCTACCTGATCGACGACGCGGTGTTCACCGGCGACGCGCTGTTCATCGAGGACTACGGCACCGGACGCTGTGATTTTCCTGGCGGCAACGCTGCGGACCTCTATGACTCGGTGCACGGTAAGCTGTACAACCTGCCCGAAGAGACGCGCGTCTTCGTTGGCCACGACTATCAGCCCGGTGGGCGCCCGCTGCGCTGTGAGACCACCATCGCCGATAGCAAGGCGAAGAACCCGCAGCTCAAGCAGTCCACCGAGCGTGAAGCCTTCGTCGAGGCGCGCCAAGCACGGGACGCGACGCTGGACCCGCCGCGCCTGCTCTACCCGAGCGTGCAGATCAACATTGCCGCAGGGCAACTACCGCCGGAGAACCCCAACGGTCGCCGCTACCTCTCGATTCCGCTGAACCTGCGGCGGCCCACCGACGAGGCCGGCGAGCCCAAGGCGATGTGAGCTGCGGTCGTTGCGAGCTGCGGTCGTTGCGAGCACGGTGCAATCCGGGCTAGGACGGGGCGGTGGAAACGCCGCGTCTGTTCCTAGCCCAAGCCTGCAACAACGCCTGGTCCAATCACCGGCTGTTGGTCGCCTGCGAGAAGCTGAGTGCCGAGGAGTTTGCTGACGCCTCGCGCACCAGCTTCTTTCCGTCGATCAGTGCGACCCTGAATCACAACCTGATCGTCGATTGGTACTACGTGGACGCGCTCGAGGGAGGTGACCTCGGCCTCGCTGCGTTCGCGAGTGATGTCCCGTGTCCGAATTTTGCGGACCTGGCCAGGGAGCAGCGCGCCGTCGACCAGCGCTTGATTCGCTTCTGCACCGGGCTTTGCCCCGAGGATCTGAGTCGCGAGGTGCGCATGCAGCGACGGGATCATGTGCAGGTGGACTGCGTGGCACGGACGCTGTTGCACCTGCTTCAGCACCAGATCCATCATCGGGGGCAGGCCCACGCGATGCTGAGCGGCACCTCGGTCAAGCCGCCTCAGCTGGATGAGTTCTTCATGGCGGGGGAGGTGCACCTCAGGGCCGAGGAGCTTGCGGAGATTGGGCTCAGCGAGGCGCAGATCTGGGGGTGCTGAGAAGCGGGTTTGCCGCAACACCCTCGGTCTGGCGGGAGCCTGGCGGGCGGGGCGCTAGCAGGATACGATCCGGCGGTGATCGAGCGGATTCACTACAAAGGCTTCAAGAGCTTGCGCGACGTGGTCTTCGAGCCTGGGCGCTTCGCCGTGATCGTGGGTCGCAACGGAAGCGGTAAGTCCACGATGCTCGAGGGCATCCGCAAGATGTGCATGCTGGCGCAGCCCTTACCCGGTGAGGGAAGGAGAGTGGGCGGGAGGCCTGCGCTCGTTTTCGACGAGTCGCAGTTCGATGCGGAGAGCTTTGCACGCCAGGGGCACTTTCAGCTCACTCTCACGTATCCACGCCACGTACTCAGCGTGCACGCTAACTCTAAGGGGGTCGAAGACAAGCGCCTCTTTCTCACGTTTGACAGCAACCAAGTACCGGCAACCTCCTCCGAGTGCAAAACGCGCCTTGATGCTGCTCAGGGTCATATACCCACTGCGCGCTACTTCCGCTTCGCCCAGGATCGACTAACGGCCGTGGCGTTACCTCGAAGCGACACGCCTGAGGTAGAGGAAGATGGCTACGGTGTTGCCACTGTTCTTTCAGATCTAGCGGGCAACGCGAGGCAACAGTTCGATTTGGTGCTGGAGGACGTCAAAGCCATTGTTCCGGGGGTGGAAGACTTGCGCCTACCCAACGCGTGGACCTCTGTGACCGAGAGTGAGCTTGTCAGGATTGGCGACGATCTGCTCCCCCGTCAAACAAAGCGAGACGTTGTTGGTAAGTCATTTGAACTGCGTTTGGGGAAGCAGGGGTGGATCCCTGCGGAAATGTTGAGTGAGGGCACGGTATTGGCCCTCACATTGTCAACTCTTATCCGCTCGGCAACACGCCCTCGGGTCCTCTTGATAGACGACTTGGAGCGCGGGCTACACCCCCTCGCCCAGCAAGCTACGGTACGGCGAATTCAAGATGCCCTAGCAGCAGCGAGCGATCTCCAAGTGATTTGCACCACGCACTCGCCGTTTGTGGTCGACGCCGCGCCGCCGGAGAGCGTCTTCGTGACCAAGGTAGAGCGAGCGACGGGTGCGGCGAGCGCTAGGCGCCTGATCGAGCATCCCGAGTACGAAAAGTGGAAAGACGCGATGCTCCCGGGTGAGTTCTGGTCCAGCGTAGGCGAGGACTGGATCTTTGAGGATGAGGCCGCTGCCCAGTGACGCACACGAAGCTCTTCTGCCTAGCCGGCGAAGACGCAGCGCACCACAAGCTCACGACCCGAATCACCGATCGACTTCTAGTCGAGGGCATCGATTGGCTTGAGGAAGGGGCGGTCCTTGACGGGACTCGAACGTGGGCGGGGCTCCAGTCGGTCGAATATTTCCAGCTGAGCAAGGCTTGCGCTCGCGCTCGCGAGGAGAAGCTAAACTTCTACGGAGGCTTCCAGAATGATCCCAAGGCACTCGAAGCTCGGCAATACCGCGCGGCAATCTTGCTATTCATGAAGGTCTGCAAGCCCCCTCCCACCCTGCTGATCATCGCCCGAGATCTGGATGGAGAGCCCAACCGCCGTCATGGTTTCGAGAGTGCTGTCGAGCATACTAAGCCACCGTTTCCTGTTGTTCTCGCAGCGCCGCAACCCGAAGCGGAGGCGTGGTACGTTGCCGGCTACGTTCCTCGTGATGATACCGAGCGGAAACGCTTGGATGAGGTGACCCGAAAGCTCGGATTCGATCCTACAGAACGCCCTCACCAGCTCAAGTCGACGACTCACGCGTCAGTCCGTGACGCGAAGTCTGTCCTGGAAATGCTCGAACCGAATCGCGATCGCTGGATCGAGTGCCTGGACGAGCCATGGAGCGTACTCGAACGGCACGGAGACGGGAGTGTTGGCATGTGCGAGTTTGTGTCGCACTTGAGGGCGGCACTGACTGTGGTGTTCCCTGAGATGAGGAAGGGCTAGATGCCCGGCAAGTCGCTCACCACCTACATCGCGCTGTTTCGAGGCATCAACGTTGGGGGCAACAAGAAGCTCCCGATGGCGGAGCTGCGAGCGCTGTGCGAGGAGCTTGGACTAGGTTCCGTACGGACATACATTCAGAGCGGAAACCTCGCATTTCGCAGTGGGCTCGACCAGAGCGCGCTCGAGCAGACGATTGAGAAAGCCGTGAAGGGGGAGTTCGGCTTCCATGCTGATGTGATCGCCCGCACCGCAAAGCAATGGAAGAGCTACGCCAAGGCGTCCGCGTTCCCTGACGCTGAGGAGGCGCGGCCGAAGTTTCTGCACTTGGGCCTGTCGAAGCAGAAGCCCGCGAAGGGTTGCATCAGCAAGCTCGAGGAGTACGCGAAGCTCGATGAACGCTTGGCCCTCAAGGGCGACGCGTTGTGGGTCGACTTCGTTGGGGGAGCTGGACGCTCGAAGCTCACCCCCGCAGTCTTCGATCGCGCGGTGGGCTCAACCGTCACCCTGCGCAACTGGCGTTCCGTGCAGGCGATCAGCGCGCTCTTGGAAGAGGTCGAGAGCGACTAGCGCGCGCGGCATGGCGTATGCAGTTGATGAACGTCGAGGTCGCCATGTTCAAGTTCGTTTCCGCCATCTTCGCCGCAACTCTGCTGGTTTCCTCCGTGAGTTGCGGACCGCCCACAACGCCCATCCCCGGAGCTTCGGCGGCTCGCTCGTCTATCGAGGGGCGGGTCACGCGCATCGAACGAGGACCGGAGGACGACCTGCAGCAGAATGTGCGCATTACGGTGGCGGTGGGCGACGGCTCGGAGCTCGACGTAGACCTCGCGCCGGGCTGGGTGCTGGATGAACACGGCTTACGCCTCGAGAAGGAGGACGCTGTGGCGATCGAGGCGCGCAGTGTGGCAGGAGGACTCGAGGCTACATCGATCCGATCGAGCGGCCCCCGCATCGATTTGCGCGCGCAAGACGGCAAGCCGCTCTGGCACCCCAAGAAGTAGCGAGTCTTCTGGCTACGGCGCCTAGGCGTGGTCTCGCTCCGCCAGGTCGCTGTTTGGGGTCGGAGCTGCACGAGCGCGCTCCAGCGCCATGGTCTTGCATGGTAGCTCGGGGTAGCTCCAACGCACGAGACGGGCCTTCAGCCGATCCGCGGGGAAAAGCAGTCCTTCGCGGAGCGCCTTCGACTGGTAGGTCCCGGTCAGCCGCTGAGCCCACTCTGGAAGCAGTGCCATGCTGGCGTGCACGCCGACCCAGCGTTCCCGCCGCTCTCTGGCTGACTGCGGAAAATCATCCGTCTGTCCGCTCAGGAAGTCGAGGAACTCCTGGAACTGCTGCGTCATGGCGAGCTTCGGGCGCATCTGAAGCAAGTAGTCTTCTAGCTCGGAGACGCTCTCTGGAACGTAGTCCGCCCCGCCCATTCGCCCGATGGGCGCTTGCTCTCGCAAGTAGCGGTCCTTCTCCGCGCGCGATAGCGGGCGGTTGTAGGTCTCGAAAGCGCGCATGACTGCCCAGGGGATCGCCGTGTGCACCCAGCCGATCAGCTCTGGATCGAGCGCGTGATACTCGACGCCATCGGCGCGGGTGCCTTTGATTCTCGCGTGGACGCCCTTTACCTGTTCAATCACCCGGGTTGCGGCGCGGGTGCTGCAGAAGGTGGTGCGCAAGACGTAGCCGAGGGTGTTGCGAGCCCTTCGAAATGGATCCGTGCGGTAAGAAGACTGAGTGAACACCCCGGCCATCACGGAAGGGTGGAGCACCTCCATCAGGATCGCGGCGGGTCCACCGATGAGCAGGCTCGCGAGGTCACCGTGGATCTCCCAGGAGATGCTCCCAGGGCCGATCAAGCCAGGGTCACCCAGAGGCTCAGCGTACAGCGCTGGCTCCGCGTGGCGACCTCCCTGGCTCTCGATCTCGTGGATGATCCCCTTTCGGAGTTTTTCGAATAGCGCCATGTGTCCCTCCCGAGGAGCAGCTTACGCTTCTAGCGGAGCTGCTTCAACGCTTCGGGGTCTTGGCCTTCGACCGGGGCGGGTGTAGCGTTTCCCCACGGGAGCACATGTCCACGAAGCGCGAGATTGCGTTCTCGCGCCCTTTGGCGGTCTTCAGGCTATGCAGCCGATACAGGATCGCGTAGCGATTGGCGCTATCTAGCTTCGCGAAGAAGCGCTCCGCTTTGGGCACCTTCGCGAGCGCTCGGGTGAATTCTTCAGGAACTTCAATCGTTCGTGAACCGGCGTAGGCCCTTGCCCAGCGTCCGTCAGCCTTGGCCTCGTCGATTGCGGCTTGGCCGGGGGCCTCGAGTCGCTGCGCGGCGATCAGCACATCAGCCTTCTCGCGATTGATCTTGGACCACGGGCTTTTGGCGGTTCGGCGAGAGAAGCGCTGCAGCCAAGCGGTGTCGTCCAGCGCGGCCTTCTGGCTGTCGATCCAGCCCCAGATCAAAGCGCCCTCGATGGCTTCGGCATAGGTGATGCTTGGGGCGGCCCCGCGCTTGGCGAGGCGCAGCCAGACGGCGCCGGACTTCGCGTGGTTCTTCTTGAGCCATTTCAGCCAGCTCGCGAGATCCTTGAAGCTCAACTGGGGTTCAGCGTCGCTCGTGGCTGGCTGGGACTTTTTGGCTGCCATCTGGCGACAGTAGCCCGCGGGGGTACAAGTCAATTGGACAAACGCGACGCTAGGGGGTTGGGCAGGCAGGAGATCTCTCGAAGCGATGAGGCGTAGAACCTGAGAAACATGCAGCAGAACCGTTTTGGAGTGGGGCGATCCGCTTCCAGGCGCCGCGTCTGGGGTGCCCTGTTGGTGGCGCTCTCACTGATATCGATCGGCGCATGCGGTGGCCGACGGGGTGGAAGTACGCCGCCGCCCAGTTCCGCGGGTCCGAACGCGAACGCCTGCGGCATGCATTTGTTCGAGACGCCTGCTTGCGAGAGCGCGTTGGACCAGGGGTGCTGTGCGCAACAGCAAAACTGCGCGGCGGATCCCAACTGCATGCGCATCGTGCAGTGCTGGAACGCTTGTGAGGCGCGGCGGGCCAGCGAGGGATGCAACTGCTTCAACAATTGCGCCCCACAGGGGTTGCAGACGCCGGGTCTCTCATTGTTTGGCTACGTCGCAGACTGCAGCAAGGCGATCCAGTATCCTGAAGCCATCGAATGCGAGACGGGGTGCTAGGACAATTACCGCGAGGTATCAAAGGCCGTTTGGGCTGGGGCGCGGGTATCGCGCTGGCCGTGCTTGCGGGTTGCTCTGCGGAAGAGACGGATCGCGCAGGTGGGCCGGCAGACGCGGGGGCAGATGGGGACGCGACGAACGTGGATGGCGCGGTAGACGCCGGCTTGAAAAGCCAGCGGCCTCCGCCGGATTGGGCGAGCGCGGATTTCATCGATGTTCACACGCACTGTGAGCTGATGTCTGACTGCGCAGGCGCGCGCTGTTGCGACACCAGTGGCCTCGCGTCTCTGGAAGGCTTGTACTCCGCTCGCGCGGTGCTCTTGAGCAACGAGTACTGGCTGATCAACGAAGATATTTACCCCGCGGAAGCGGTGAACTACTTCACGGGGCTGAACGAGACCGCTCGCGACACCGCAGCGAAGGAGCCCGAGGCGGTAGGCTTCTTTGCCGGGCTCCGTTGCTTGTATCAGCGGAAGGTAGATGAGAGCTGGGCCGAAGCCTGCAAGGCGGAAGCCCGGGATTGGGCGCGCCAGGGCGCGATTGGATTCAAAGATCACATTGGCAAGCAGTACGAGACCGGGGAAGCCGAAGGGGGCATGTTCATCGGTGGGTGGAATCGCTTCAACGGCTTCTGCGTTGTGCCCCAGGGCTCCCTCACCCCCAACTCCAGCTGCATGCAACAATCGACGGTGCACTACTTGGCGCTCGAGCCTGCTTGGCGAGAGGTCGTTCGCTACATCGTGGCGGAGCTGCGCCTGCCCATCGTCAGTCATGCGGCGTCCTACCAGGGGGCAACCACGACCTGCTATGACCCGGAGCTTGGGGCCATCGACAACTGTGCGCTCGTGACGCGACGTCACCAGCAGTCCCTCGCGACCTGGCTCTCGAACGAAGTGGATAGCGCTGCCCGTCGCCGCTTCATCGTCGCGCACATGGGGTTCCTGACGGGGGAGCCTGCCGGTTTGGTTGCACTCCTGGACACTGGCGTCTCTGTGGACACCTCACGGTTGGATGCCTTCGCGGCGGCTGGCTGTCAGGCGCGGAGCCTCTTCGCGGCCTATCCGCAGCAGATCCTGTTCGGGACGGATCGTCGGGTGAGCCAGACTTGCTTGCCTGCGTCTTATTCCGCGTGGATGCACATCTTGCGTGGCCCAGCCGACCAAGCGCAGAGCTTCGACACCTGTCAGGGGACGATCGATGCGCGCGGCTTGGAGCTTGGAACACCGCAGGTCGCTGGTTGCCCGGATGTCCCTAGTGACGCCCTCACTCGTGTGCTCAAGCAGAACTTCCTCGAACTCTACGAGTAGCAATGACGTTGGGCCGTCTCGCTCTGCGACAGCTACCACGCGCGCTAGCGGCGCCGGCTCCACACGCCGGTGCATTCGGGCAACAGCGCGTCCTCGACAAGCTCTGCTTTGCTCTCGCCGAAGAAGAACTCAACCAGCTCACGCGCGCTTGCTGGTGAGTCGAAGCGATAATCCGTGCGGATTGGCTGGCAAACGAAGCCTCGTTCATTCTCGAGCCAGGCGTAGTACTCCGCTAGGTCTGCATTCGGTGGCTTCGGGGCGCGATGGCCGGTGCCTAACGTCTCCACGACGATCAGCGTTCCCCCAGGGCGGACTACCCTCGCGAGCTCATCGAGCCCTCGGCCAATCTCGGCTCGCCAGCTGTCGGGCTCCCAGTGCCGCAAATGGCCGAACACCCAACCGGCGACCCCAACATCCGCGCTGGCGTCTTCGACGGGGAGGGTCCTCGCATCCGCGAGGAACCAACTCGCCTCAGGGACGCGTTCTGAGCCCAGCTTGAGCATCGCCTCGGCGGCTTCTGTCGCCACCACCCGCGCACCGGCGCTTACCAAGTGACGCGTGACTCGGCCGGTGCCGGCGCCGACCTCGATCACGTCCGTGTCGCGCAACGACACCAACGCGTTGAGGGTCGCTGGCAGCTGACCTTGGTGGTCTTCTGCTCGCACCAACCGATCGTATTGCGCCGCGTGGTCGCGGTAGATCTCTTCGTAGGTCAGTCGCATCTTGGTCACTGTCTTAACGTGGAACGAACTCCGCGCGGTCCATCCTCTACTCATCGCTGACGGAGTAGGTGACCAGCGGGTAGCCCTTGTACTTCTTCTGGGGTTCGACCTGCAGCTTTAGCAAGCGGCCACGCGTGGCGACGTAGTGGGAGCCACGGCTTCCGATCCCTGCAGTCGACGTCAGCCAACAGCTGTCCAAACAGGTCAACGTGGCGTCCGCATCGGGCATCATCGCGGAGGGTTTTTCGTCCAGCCCGGTGTTGATGATCAGGCGTGGATTCGCTTTCACCAGGTCGAAGATCACCCTGAGGTTACCTTTGCCCGGCAGCACGACCGAGCGCTCGGCCAGGGCTGGGTGGTTCGCCCCGTTCACGATCAAGGAGCAAGCAGGCGTGCAGGAGATCTTCAGTCGGCGCTTTCGCTCCCCAGTGGACGCGGGCTTGCTCTCCCCTGACGTCGGCAACGCGTCGCGGGTGTTGGCTGCCGTGCTCCGCGTGTGACTCGCCTGGCGAGCCTTGCGACGCTGCAGGAAGACGCCGATCAACACACTCGCGACAATCAGACCGCCGACAAGCGCCCACACCCACTTGAGGTTGCGCTTGCGTTGGGGGGGCAGCGAAGCCGCGGGAAAGTTCGGCGCACCGTGCAGCCCTTGGGTTGCCGGCAACAGATTCTGGCTGCTCAAGTGGGTTTGTTGGGGGTGAGGAGCCACGCTCGGCGCTTGAGAAGCAGTCGCCGCCAGCGCGAGGCTCTCTGCTTCGGGTCGCGCCAGCAGTGCATCCAGCTCGGCAAATGCCTGGGCCGTGCTGGGGCGCTCATCGATCACTCGTGACGTGCAGCGCGCAAACCACGCGTCGAATCCGTGAGGTAACGGATGCTGCGCGCCGAACTCCTGCGCGCGGGTCGACGCGGGATCTTGAGGGTCGAAGATCACCTCGCGCATCAAGGCGGGGAGGCCTGTTTCGGGGCGGTTGGCGCTCCGCCAGTAGTGGCGCCCGGTGAAGGTGAAGAAGGCGACGAGCGCTGCGGCCCACACGTCGGTGTGCGGCCCGATGCGATTTCCAGCGTCCGTCTGCTCCGGGGCCATGTAGAGCGGAGTGCCAAGGGCCGCCGTGCTATCCGTGGTGCTCCCGAGGATCTTGGCGATGCCGAAATCCAGCACCTTCAGGCAAAACGGAGCATCGGTGGTGCGAGAGGTAGCGACGAAGAGGTTCTCGGGCTTCAGATCGCGGTGCACGATGCCCTTCGCGTGGGCCTGTACGAGACCGTGCCCCAGCTGCGCAAAGAGTATCCGTGCGGTAGCAAACGGGGGCGGCCCTTGTTCGCGCAGCATGGCGTCCAAGGTGCGCCCTTCAAGGAACTCCATCACCAGCCACGGAGCGGATAGCTCCTCGTCGATTCCCGCTGCCAGTACCTGAACGACGTGGTCGCTGGCGATTTCAGCCGAGACACGCGCCTCACGCTGGAACCGTTCCCGGAGTTCTTGCTTCGCTAGCAGCGCTGGATGCATGAGCTTCAGCGCGCGTCGGCTACCGGTGCTGAGCTGGGTGGCAATGTAGACTTGCCCCATGGCTCCCTGACTGAGCCGCTGGACGATGCGGAACTCCCCGCCAATTACGGTGCCGGCCGAGATCGAATCCATCCACCTTCAGGGTAGCGGCAGAGACCCGGAGAGTCCGTGCTTTTTCTCGCTGCGCCTCTTCGTAGCTGCCTCACTCGCCGGTTCATCAGGTGGCGTATCCCGTACGCGAACAGCCAGCGCTGGAGGCCGCTGAGGTTCCCACCGTGGGCTCGGTAGAAGGCGTCTGGATCGTCGAAGACTCCAAGGTCTGCGTTGACGCCGGTGCGCTGGATGAAGGTGTCGACTCCGCTCCACTCCACGCCGGGTGCTTCCAGTTGCGTGGTGCCCGCCCCATAGCCCAGGAATTCTCCCGAGCCGAACTGAGCCTGCAACGAGCTAAGGTACTCTTCGTCGAGGATCACGCCTTCCAGGGCACGCCAGCCACGGAAGTCCACTTCCACCCAGCTGTGGACGATGCTCTCGGGTGCGATCGGGTAGAACGCCGCAGGCACTACGCCGCGCTGCAGAGACTTGTGGATTGTTGCTCCGTGGAAACGGCAGGGGACTCCGCTGCCCCGGAGTAGCGCCATCAGCAAGCTCGACTTGGTGTTGCATTGACCGTATCCATCAGCCAGCACGCGGGAAGCGGGCACATCGTCCGCGATGTTGTAGCCGAAGGCGATCTCGTTCCGCACGAAGTCGTAGACCGCGCCGATGCGCTCGAACTCGGGCAGTGAGCGCCAGCCGCGGCTCGCGATCAAGGATTGGATGGCGGGATGTTGGTGATCGAGCAGCGGGGTTGCACCGAGTAGATGGTCTTGCATGCCCTGAACTTGGTGAGTCGCGCGCCGCTCGGCTTGAACGTTGCGGTCAGCCTGAGTCGATCAACTCGAGTTCCGACAACACGCTGGAGGGTGGCAGCCCGAAGAGTCCACGGAAGGTGCGGGTGAAGTGCGCGCTATCGCTGAATCCAGCGGCGTGGGCGGCATGGGTCATCGATGTCGGGCCACCGTTGGCCGCTAGGCGCGCCGCGAGCTGAACACGCATCCACAACACCCAGCGGCGGAAGGGTAAGCCAACTTCTTGAGTGAAGCGGTGCGTGAGCGTGGTCGGAGCAAGGTCCGCCGCCTGCGCTGCTTCGGGCAATCTCGGCACCTCTGGTAATCGATGCAGCACCAATTCCTGTGCGCGCCGGATCGGTTCCGAGGGCGGAGCGGCGGGCCGCGACGGAAGCGCGAGGGCTTCGAGCAAGTGTGCGCTCCAAGCTGGGAAGTCCCGGGGTGATTGCGGCGGCGTCTGCGCTAAATGCCTCGCGGAAATATTGGTCGCGACCTGCGGACCCAGGGCGTTCAGCGCCGCAGTGGGCTCCAGGAAGGCAAGCAGCACGCGGCCACGGCAGTCGACGCTGTGGCGGGCGTTACTTGGAATGAGCATCGCCTCGCCCTGCAGCGTGCGGCCATCGATGCTTGCCTGGAGCGGTTCGTCGAGGGCCCAGGCGAGTTGCACCGCATGATGGCGATGGGCCTGAGCTCGGCTGCCAATGCCGAAAAACACCCAGAGACCTGGTTGAAACCAAAGGCGTCCGGCCCATCGCGTGTTGCTGCTCATGTGGATGCCGGGGTTTGCTCCGCCAGAGGAGGTGCTGCGCCGGAGGAGGTGTTACCAACCCCGAGCGTAATACGGGTGATGGGCGTCCGCATGCTCTCGGCTTTGGCGCTACTCGGGGCCTGTGGCTGTACCTCCTGGACCACAGTGCACGCTGGCTACGCGGAAGTGGCTGGGGATCGCAAGCCGCTTTATGCCGTTGAGACGCGCCGCGTAGTCGGCGGGAAGATTGACTCGACCAGCGCAGTGGGCGGCTTTCGAGTCGACGGCAACGGAGAGCAGCTCGACGTCGAGTTGCATGCTGGCGTGGAGCGCGCGCTGTTCCTCTCAGAGCGCTGGATGCTGATCCCGTCGTTCACCGTGGACGCCGTGCGAGTGTCGCGCTTGGAGTCTCGGTGGTTCGTCGGGACTCACAGTCCTGCCCTCGGGCTGGAGTGGCTGTACTGGTTCGAGGTGCAGCGACGTCGTCGTAGCGATACTGGCGTGCTTGGCTGCATGGGAGGCGCCATCGGCTATGACTGCCCCCGCTGTGAGGTGGAAGACGTCAACCGCCGCGGCTTCGGTCTGCGCATCGAGGGGAGCTACGATCTGCGCTACTCAGATGCCTTTCCCAAGTACAACGACTGGTCCTTGTGGGCGCTGATCGGCTTCAGTGAGGCGGAGAGCACTCGCGAGAAGGACAGCTGCGCGCCGAAGAACTAGGCACTCGCTGGGACCAAGTAGTGTTTCCGTGAGAAAACAAGCATCGCCAGCGGCCAGGCGACGAGGAACAGGTTGCTCGCCCCGCTGAGGCCGGTGACACTCGCCAGCAAGTCGAGGGGCAGGAAGGACCAGTTCCAAGCCACGATGTTCGGATCGGTGTAGTCGCGAAACAGCCAGTCCGCGGGCACCTTGAGGAGGCCAAGCGCCATCGCTCCGCTGAGGCCCCAGTAGAGCAAGAAGCTAGCAACTACTCACGCACGTTCAGCTCGAGCTTCCAGCGCTCGTCCGGCTCGTTGGGCTCCAGCGGAACCGCTTCCAGAAGTAGCGTTCCGATGGCGGTGACGGATGCATTCAGGCGCACCGGCACGAGATCGCCCTCGAGGCGACCCTCTGCGGGAAGGGTAATTTCCACGGGGGCAAGCTCCTCGAGTTCTTCATCGGACCAGTCCTCGAGTTCCGCTCCGGGCGCATCTTCCCGCCGCACCGAGCTGCCAAAGAAGCGGAAGCGCACGGGCTCGCCCACGACCACTGCCAGCTCCTGGGGCGGTAGCTCGGCGTCAGTGCCCTCTTCCATGCCGAAAGGTGCGACACACAGCGCGCTGATCGGCGGCTCCATGCCTGGCACTGCGGGGACCGGCGCCTCGATGCCGACGTAGTAGGCGCGCGCCGTTCCCCCGCGGATACGCAGGCCCTTGCCGCGCCGCACCTCGCCGTAGTACGCGGCGCCGCGCGCCACCGCGAGATCCAGATCGCTGCCGGGTAGCTCGGTGGGCGCGGGGGCGCCATCCGCGGTGACCCAAGCGGCCAGTGTCTCGAGCACGCGCTGCTTGACCAGCTCCGCCTTGAGCACGCCACCGTTGAACAGCACTCGCGTGGGGTGAAGCAACGTGCCCTTGATGGTGTCACCCTTGAGCTTGCTCGTGGCGCCAGCCTGGCGAGCCAGGAAGGCGGCGAGGTGCTTGGTGATTGCGGGGTCCGCGGCGTAGGGCAAGCCCACCTGCGTCAGGCCGACGCGGGCGCGGGTCGCGGGCTTTGCGTTGCCGGGCACCGCCGGGAAGAAGCCATCCACGATGACCGCGCGAACCTCCTCGCGCGTCAGCTCCGTCTTCAGCGAACCACCGAGCAACTGGGAGCCTCGGCTGGGGACGACTACCGGCAGCTTGTCGAGTTGCTCGTCGCTCAGCAGTCGCTCTTTTGCCGCGCGGCAAGCGTGCGTGAGGGCGCCGAGCTGCCAGCGGTCCAGCTTCTTGCCGTCGCCCTCGAGCTTCACGCGCAAGGTGTGGGCAAGGGCGAGGTCCATGTTGTCGCCGCCGAGCAGGATGTGATCGCCAACCGCGACGCGGTGGAGCTCGAGGTTACCGTCGCTCTCCAGAGCAACGATGGCGGAGAAGTCCGTGGTGCCGCCCCCGATGTCGACCACCAGGATCACGTCGCCGACCTTCAGCTCCTTGCGCCAGTCGTCTCCCATCGCCTCGAGCCAGGCGTAGAGCGCAGCTTGAGGCTCCTCCAGCAAGCTGACGTTTTCGAAGCCCGCGGCGTAGGCCGCTTCGACCGTCAGATCGCGCGCTGCGGCGTCAAAAGAAGCGGGAACGGCGAGCACTACGTCTTGCTCGGCCAGGGCAGGGCGCTCCTCCCCAGCGTGCTGCCAGCTCTCCGCGAGGTGATCCAGATATTTCCACGCGGCTTCAACCGGGGAGATCTTTTCGATGTCCTCGGCGGCATTCAACGGCAGCACCGCCGCACGCCGGTCGATGCCGGTGTGACTGAGCCAGCTCTTCGCGCTCGAGATCACGCGCCCAGGAGCTTCAGCGCCACGTTCCCTCGCTAGCTCACCGACGCAAAAGCTCCGCTCGTCATCCCACGGCAAGGCGAGGGCACCTTCGCTCTCGTGTGCGAAGTAGACGAAGCTCGGCAGCAGCGTGCGGCTCTCCACGCTGCCGCGCGTGACGAGCTGTGAGATGCCCTGGACGGCGGGTCCTTTGGCTTCGCCCTCGCTGTCTACGACGGCCAGGGCGCTGTGCGTCGTGCCGAGGTCGATGCCGACGACGAAGCGGCTCGTCATAGCTCGACTTCCGCCTGGGCCAGCACCTTCGGATCGTGCTCGGGGAGCAGCGCGGGTAGCTCCGCGCGAGTTGCCTTCCAACCCTTGTGGCGCAACGTGCCGCTGTACGGTGCCTTGCCGGAGACATTGCCGGTGAGCTTGACGGCCTTCGCGTCGTAGCCTTCTTCCAAGGTGACCTTCGCGCCTTCTTCTTCCGTGCGGATTGCTTCGAGATCGAGGTGCTTCTCCAGGCTCTGCTTGCAGCCGTCGTGGATCACGCGGGCGGCGCCGCCCACCTCTGCGTCGTCAAAGCTCGCGATGTCTTGCTGTAGGAAGTCGACGAAGCGACCTTCTTTCTGCAACAGGCCAAGCAGCCACAACGCGCCGTCGGCGCGCGCGTCGCCCGCAACGCTTGCCTCGCTCTTCAGCGCCTTGAGCTCCGCCTCGAGCTCGTGAATACGCCGCTCGTCCTTGCCGAGCTTGTTCTCCAGCTCGGCTTGGGTGTCGGCTTCGACCACCGCGTCTGGCAACGCCTTCGGTGGATGCAGGTTGTTGATGCGCTTGGCGTAGAACCCGTCGAAGAGGATCTTGAAGAAGACGATGTACGCCAACCAAAACCGCGTGAAGAAGCCGAGGGGTGATTCGTTGGGATCCTGTTCGCTCACGGCGGGAGTTCTGGCCCGATCTCGCCCCGGATGGCCACACTTTTCGCGCGCATCGTGAACAGTCTCTCGGGCGGCGCCGCGGAGCGCCTTCTGGCGCGACAAACCGCGATTGTTGCGCCAAGCGTAGCTGCTAGGTGCCGCGTTTTCGCCTACGCTCGCGGGCGATGGCTACGTCTCTCCGTGATGTCGTTCGCGTGTTGGAAGCGCTCGCGCCGACCCGCTTCGCCGAAGACTGGGACAACGTGGGTTTGTTGGTCGAGCCGCCGGACGTGCGAACCGTGAGTCAGGTGCTGTTCACCATCGACTTGACTGAGCCGGTCTTCGCCGAGGCGTTGTCTCTCGGCGCGGAGCTGATCGTCGCTTACCACCCGCCAATTTTTCGCGGTTTGAAGCGCCTGACTCAGCACACACCCCTCGAGCGCGTGGTCACTCAAGCGTTGTCCGAGGGCATCGCCATCTACTCGCCGCACACCGCCGTGGACGCCGCGCCGGGGGGTGTCAATGACTGGCTGTGCGACGTGCTCGGCGCCGGGGAGCAGCGCCCAATCCAGCAGACCCTCGAGCTGGATCCGGAGCAGGCGCTCAAGCTCGTCACGTTCATCCCCGCGGAGCACGCCGACGCGCTGCGTTTGGCGCTTGGCAAGGCTGGGGCCGGGCGCATCGGCAACTACTTCGAGTGCGCATTTTCGAGTCCGGGGCACGGCAGCTTTCGACCTGGAGAAGGCGCGAATCCATACATCGGGACGGTCGGCGAGACGGAGAACGTCTCGGAGCTGCGGGTGGAGATGGTTTGCGCGCGGAAGCACCTGACGCTGGTCAGCGAGGCGCTGCGTCAGGCGCACCCCTATGAGGAGCCAGCCTGGGAGGTCTACGCTCTTGAGCCGCGCCCGCGAAAGGGCAGCGGAATGGGGCGTCTGCATGAGCTGAGCAAGCCGGCGACGCTCGGTGAGCTCGTGAATCGGGTCAAGGTGGGCCTCGGCTTGGAACATATCCGCGTGGCAGCGTGCGAGGCCCATCGTGAAGGGCAGCCGATCACCCGGGCCGCAGTCTGTGCGGGCGCTGGAGGTAGCCTCTTCGAGAAGTTGCCGACCGCCGCGCGTGGCGGACCGGAGCTGCTGTTCACCGGGGAGATGCGCCATCACGACGTCCTGGCACGGGTCGCCACCGGCTCGAGCGTGATCCTCTGCGACCACACGAACACGGAGCGCGGCTACCTACCGCATTTGTCCCAGCGCGTGCGCGACGCCCTCCCGGAGCTGGAGCTCGTCGTCTCCCAGCGCGACCGGGATCCGCTGGAAATCGTCTGAGGCGCTTCGATGCTCTCGATCGCTCATCAGGGGGTGAGGTAGTGCCGCGCGGTAACGTAGTGCGCCTGATTGGCGGCGTGGTGCTGCTGGCTCTGGCAGGCTGCGCTCCAGGTGCAAACGCGGACCCCCAAACCACCGCAGCCAAAGCGGGGGGCGACGGCGACAACCATGGAGGCCCAACGCCTGCCCCCTCACCCCCGAAAAATGCGGAGGCCGCTGTGGTGAGCTGGGAGAGCGTGGACCCGAATGGTGCTGATGCAAAGACGCTGGCGCGTGCCGGGGCGGAGTGCAAACGCCGTTCTGAGGCGAGCAAGGCTGGCTCGCAGGAGTTGCTTGCCTGTGTCTGGCTTGGCTCCGCAAAGCTCGCGAACGGTGACCAGCGCGATGCCCTCGAACATTTCCGCGCGGCTTGTGAGGCGGGCGAGGCGCTCGGCTGTGTCGGAGAGGGAAACGTGTTGATGGAGGGGGGCGTCGCGGTCACCGGGAAAGGCGTGTTGCGTGAGCCCGAAGCGGCGGAAACGGCTTGGAAACGGGCGTGTGAACTCGGGGCTCGGAGTGGTTGCTGGCTCTTGGCGCAGACGCTCGAGCGTGGAAAGAAGTCAGACGCCGCCCGAGAGTATCGGGAAAAATCATGTGATCTCGGGGTGGTAGAAGCTTGCGGGGAGCCCTCCAAGTAGAGCGACCCCGCGAGCTTGCGCGCGCGCACAGCGTGCACATGTTGGCGCGAATGTCTGACTCGAGCCCCGACAACAATCGCCCCGATGACGCCGAGAGCCCGCATGTGGAGCCAGAGGCCACGTCGGACACCACAGCCGACGACAACAACGCACGAGCTGATGCCGCGCCAGAGTCCAGCGCCGTCGATGACCTGACCCAGGGTCTAGGGCTCATGTTCCGTGCGGCAAAGAAGGCCGTGATGGGAATCGATCCGCAGAAGATCGAGACCATGGGGCGCGAAGCGGCTGCGCGGGCGACCCGTGAGGTGGAGCGGCTCGACAAGGATCGCGTGACCGAGTTGGGGAAGAAGGCTGCTGAGAACCTGCGCCCAGAGAAGATCGAAGCCTTCGCTGAAGATGCAGGCCGCGAACTCGTCAACGTCGTGGAACGAGTTGCAGATCGCGTGGAGCAAGTACTTGGCGTGCGTGAAACCGCCGCCGGCCAGACCAAGAGCAGTCCACCTCCTGGCGACGCCGCTGAAGGGAGCGCGGTCACGCAGGAGGCTAAGGAGGACAAGCCGACCGAAGCGGATCCTCCGCCGCGCGTTCGGGTCGACGACTGACGTGCGTTTGCGTTAGCGTCAGCGGATGCAGGGATATCCAGGGGGAGGCTACGCGCCTCCGGGGCACGGCCAAGGCTTCGTGCCGCCACAGGGTGGGGGAGGCGTCGGCCGACTGCAGCTCTACACCAGCTTTTTTCCGCTGATGTGGTTTCTGTTCTTTGCAAAGCCGACGATCACTATCGATGGGCAGCCGCAGCAGCGGCCTTGGGGCACCACGTACTTCGATCTCCCTGAAGGCGTGCACTACGTCCAGGTTCACTTCGCCAATCTGTTTGGTCCCGGTGGCAAGGCGGAGCGGCAGTTCCAGATCTGGGCGGGGCACACCACCAAGCTGAGCTACTCGGCGCCGTTCTTGTTCGCGGCGCTCGCGGGCACGCTGACGGAGGGAGGCACTGAGGCGATGCATCAGCTGCCTCCTGGCCCCGGTCACTACTGATCGCGCCTACTTCGAGGCGGTCTTCTTCGCTGGCTCCTCAGGCTTCTTTTCGGCTGCGGCCGGCTTGAGGCCTTGAAGCGCCTCTTGGACCTCGGAGTTCGTCAGCGGATCTTTCGCTGCTTCCGCGACGAGGGTCTCGCCCTCTTTACCACCAACTCGCAACATCGCTTTCGCCACGGAAACGACTGCGGCGATGATGTCATCGTCGGAGGCCGTGGCGCGGTAGAGCGCGAAGAAGATCTTCAGGTCACTGAACTGCTCGGCGCTGGCCAGGGTTTCGAGGGCCTTGGCCGCCCGCTTGATGTCGTCGGGGGTGTCCGACGGATCGTTCAGGTGATGCGCGAGCGGCCCGGCGGCGCGCTGCTCTTTCATCGCCGCGAGGGCGTCTGCGAGGGGGCCAACCGGCGGCGGCAGCAGGACGTCGTCCAGGAAGTCGTACTCGCGCTCGAGGGCCTTGAGCATGAAGTCAGCGCCGCTACGGCGCTCGGCGAGGAGCTTTCGCGAGTCTTCGTACAGCGCTGGCGGCGTGTCCGTGTTGCTCGCTAGATCGATCAGCACCTTGGTGACGCTGTCGTCCTGCATGCCTCCGAGCTTGGTCAAGAGGAAGCGCTGCGCTGGAACCATCTGCGGGTCCTTGGTGGCGATGACTTCGCCGAGCTGTTCGGCGAGGGTGCTCTCCGGGGAGTTGCTCGGGACCGTGAAGTCGCCGGCCTGTACCTCACAGCTCATCACAGGAGCGCCCAGGTTGAGCACTCCCGCCTTGGCGCCGCTCGCGCTGTCGACCAGCAAGACATCGCCCTTCGCCGTACAGAAGGCGAAGCCGCCCTTGGCCGCTGCTCCGCCCAGGATGTCGGAGTCGACGAGCTTTGCCCAACGCAGCTCACCATCCGAGGCGCCAAAGCCCATTGCCACGCGGAAGTACGTTGCGGCCATGCGGTCGTTCTCGAACTTGCCTTCGCCCGTGGGCTTCGCGATCAGGCGGATGCGATCGGGTGCACTGGCGCTAGGGGAAAGTACCTCTGCACCGGGGGCGAACCAGCGTGGAGTGCCGGGCAGCTCGTGTTTTGGCAGCGCCGCTAGCGTGCCTCCGCCCCCAGCAGCTGCGCCAATCTTCGGGTCGAAGCGCAGCAGCTGAGACTCACCAAAGTACAGCTCTCCGCCGACGTTTTCTGCGTGGGTGACCTGCTGACGCATCAGGAGTCGCCCGCGCTCCGCGCCAGTCGTGACGTCGATGGCTGAGACGTATTGGTTGCCCCACGGAACGAAGGCGATGCCGCCGACGATGGCGGGCGTGCCGATTTCAGGCTCTGGCTCAGCATCGAGGATCACGCTGCCGCCGCGCTTGACCACCACCAGGCGGCTTTGCCCGCCGTTCAGCGCGCCGAGAGAAGCCACGGTGTAGGTGCCGTCGTCGCCTGCGCCACGCAAGCTGCGCCCGCCCGACGAGATGGACCACAACTTTTGTCCCGTGCGAGCGTCGAGAGCGAACAGCTGGTTGTCTCCCGTGGCCACGACCACGTCTCCGCTTAGCTTCGGTCGTGCGTCTACGCTGCCGGTGTACTTCCAGCTCTTGCCGGCGAGAGTCGTCGCGACCAAGCCGCCCTTGACCACACCAACGGCGAGCCCGGTTCCCTTCGGAATCGAAGCCGATGCGAGCTCACGCTGGACGCTGCTGATCGACTGGCCGCCGTCGTTTTGCCAGGTGGTATCAAACGCACCAGACAAGGCGTTGGAGCCGCTACACGCCGCCAGCAATGCGGCGCCACACACGAGACTTGAGAACTTGCTCAGTTGCTTGATTCGCGGGCTCATTCGTCATCCTCGTCGTCGTCGTCGTCGCTGCTCTTGCCCTTGCCTACGGCTTTCACCGCGGCATCCAGGGCGGCCTTCACACGCTTGCTCCAGTCCTTGGGCCAGCGCTCCGCGACGTCCGCCAGGTACTTGCCGGCTTCTGCAGTGCCCAGCTCCCGCAGCTTGCCGATGATGCCGATCTTCGCGTCGTCGCTCAGGCTCGCCGGCGGGCGGAACAACATCTGGTCCAGGCCAGACGTCATGATGTCGAAGGGCACTTTGCCAACGCGCTTGAGGAAGTCCTTGCAGCCGTCGGCTTCGCAGAGCTGTCCGATGGAGACAGCCGCCTCGCCCACTCGGTGATCGAACGCGGCGAACAAATCTGGCAGCGCCTCTTTCGCGCCCAGTGTGCCGAGCCCACCAGCGGCGGTGCCGCGCACGACTGGATCTCGGCTGCGCAGCCCCCGGCGCAGCGCTTTGACCGCATCGGGACCCTTGGTGTGGAGCAGCGCCTTCGCAGCCGCTTGGCGGACCGCCTTGTCGCGGTGCCGGACGTAGGGCGCGATGGCTGAGCTGGAGGAGGGGTCCTCTAGCTTGCTGGCGCTCTGAATCAGGGCCACCAGTAGAGAAGCGGTAGAGCCCTTCTTGAGCACCGTGTTCAGCGTCGGGACGATGGGTTTGGCGGCAGCGCCTGCCTCCTTGATCGTCTCGAGCGCCTTCTGAATCTCCTCGCTATTGCCGCTGAGGAGCTGCTTCTTGACCGCCTCCGTGTCGAACTTGGCTGGCGCGGCCGACGCTGGCTGGGCGGTGGTGAGCGCGAGCAGCGGCACTGCGGCGCCCAAGGTGAAGCGCAGCAGGACTGGCGCCACACGATTGGCGATGGAGATAGGACGTGTGTGCATCATGACTTCCCCCTGTTCCGGCTCCTGACCAGCGGACGGAAAGGACCGGTATGCTCTATCGCAGCGAGGGAGTCGCGCAAAGCCCGAACAACCTCTACCCTTGGTGCACTGCATGACCAAACCCATCGAAGAGGCCGGGGCTCTGGGGCAGCACATGCCGCGCATCGAGCTCGAGGTGAAGTCTGTCGATTCTGCCGCGCCGCCGGGTTTCCTGCGCTTGGTTCGTAGGCAACTGGTGGCTCGCTACCCGGACAGCTCGGAGAGTGCGGTGTTCGTCTACGACGAGGTGGATCGCAAAGCGCTGGACGCGGTGGTGGTGGCGCCGCACTACGTGGCAGGCGGGATCCGTTACGTTTACCTGCGTAGCGCGCTTCGCCCACCGGTTGCCCTGCGAGATCCGAAGCGCTCTCCCATCGACGAGCCTCCCGAACGTGGCATGTGGGAGCTCGTTGCAGGATTGCTCGAAGAAGACGAGCAGGATGCCGCCGGGCTGACACGCTGCGCGGCTCGCGAGCTCCTGGAGGAGACTGGCTTCGACTACCCGGTGGAGTGCTTTCGCCAGCTGGGCCCCAGCACCTACCCGGCACCAGGGGTGATCGCTGAACGTCACTTCTTTTTCCACGTGGAAGTGAAGCCTGCCGAGCGGGGGGAACCGACGCTCGATGGGTCCGCGCTCGAAGCGGGCGCCGCGATCATTCCGGTGCGTCTCACGACGGCCCTCGAAGCCTGCCGGGAAGGCTTGCTCGAGGACGCGAAGACAGAACTCGGGTTACGGCGCTTGGCGGAGCTCGAGCTCCTCGGCAAGCTGTAGGGGTGACACGTGAGGCCGCGAGTCATCGTCGTTGCGAAGCGCTCTGCGTACACTCACTACGTCGAGGAGCAGCGGGACCGCCGCGTCGGCGAGTTGGTGCAAAAGCAAGACCCGTCGGTGCGCCGTTGGCGCGCCGCACATCAGGCACACCAAAAGACGGTGAAAGCCGTCGAGCGGGAGCTCGAGCGGCTTGGGGCGAAGGCGCTGATCTTGCGCAAGTCTCACGCTGTCTTTGACGCTTCGAGCTGCGATTTGGTGGTCACCGTGGGTGGCGACGGCACACTGCTTGCGGCGTCTCATCACGTCTCGCGCGCGCCGATGCTGGCGGTCAACAGCTCACCCAAAGATAGCGTCGGATTTTTCTGTGCGGTAAATCGAGCCGGCTTGCGGGAGGCCCTCGAGAAGGCGCTGCTCGGCAAGCTGACCAGAGTGGAATTGGCACGCATGGAGGTCGAGGTAAACGGGAGCGTGCGTTCGCGCAGGGTGCTGAACGAGGCGCTGTGTTGTCACACGTCGCCAGCGCACACGTCGCGCTACATCGTGCGGTATGGGCGCATCAACGAGCAGCACCGCTCGAGCGGTTTCTGGATTGGCCCCCCGGCTGGGTCTACCGCCGCGCTGCGTTCTGCGGGTGGTCGTATCTTGCCACTCACCAGTCAGCAGCTCCAGTTCGTGGTCCGCGAACCGTATGTGCCAGCCGGTGAAGAGTATCGCTTGAGTCGGTTCCTTGCGGAACCGGGTCGGAGCGTGAAGGTGCAGATCAAGATGCATGACGCTGCGCTCTACTTGGACGGCCCTCATCTCGAGTACCGCCTGCGGCTCGGGGACCAGGTGGTGTTCCGGCTGAGCAAGGAGCCGCTGACCTTACTTGGGCTCAGCGGGCGTCGGCGGACCCGCGCAGCAGCCGCCGAGTAAGCTGAGCCTCGGTTGGGGAACGCCGGACCTCACCCCCAACCCCACTGGAATGAGCGTTACAGCGTCCAACGGGGGCGGATCCGAGTGGGCCTGTCAAAGAAATGCACCCCCCCTACAAGGCCGAATTGTCGCTGAGTGCGGCAGGTTAGGCCTGAAGCTTGCTTATTGGCCCTCGGGCCGGTCTTGCGTTGGCGGACTTCCCGAATATGTTGAGCCCCCCCGCCATGGCTACAGCTCGCTCCCTCGTCATCGTTGAGTCTCCCGCAAAGGCGCGAACTATCGCGGGTTTTCTCGGCGATGGGTTCGTCGTTGAGTCCTCGATCGGTCACATCCGTGACCTGCCGAAGCGAGCGAGCGACATCCCGGCGCAATATAAGAAGTCAGCCTGGGCCCGCCTTGGAGTCGATGTCGAGAACGGCTTCCAGCCGCTGTACATCGTCGACCCCGACAAGAAGAGCCACATCCAGAAGCTCAAGGATCTCTTGAAGGGTGCGGACGAACTCTTCCTCGCAACCGACGAAGATCGCGAGGGAGAGAGTATCGCGTGGCACTTGCTCGAGGTGCTGAAGCCGAAGGTGCCCGTGAAGCGCATGGTGTTTCACGAGATCACGCGGCGCGCGATCCAAGAAGCCATCGACCATCCGCGTGAGCTCGATCGGCGTCTGGTCGACGCGCAGGAAGCGCGACGCATCCTCGATCGCCTGTACGGCTACGAGGTGTCGCCCGTCCTGTGGAAGAAGGTGATGCCCAAGCTCTCCGCGGGTCGCGTGCAGAGCGTGGCGACACGCATCATCGTGGCTCGCGAACAGGAGCGCATGGCGTTCCGTTCGGCCCAGTACTGGGGCATCGACGGCACCTTCGGCACGAAGGACGGCAAAGATCAGCCCGGTGGCGGCCAGTTCGAAGCCAGCCTGCTCGAACTCGACGGCAAGCGCGTCGTTCAAGGCAAAGACTTCGACGATCTCGGCAAGCTGAAGAAAGATGATCTCTTCCTGCTCAAGGAAGCGGAAGCCAAGGGCCTGGTCGAGTCGCTGAAAGACGCGCCGGCCAAGGTGCTCTCCGTCGAGCGGAAGCCAAACCGTCGCAGCCCGGCAGCTCCGTTCATGACCAGCACGCTGCAGCAGGAAGCAGGACGCAAGCTGCGCTTCACTTCCGCGCGGACCATGCGTGCCGCGCAGCGCCTGTACGAGAACGGCTTCATCACCTACATGCGTACGGACAGCACCACGCTGTCGTCTGCAGCCATCAACTCGGCGCGCACGCAGATCGAGAAGATGTACGGCAAGGACTACCTGCCGAGCTCGCCCCGCGTTTACAAGAACAAGGTCAAGAACGCCCAAGAGGCCCACGAAGCGATCCGCCCGGCGGGTGATGTCTTCAAGCTTCCGGAGCACGTCGCGCGCGAAGTCGACAGCGACGAAGCGAAGCTCTACGAGTTGATCTGGAAGCGGACGATCGCCTCGCAAATGGCTGATTCTCGCGGTGAGAGCATCTCCGTGCGGATCAGCGCGAAGGCGAAGGATGGTCGGGACGCGCTGTTCAACGTCAGCGGGAACACGATCATCTTCCCGGGCTTCTTGCGCGCCTACGTCGAAGGCAGTGACGACCCCGCCGCCGAGCTCGGCGACAAGGAGAAGCACCTGCCAGCGATGAAGGAAGGCGACGCGCTGAACAGCTTGTCCTTCGAGACTCAAGGCCACGAGACGCAGCCGCCGGCGCGCTTCACGGAAGCTTCCCTGGTGCGCAAGCTCGAGGAACTCGGCGTCGGTCGTCCCTCGACGTACGCCTCGATCATCAGCACCATTCAGGCGCGCGGCTATGTCTGGAAGAAGGGCAGCGCCCTGGTTCCGTCGTTCACTGCGTTCGCCGTGATTGGCTTGCTCGAGCAACACTTCGGCGACCTGGTCGACTACGCCTTTACCGCGCGGATGGAAGATGAGCTCGACTCCATCGCCAGCGGCAACGAAGAGGTCGTGCCGTGGCTCAAGCGCTTCTACTTCGGCCAGAAGCCAGAGAACGACGGGCCCGACGACGGTGGCTCCGGCTTGGACCTCGGGCTGCGCTCCTTGGTTGCCGATCAGCTGGGTGAGATCGACGCCCGCGCCATCAACTCGCTGCCCATCGGCAAAGACGAAGAGGGTCGAGAAATCGTGGTGCGCGTCGGTCGCTACGGCGCCTACCTGCAGCGCGACGAAGATCGCGCGAGCCTCCCCGAGGACATGGCGCCCGATGAGCTGACCTTGGAGAAGGCCAGCGAGATGCTCAACGCGCCGAGCGGCGATCGCGATCTGGGAACGGACCCCGAGAGCGGCCTGCAAGTGTTCGTGCGAGCCGGGCGCTTCGGCACGTACGTGCAGCTTGGGGAAGCGGGCGAGGGCAAAGAGAAGCCCAAGACTGGCAGCATCCTGAAGAGCATGGATCCGGCGACGATGACGCTGGAGGACGCGCTCAAGGTGCTGAGCCTGCCCCGCGAAGTCGGCGTGGGTCCGGAAGATAAGGTCATCACCGCGCAGCTCGGCAAGTTCGGCCCGTATTTGCGTATGGGAACGGATAGCCGCAGCCTGGAGACGGAGGAGCAAGTCTTCACCATCACCCAGGAAGAGGCGCTGAAGATCTTCGCTCAGCCGCGTCAGCGCGGTCGGCGTGCGGCCGCCCCGCCGCTGAAGGAGCTCGGCAACGATCCGGTCAGCGGTGGCGCCATCACGCTGCGTGAGGGTCGCTTTGGTCCCTACGTGACCGACGGCGAGACCAACGCGAGCCTGCGTAAGGACGACGACCCGAACACCATCACGCCAGAGCGCGCCCACGAGCTGCTCGCCGATCGTCGTGCCAAGGGGCCTTCGAAGAAGAAGGCGAAGAAGAAGACCGCCAAGAAGGCGACGAAGAAGACGGCCAAGAAGGCCACCGCCAAGACTGCTAGCGACGCGCCGGCCAAGAAGACCGCCAAGAAGAAGGCGACCAAGAAGGCCAGCAAGAAGACGGCCAAGAAGGCCAGCAAGAAGACTGCTAGCAAGGCAGCGGGTAGCGACGGCGAGTCCAAGGCCAAGTCCAGCGCAAAGCCGGTGAAGAAGGCGCCGAGCAGCGATAGCGGCTCCGCCGATTTGGTTGGGTGAGGACCCATTGCTAGTTCCGTGGGGACTCAAACTGACCCCGCGGAGCCGAGCGGTGGGCCCCAGGCTCATTGCGTAGGATGACGCCATGGAAGCCGAGCCGTCCAACGCGATAGTGCGAGGTGGTCAGCTTCGTCGTGCGCTGGCGCTGACGTGTTTGATCATCGCGGGCGAGGCGGTGTTCGGCTTGCCGTTTCATTTGGCGCGCTTTTTTCGGCCGACCGTGCTTGCTGTACTGGGGCTCACCAACACCGAGCTTGGTGAGGCACAGGCAGTTTATGGCGTGCTGGCGATGCTGGCTTATTTCCCCGGGGGACCGCTCGCCGACCGCTTTTCGGCAAACAAGCTCTTGGCAGTCGCGCTCTGGATGACGGGGCTTGGCGGCTTCTACTTTGCGACGTTCCCGAGCTACCATGGCATGGCGTGGCTCTTCGGATACTGGGGGGTCACGACGATCTTGCTGTTCTGGGCGGCCCTGATCCGCGCCACGCGGGATTGGGGGGGAGAGGACAAGCAGGGCCGCGCCTACGGCATCCTCGACGGTGGCCGGGGCTTGTTTGCGGCGCTCCTCGCCAGCGCGGCGGCGCTGCTCTTTCAGCTGGTGTTCCCCGCGGATGAAGCCAGCGTCACTCCGGAACAGCGCGCAGCGGCGCTGCGCAGCGTGATCTACGTCTACACGTTGGTGACGCTCCTGGCGGGCGTACTTGCCTGGCTGTTTGCGCCGCGTTCGGAGCGGGCGGCGCAAACGCCTGGGAATGGTGCGAGCCTAGAGCTGATCCGCGAGGTAATACGTCTGCCTCAGGTGTGGCTCCAGGCGCTGATCGTCGTGGCGGCGTACGTCGCCTACAAGGGCTTCGACAACTACTCGCTGTACGCTCACGAGGTGCACGGCATGAGTGAGGTAGAGGTCAGCCGCTTCACCGCGTCCATGCAGTGGGTACGCCCAGTGGCAGCGATTGGCGCTGGATTCCTTGCGGATAGGCTGCGTGGGGCGCGAGTAATTCTCGGGTGCTTCGTGCTCTTGCTCGCCACGGATCTGTACTTCGCGCTGGCGGTGCCTGGCCTGCGCTGGATCCTGTATGGCAACGTGCTCGTGACTTGCACCGCGATGTTCGGCTTGCGAGGTGTGTACTTTGCGGTGTTTGCCGAAGCCAAGGTGCCGTGGCGGGCCACAGGTACCGCGGTGGGGGTGGTGTCGGTGATCGGTTACACGCCAGATATCTTCGTTGCGTGGGTCGCTGGCGTGCTGCTGGACGGCGCTCCTGGCCTTGCGGGGCATCAACACTTCTTTTGGTTTCTCGCCGCTTTTTCGCTGCTTGGTGTGCTCGCGACGCTCGCCTTCATGCGGCTTGGTAAGGATCGAGTGGCGTAGCTCGCGCAGTGGTACCATCGCAGGCGCATGAGCGGTCGCGTCGTCGAGATGGTGTGGACGTGCTCGAGTTGCCGACGGGAAAATCTCGGTAGGCACCTCAGCTGTCAGACGTGCGGCAGCCCCAAGGAAGAACACGAGGAGTATCGGATGCCGGGAACGCCGGCTCAGCTCCCGAGTGTCACCGACCCTCGACTGCTTCAGATCGCTCATGGCGGCGCAAACTGGCGCTGTCGCTACTGTGGGAGCAATCAGCGCGCCGCGGACGGCGACTGCGCGAACTGTGGCGGGGATCGCGCGCGTCATCAGCAGGCAGCCCAGGCTGCGGCGAGTCATGGGCGCCCCCAGAAGCGTGGGAAGAGCGCACTCAGGCGGATCTTGATCGCCGGCGTGCTACTCGGGTTGTTCTGTTTGCCCATCTTCCTGGTTTTCCAGCTGGATAATTGCCATCGCTCCGACTACTCGACTCACGGCGCCGCTTTCGCTGAAGCTTTTCACACCGAGTACGGCACCATCGCCAGCGCTAGCTGGAGCCAGGCCGTGTACGTCGAGCGCTGGAAGGTCGTCGAGCGGGAAGGCTTTGAAGATGCAAAGCCGAAGTCTGCGACGGATGTGCGAGCTTTGGGGAAGCGCCAGCACCACGTCGACAAGGTCGCCGATGGCTTCGACACACAGACGTACACCGAAGAGGAGCCAAACGGCTTTCGTACGGAAACGTACACCGAGCAGGAGCAATGCGGGCAAAGTTGCACCCCACGGCCGAAGAGCTGCCGCGAAGTGTGCACCCCTCAGGGCAACGGCTTCGCCAAGTGCGACCAGGTTTGCACTGGCGGTGGCGAGACGTGCAGCCCCAAGTACTGCATGGTGACCAAGACCAAGCAGGTGCCTCAGACTCACCTGGTGACGAAGACTCGCCAGGTCCCCAGGTTCAAAGACGTCCCGGTCATGGCTGCGTATTTCAAATGGAAACAGTGGGCGTGGGAGCCAGAGCGCACCATCGAAGAGAAGGGCAGTGACTTTGCGCCCAAGTGGCCGAGCGCCGAACAGATCAAGCTGGGTGAAGGCCTGGCCAAGGACGAGAAGGAGCGCAAGTCCGAGCGCGCTTCCTACAGTGTGCTTTACCGCACGGCAACGGGTAAGGAGTACACTTATCGGCCTGGCGACCTGGCGGAGTACAGGCGCTGCGAGGGCACGTATCTGACGCTCAAGGTGGGGCGATACTCTTCGCCCGAGGCAATGGGCGTCCCTATTTCCGGCGCGCCACCCGCGGCGAGCAGTCCAAACGCGCAGTAGCGGGGGGCGATCGCCCACGGCTTGCGGCGAATTCCGGCTTGGCTTTGCGCTGGCTCGAGATTCGCATTAAGCGTTCCTCGATGACTTTGCGTTGGACCCCCGTGTTTGCTCTCTCGTTCGTCTGCGTTGGCGCGGCCTACGGCTGCAACTCCAAGCCGGCTCAGGACCCCGACGCGGCTCAGCCGCTGCCCACGACGGAGGTTACGGCCCCCACGCCGAGCGCGGCGCCCAGCGCCACGGAAGAGCCCGTGCCGAGCGCCGAGCCGAGCAGCAACCCTCCCGAAGACGCCGGTCCACCTGGGGAGGAGTTCACCCAGTGTCCGCCTCGCAAGCCTGACGCCGGCCCCGTGATGTGCACCAAGGAGTACATGCCTGTGTGCGGTCTCGTCGACACGGGTGTGCGGTGCATCACCACACCCTGTCCTTCGGCGACGAAGAAGACATTCGGCAACAAATGCGAAGCCTGCGGAGCCCAAAAGGTGATTGGTTACACCAAGGGCGCTTGTGAAGAAGCCGCAAAGACCAAGTAAGATATTCCCCGCGGCAATGTGATGGCTCGCGGCCTCGGGGCCGCTAGAGTCACTAGCTGGCGGGGGTCAAACGGAGCGCAGCGGGCTTGGCAATCGCAGCACACGCGCCCCGCGTGGCGGGGGATCGAACGGTGGCAGCGCCAGCACCAGCCGCTCGATGCCTGAGAGCAAATCGCGCAGTGCGCTCTCGGTGTGGAGCTCGGACCAGTTCGCATCGACTGCGAGGCCGATCCAGTAAATCCCGCTGATTCGGCGGCCGAGGAGCGCGCCACCGTGCTCCAGCGCGAGTTGAAAGCGCTCAGCGCGAGCAGGCTGCTTTCCAACAAGCTCTATCAGCGCTGCCGCGCTCAACGCGCGCTCTGCGTTGTCACCGTCGATTTCCCCGCGGGTGCGCTCGACCCGAGTGGTCAGTTCACGCAGGCGCTGACGGCTCGAGATGTTGGCTTGCTTGAATGCATCGCCGAGTCTCGCTCCAAGCTCTTCGTCGTCCAGGGGCAGGAGTTCGACCAGCGACAGCGAGAGCTCCTCACAGGCGCGGGACGTCTCCAGTGCGTCGAGCAACAGATCGCGATCGTAGCCGCCGCCAAGGCCGCTCTGGGACCATATCATGGGCGACTGCTGATCGACGACGAGCGCGACCGCCGCGCCGCTGCGACTCCGCAGGCTATCCAGCACTTGCTCGAGACGACGGTCCGGTGGGGCATGGCGCTGCATCGTCTCCTCTGGCTCCACGCCTGACAGTGTCTCCGCGAACGTGTTGAGGAGCGCAACCAAGCGCTCCTGCAGCTCCAGGGGTTCAGCGGGAGGCTGATCGAAGACGACGACTACGCGCTCGGCGTTCCCCAGGTTTACCCAGATCAAATGCGGGTCGTCCGGATCGAGCCCGCCAATCTCCAGGCGCGCGTCAGCGGCGCCCAGCTGGGCGCACACGACCTCCAACAAACGCAGCACGGCGCGCGACATGAGCTGAGTCTAGCCCTTCGCGCGCCGCTTTCGAAACCCCGCGTCAGCTGCTGCGGCGGCGGCGCAGGATCACAGCGCCGAGGCCTAGCAAACCCGCCAGGGCTCCGTTTGGCACGCCGTCGCTCGGGGAGCCGGGAACGCTGCAGCTGCAGCTGTCGTCGTCGGGGACCTTGAAACGGGGAGCTGGTTCGACGCCGCCGTCGCCGACGAAGCCGCCCGCACCGCCAAAGCTAGCTCCAGCGCTGCCGCCATTCCCTGCGGAACCACCTGTCGCCGCGCCTGCAGAGCCGCCGGTCGCTGCGCCTGCAGAGCCACCCGCTCCGCCACTCGTGGCGCCTGCGGTGCCTCCGGTTCCGCCGGTTGTCGCGCCGCCAGAGCCTCCGGTGGTTCCGCCGGTTCCGCCGGTTGTCGCCGTGCCTCCGGTTCCGCCAGTTGTCGCGCCGCCAGAGCCTCCGGTGGTTCCTCCGGATCCGCCGGTTGTCGCCGTGCCTCCGGTTCCGCCAATCCCTGCGGAACCACCGGTGTTGGTCCCGCCGGATCCGCCGGTCGCTGTAGTGCCTCCGGTTCCGCCTGTGCTGACGGTTCCTCCCGATCCGCCGGTCGCCGTAGTTCCGCCGGTGCTGACGGTCCCGCCGGTTCCACCGGTTGCCGTGGTTCCTCCGGTTCCACCGGTGCTGACGGTTCCGCCCGTCCCGCCGCTGGTGCTCGTTCCGCCGTTGCCTCCGGTGGTTCCCCCGGTTCCGCCAGTTGTCGCCGTGCCTCCGGTTCCGCCCGTGCTGACGGTTCCTCCGGATCCGCCGGTCGCGCTTGTCCCGCCCGTCGCGCCGGTCCCAATGGTTCCGCCGGTTCCGGTGGTGGCTCCGGTACCGCCGGTGCTGATCACGCCGCCGCTCCCACCCGTGGTGCTGGTCCCGCCGTTTCCGGTGCTGCTGCCACCCGTTCCGATCACGCCGCCGCTTCCGCCGGTTCCTGTGCTGCTGCCGCCAACGCCGATCACACCTCCGGTCGCGCCGGTGCCCACGGTGCCGCCGGTGCTCGTCGCCGCCCCGGTTCCGCCGGTCGCTCCGGTTCCACCGGTCGCTCCGGTTCCGCCCGTCGCTCCGGTTCCGCCGGTTCCGCCGCTGCCGCTGGTTCCGCCACTACCGCCTGCGCCAGCCGCGCCCGCGTCTGAGACGGGGCAAGGGTTGGCTTGGCGGAGTGTGACCGTACTGGTGTCGACCAGGGTGAATGCGTCGTTGCAGGCGATGTTGGTTTGATCCGTCGTGGCCCCGGTGTCCTCGAGCAAGGAAACGCTGAGCGTCGTCTGGGGGTCGCACGCTCTGCTGCCCTCCCACCACACGTCGAGGAGAGCAGCGCCATTCGTGTCGAGGAACTTCAGACCATCCGGAGCTCCATTCTGCAGCAGGTCGTCGTTGTTCCCGCTATTCGCCCGGAATGCATCGCACATCGACTTGTCCGTTGCGATGCCATTCGTGGCGCAGATCACGAAGTAGTCGTCGTTGGGGATCGTAGTGGTCGATACATCGACGTCCCAGACCGTTCCGCAGTTGCTGCCGTTGACATGACGTACAATACCCAGGCCGCACTCCCCGAAAGTCGTCGCCGTTGATCCGGAATCGCGGATGACGTGGAGTTCGACGAAGTTGGCGGTATCTGCACCTGTGTCGTCGTAGTTGACCTTCGTCAATTCCACACGGCAAGTACTGCCGCTGCCCACGCCGATCACCTCCTGCGTGGCGCTACCAACCGACTCGCCGGGCGGGGTGGGGTCGCTACTACACGCGGTGAAACCAAGAATGGTGACTGGGAGCACACTCGCGAGCGCAGTCGCTCGAGCACGGATCTTGAGCATAGCCATAAGAGTCGCCGAGTTTAGCGGTCGTGGTCAACGGCGCACGGAGACGCGAGCAGAATGGCGTTCGTATGTCGACGTGATGGAGTGTAGGTGTTTCCAACTGAGGTCTGGCCGTGCCTTTGGCTACTGTCTTTGGCTGCATGATCCGTCTTATGGCTGACGGCTTTGCTGCGATTCGCGCTTGTTCAGGGATTTCCAGGAGCGCGGCTTGGCGCTCGCCGGATGTGGCGAAGTTGCTCTTCGGTTGGGGGGCCGGATACGTGCGGAACCGCTGATTCCTTTCCTAGCGTTTCGATCTTAATCTTTGGACTCGCTGCTGGTTTGGGCCGGCGCTCTGTTGTTTGTTCGCGCCTCCCGGGCGCGAAGTGGCGTGTGGTTTCAGAAGGCGCTTTCGCCGGGCAGGGCCCGATCAGTCGCCTACCCTGCGCGCAACGACGGCTGGTTCTGGGGGGCGAGATGGCGCTTTCCTTGTGGCGCGTTTGGTTCGGGGGCAACTCTGGGCGTCGGAGCTCAGCGAGTCAGCCCGGGGACTCGGACTTTCCTGCGTGATCTCGTGCAGATCCGACTCGCTACTTGTCGTTTCTCCCTCTCCCCCCCATCCTGAGTCGAGCGCCGTAAGCTGAGGCTGTGCGCTGCGTTGGGGATGGAAATGCAGAAACTAGACGCTTGCGCTGAGTGCGGTGGTTTTAGTCCAGAGGGTGCGGCGTGCCCCCACTGTGGAGCGGCGCCGTCGCGGTTGCCGCCCGCGGTTTCGCGGCTGGGGTCGCGCCTGCTCCAGGTCGCGATTGGAAGCAGCCTCGCTATGACTCTGATGGCTTGTTACGGCGCGCCTCACGCCTATATGCAAGAGCCCGCGGACCCGACGTCCGATCTAGATGGTGACGGTTTTCCCGCTCGGGAAGACTGCGATGACCACTCCGCCAGTATTCATCCGGGTGCCGCCGACGAGGTTGGTGATGGCATCGACTCGGACTGCGACGGCACCGATCGGCCAAAGCCCAAGGAGTTTGCTGAGCCCCCGTCCGAGGACAAGCCGCCGTTAGAGGTGGCCACGCCGCCAGCGGAGTGAACTCGCAAGGGTCAGTTCGTTCGCTGCGGCCGACGCGTGATCTGAACCAAGCCCTCAGCAGTTGGTTCTGGGGGTGAGGGTGCATCGAAGGGCTCCGTCACCAGCTCGAACGCACCGTTGTCGAACGGCAGCCCCGTTGCCGGACCGGTCGGCACTAGACGCTCTCTCAGCCCGCGTTTGGCAAGCGTTTTCGCGCGGAAGTGGCAGTAGGGATTGTTGCCTGGTCTTCCGAGGATGGAGTGTGCGGTGAATGAGCAACCGCCCAGGCACGTCGCAGCGAACACGCACTCTCGGCAGAACCCCCACAAGGCGTCGACGCCTCGCTCGCGAGTGAAGGCCAGTTCCGGTGCGTCGTCCCAGATCTCGCGGAGCTTTTGCTGCTTGAGGCTGCCGCCCACATAGTGAGACGTCTGCAGCGAGGGGCAGCCTTTCACCGCCCCATCGGACTCGATTCCAAGCACGAAGCGCCCGGCCTGACAGCCCGCCCAATGGTCCTTGCCGCCCAGGGTGGGTGAGCGCAGTAGCGCTTCTTCCTGCCCGAAGTACCCCAGGTTGTTGCCCGGTAGCAGCGTAATGCCTCGCTCGAAGCCGAGGCGCTTGAGGTCGGCGATGCGCGGCAGCAGGTCGATCAGCTGCCACGGCTGTAAGATCAGGTCCGTGCGATCTGCCGCGCGGCCAAGCGGCGCGGTCAGCTGGAGTTGCCAGGCGACGATCCCCAGGGACGAAAGGTGCTCGAAGAGCGCCTCGAGGTCGGCGTGGTTCAAGCGGTTGATGTTGGTGTTCGCCGTGATGCGGATGCCAGCGCCTTTGCAGGCGATCAGAGCGCGCGTCGCCAGGTCGAAGCTGCCCTTGAGGTTTCGCATGCGGTCGTGGGTCTCACGCAAGCCGTCGACGCTGACGCTCACTTGCAAGAGCCCGGCTTCTTGCATCCGTGCGGCAAGGTCCGCATCGACACCGCGACCTCCGGTGGTCAGTGTTGGATGGATTCCCGCCCTAGCCAACGCTTCGACGATCTCCAGAAAACCTGAGTGAAGATAAGCTTCGCCTCCAATCAGCACCACCTCACGCGCGCCCATATCGGCCAGCTCTGCGACCACTTCGAGCGCCTGTTCCGTCGTTAGCTCGTCGGGTCGAGGGGCGCTTGCTCGGGACCCACAGTGAGTGCATGCGTGGTCGCAGCGCAGGGTCAGCTCCCACACGACATAGGCCGGAAAGAAGTCCTTGGAGAGCACGTTCAGGCGCCGACGACTCATGGCTCGCTGAGTATGGGGCATCCGCCGGCGAACTTACACCGGGGCTCGCTTTGAGGCCTTGGGGGACGCCTTCGGAATACCTTTCCGTTGCTATTGATTGGGAGTGCACAGCGCGCGAAACGCGCAGAAAACAAGCCAAATGACGAATTGTCATTTATCCGGAGGGAAATGAAAACAATGCGCCAGATTGACAAGCAGAGCACGTTGCGGAGTGGGATGATGTTGGCAGTTGGGGTCACCGCGTTGGTGTCGACGGCTCCCGCCTGGGCGACCCCCGCGGATAGCGGGGGCAGCGACGGAGCATCTGGGCCGTTGCGGCAAGTCGCTGACCACACGCTCTTGCTCGACATCGATGAAGTTGCCAAGGCGGAGCTCGCACGCGACTCGGACGAAGGTCCCTACAGCGACCGAGGAGTGAAGTTCGGGTCCGGAGTGACGTTGGGGGCCAACGCGGTGCTGCTTCGCGGACTGACGCTGGGTGGGTTGGTCAACCTGGCAAAGTCGCGTGAGGGCGATGGGGATCGTTCCGAGCTGGGAGGTGCGTTCCGCGCCGGCTACCTGATTGCTTTGGGTGGCCCCTTCACGCTCTGGCCGAACGCGAGCGTTGGCTACTCCAGGGCAACCAGTCCCTACCACATCGACGGCGACGAGTTTCGAGCGCCTGAGGACGGAGAGCAGACCACACACTCTTGGCAAGCTGCCGGCGAGGCGCGTCTCCTCGCGGAAGTAACTAGCCACGTTGGGTTGACCGCAGGCGTCAAGTACACGCACGTCCTTGCCGCTGGCATCGCCTTCAACGAAGGTGACGTCCGCAACTGGTATCCGGGCAAACAAGCGATCTCTGGAGATCTCGGCCTCGCCGCGTGGTTCTAGTGACTACGGAGACCGGACGCTACTCCCCCACGCCGCCTTCGGTGTAGCAATACTCCGAGCAGCCATCACCGTTCACGCGCGCGCCGTCGTCGCATTGCTCGTAGGACTGCTGGATACCGTCACCACACGTGGGGGTGAACTCGACCCAGATGCGTGTGTCCGCTGCCTGGGTCGAGTCGACGCCGCTGATCGCGACGATCTGAGAGCCGAGCACCTCGAAGGTCGAAGTGCCGGTGTCGTTCGGAGCGAAACAGGCGTGCTCCGTGCTGCCCTCACAGTCGAGCTGGGCTATCGCGAGGCTGTTCTGGTTGGACCAGCGCACGGTTGCCTTGCTCGGTTCGTTGGGGTGCACAGCGAACATGAAGGTTGGACCTGAAGCGTTTCCGCACGAAAGCGGGTCGAAGTCGGCGCCGAAGCCGTCGCTCAACGGCCTCGGCGTTCGTGTCAGCTCGGGATGGTCCGTGTCGCACGCGTAGTCGTTTGGCGCGCCGTAACAGGCCATGAGCGTCATGCTGGAGACGGCGCTCAAAGCCACCATCGCGAGCCGGGCCCTGCGGGAAACACGGCGTTCGCAGTGGGGGCACGCCGTCGCCCCGGACGGCAGGAAACCAGCGCAGTGCTCGCAGCTCGTCAGCATGAAGGCCAGCATAGCGACAAGCGTGCCCAGACGAGGGGGAACAGCGGATCTAGCGCAATTTCTCCTGGTTTGGGCGTTGGCGCAGGAGGGGGCAGCTCCCAGATCATGACAACGCTGTCACTGTCACTAGCGACTGCGGGTTACGCCGCCATTAGAGTGCCCCGGTGCCCGAGCTGTATCAGAGCCCGCTCTTCTACCAGCGCTTGTTCGGGCAACGAGTGCACGATGTGGCGTTCTACCGCTGGCTCGCGCAGGGCCAGGTCAAGGTGCTCGAGTTGGGCGCGGGTAGCGGCCGCATCAGCTTGCCGTTGCTGGAAGACGGAGTGCACGTCCGCGCCGTGGAGCGGGCTCCCGAGATGTTACGGCTGCTGGAGGAGCAAGCCGTGGATTTGGGGGTGAGGGAGCGCCTGACGTCGCTGTGCGTCGACTTCCGGGACTTTGAGCTGGGTGAACGACTGAGTCTTGCGATTTGTCCTTTCAACGCGCTCGCTCACTTACACACAGAAGAGGACCTGCGGAGGACGTTGGGGCACGTCGAGCGGCACCTGGAGCCCCGTGGGGCGCTGGTGTGCGATGTACTTCGCCGTGAAGCGCATCACGACGCGCAAACGACGCACCTCACCCCCTACTTCGAACACCCTGAGAGCGGCGTCCCTTGCCGTGTACTGGAAACTCTCGAGTTCAACGCGGAAACAAACCGCCTCAGGATTCAACTCACGCTCACTGCGATGCGTGGCCCCGAGCACGTGGAAGAACACACCCTGGATTTGCGCTTCTGGAGCGCCGATGAGCTCGCAGCTGCAGGGGACGCTTCAGGGCTCGAGCTCACCAACCACGGGAACCTGGGAGATAGTGACCTGTGGGTGTTGCGGAAGCCATGATGTGAGGGGAACGCTATGTTAGGCTGCGCAGCGATGTGGGGTCGCTATTCCAAGGCTTTCTGTCGGGGGTTGATCGGGTTGTGTTTCGCGGGTGTGGTCGTGCTGCCACTTCTGGCGTGCAAGGCCACATCGAACTCTGGAGGCACTGCGGCTACTCCGCCGATGGGGGCTACGGGCAAGCACTCCGGCTCATACACCATTAGTGCCGCACGGAACCCCGGGGGCGGTGAGTACACCGGGGAAGTCGCGATCACGCAGAACGGGCAGATCTACCTGCTCAATTGGACGCTGGGTTCCAGCGCAGTGAAGCAGGTCGGCGTCGCGATCGAAGATGGCACGACGCTGGCCGTTGGGCTCTCCGACGCAGAGCCCTATGGCGTCGTTGTGTACCACGTCAATGGTGGCCAGCTGGACGGCACCTGGGGCTTACCCAGCATGTCGAAGCTCGGTGCCGAGAGCCTGAAGGGACCGCCAGGTCTGAACGGCAACTACCAGATCATCAAAGGTCAGAATCCCGATGGCTCCATCTACAAGGGGACCGTGGATATTACTCCGCGCGGAAAACTCTACGATGTGAGGTGGAACATCCCCGGCAATAGCTACTCTGGGGTCGGTTTGCTCTCAGGTAACGTGTTCGCCGTTGGCTGGGGTACGGCGAAGAACGTCGGTGTGGTGCTGTACGTGGAGTCTGGCGGGAAGCTGGTCGGCCAGTGGGGCCAACCGGGTGGCACCGACTTGGGCGCCGAGACGTTGACCAAGCGCTAAGCGGTTCCTCCGCGTTTCATTGGTCGGCCAGGTGCAAATACGGCGAAGCCCGCAGTGTTTTCACACAGCGGGCTTCGATGCTGCCGGTCGTTGCGCTCAGAAGCGGAAGGCGTCGGCGCCGGCGTAGATCGCCGAATCGTCGAGCTCATCGCAGATGCGCAGCAGCTGGTTGTACTTCGCGATGCGGTCGGAACGGCTGAGACTGCCGGTCTTGATCTGACCTGCGTTCGTGGCGACCGCGAGATCCGCGATGAACGAATCTTCCGTCTCGCCGGAGCGGTGGGAGATCACCGAGGTGTACCCCGCGTGAGACGCCATGCGGATGGTGTCGAGCGTTTCCGTGAGGCTCCCGATCTGGTTCAGCTTGATCAGAATCGAGTTGGCGATGCCCTTCTGGATGCCGTCCTTCAAGCGCTTCGGGTTGGTGACGAAGAGATCATCGCCGACGAGCTGCAGCTTCTTTCCGAGCTTCTCCGTCAGGGCCTTCCAGCCGTCCCAGTCGTTCTGGTCGAGGCCATCCTCGATGCTCACGATCGGGTACTTGCTCGCGAGGTCTGCGTAGATGTCGATCATCTCCGCGGAGGTCTTCTCCCCGCCGCCGAAAGCGTACTTGCCGTTCTTGTAGAACTCGCTCGAGGCGACATCGAGGGCGATCGCCACGTCCTTGCCCGGCTTGTAGCCCGCTGCCTCGATGGCCTGCAGGATGCGCTCCAGCGCTTGGGTGTTGTTCTCCAGGCGAGGTGCGAAGCCGCCTTCATCGCCAACGGCGGTGGTGAGTCCGTCCTTGGAGAGGTTCTTCTTTAGCGCGTGGAAAATCTCGGCGCCGGCGCGGAGCGCCTTGGGGAAGCTGGCCGCACCCAGAGGAACTACCATGAACTCTTGGATCTCGAGGCCGTTGTCGGCGTGGGCGCCGCCGTTGATGATGTTCATCATCGGGGTCGGCAGCACCCGGGCTTGAACTCCGCCGAGGTAGTGCCAGAGCGGTAAGCCGAGGGTGTCCGCGGCTGCGCGCGCCGTTGCCATCGAAACCGCGAGGATCGCGTTAGCGCCGAGCTTGCCTTTGTTCGGCGTGCCGTCGAGCTCGAGCAACGTCTCGTCGACTCCGGTCTGGTCGAGAGCGCTCATGCCCTCGAGAGCCGGGCCAAGCACCTTGTTGACGTTCTTGACTGCCTGCTTCACGCCCTTACCGAGGTAGCGACCCTTGTCGTCGTCCCTCAGCTCGACCGCCTCGTGCTCGCCCGTGGAGGCACCGCTCGGCACCGCAGCGCGGCCGAAACCGCTCATGGTCTGGACTTCGGCTTCCACCGTGGGGTTGCCACGGGAGTCGAGGATTTCTCGTGCTGATACGTCGATGATCTCCGGCATGGGGCGGCGGATAACACAGATGTCAGGCGCGCTGAACTCTCCATCGGGTCACGCGCGGAAAGGTCACCCAAAGCCGAGAAAGAAGCGCCATGAGACTCCTCGGCTTGCCCACGGCCCGCACCGCGCGCCACTATTTGTCATCGGTCGTGCGGACGACTGCTTGGAGGGCTTGTGGCGATGGCTTGGACGATGCGGACAGGGACGGTCGTGTGCTTGGCAGCGGCGTGGCTCGCGGTGGGCTGCGGGAACGACGATGAAAAGCCGAAATCATCGGCGTTCGGCGGAAGCGACCAAGGCGGAAGCGCTGGCAATGGCGGCGCTTCAGGGAGTGGCGCTCAGGGCGGTAGTAGCGGGTCCTCCGCCAGCGGCGGCTCTGGCAACAGCGGTGGAAGTTCCGGTGGAAGCGCGGGGTCAGCCGGCACCAGCACCGGCGGCACTGGCGCTGCGAGTGGGGCTGGCGGCGGCGGGGGCGCGAGCGACGCGAGCACGGAGTTCACGCCTCAAGACGAGTGCCTGCTCTGCGAGCAGCTCGACTGCGCTGACAAGATGAAGGCGTGCGACGACAACACGGAGTGTTCGGCCATGGTTGCCTGCGTCGAGCAGGGCTGTGAGTACTCGGCGTCTGGGGTCGGCTGCATCAAGATTTGTATCGAAGCCACCTGCACATCGTCCACATCGGTCCAGCTCTACATGGATACGCTGAGCTGTCGCTTCTGCAACCAGGCTTGTCAGACGCAGTGCGCAGGTTTGTGCTCGAACCTCAACCTCAACGCTTCAAGCTATACTTGCAACGGTTGATAGTTACCTTGCGGAAACCTATTCCGAGGGAACGCAGCTCAGCTGCAGGTTCCATGCGCTGACGGTGGGAGCGGACTGCCCGTCGCCGCTCGGATCCAGGAGCATGCGGAGGCGAACGAACGGCACTCCGTTCGCCAGCCCAAGCCGGGTGAGGTTGCTCGCAACGCTTAGCGAACCATTCTCGGTACCAAGGGCGAAGGAGGCCACCGCAGGTGTGCCTGGGGTCCCACTGGTGCCGCTGTCACCCGTGAACTCGAGCGGCGCAAAGCTGGCGGAGTCCAGCTCTGTTTGACTGGCGCCAGTTGCGATCTGGAAGCGTACCCGTGAGTCGCTTGGTGTAGCGCTGGCCCACGACCAGAGTCCCCACACCGGCTTCAAACCGGAGTCCACGCCGCACGCCTGGACGGCGTCGTAAGTGCGATCAAACGTTGATGGACTGTACCCCGGGGAACCGGCGAGCGTCTGAGATTGGCAGCCGAACACTAGCTCAACGCCCGCGCTAGCATCGCCTTCAGCCTGGTCGCAGGTTGCTGGGCACAGCACGACCTCGGTTGGCGCGGCTGGATCGTCGAAGTACCAGCCACCGTTGGCATCGCAGCTGCTCGCTCCCGTCACGCGTGTGATGACTCGGTCCGACTGACCGCTCGAGTGAAACACGACGTTCACCTGTGCTGGATCGACGACGCCGCTGCTTGGCGCCGGGATCTGGAAGCTGCAGCTGAAGCCCGTCGCGCGGATGTTGTTGAGGGCCGTGATGAAGCCAGCAACGTCGCTGTTGTTCACGACGTACGCGTGTGTGGTGCCACCGGCCGCGGCCCACGCGTTCATGTTGCTAATCCCCGCGGAACTGCCAACGCCGATCACGAAGGTGTTGATCGCTTCAGCACCGCTCAGACCTGCGGTGATCGCTGACGTCACGCTCGAGACGTCGGAGGAGCAGCCGTTCGGCTCGCCATCCGTCGCCAACACGAGGGCCGTGCGGCGTCCGCTGCTTTGCTGGTGGGCTCGCGCATGGTCCACGGCGCCCCGCACGGCGGGGAGCGTCGGAGTATTCCAGCCGTAGGGTCCTGTGTTGGCAATCGAGAGCGCCAAGGCGCTCGCGTTGGCAGGGAGCGGCGCGATGTTGACCGATGGTGCGGCGTAGTTGGCGCGGGTACAGGCGGTTTCCGTGTCGTCATAGGGGAAGTACTCGATGCCGACGCCGACGCCATCGGAGCTCGTGTCCTGGACAAAGGTCGTCAGCGCCGTACTTACGGCGTCCCAGCGCCCGTAGTCGTCCATCGAACAGGAGCGGTCGAGCATCACATACAGATCGATTGGAGCCAGCTCAGCCTCGGCGGACTCGTTGGCACAGCTATCGAGGTTTGGGTCCTGTACCAGGCAGTGGCAGCCGACCAGGTCTACGCAGCCTTGGTCCCAGGTGCCGCTGCAACAGCTGGGGCGCGCGGCGCAGATGTCTTCGATGCAGCTTCCAAGTGCCGGATAGCTGTTCGGCGTTGGGTCCACCACCTCGAGCGTTACATCGTCGATCGACCAGGAAGGCGCGAAGATCCCTTGGTCGGCTGCGTCTAACCTTGCCGCGTGGATTTCGAATTCGAAGCGGACCTGCTGTCCAACGAAAGCGCCCAGGTCGACGGTTACTTCTTGCCAGGTATCGATGTTGGCCGGGCTTGGTGCCGTATACACCGTGGCGATCGGATCCCCATGGGAGTTCAGAATGCGCACCCCATGAACGAATGGGTAGGTGCTCATCAGCTGATGGAAGAAACGCAGGCGCGCGTCGGTGTAGCCACTCAGGTCGAGCAGGGGGCCGCGGAAGTAGAACTGGTTGAGGGGCGCAAAGTCGAAGACGTTGATGCAGCTTCCGAGGCGTGCGCCGCCGATCGAGTTCGACGGTCCTGGAGTGTGGTCCGTGATTGGATCTTCTGCGCCGCCAAGTGTGGAACAGGCGGACGCCTGTGCCGCCCCGATATCCCAGCCGATGGAGCTCCAGTTGGACCAATCCTCGAGGGTGTCGCGGAAGAGCGGCACCCACGCGCTTGAGGCGCCGATGTCACAGCCGACGCTCAGCGCGCTGCCCGTGTTGCAGACACCGTGCCCACAGCTTCCGAACTGCTGACAGACATCTGGGTTGGGCGCTGAGCAAGCTGCGCGCGGGTTGGTGATGCCGTCACTACCAATCACGCTCCCGCCGTCTCCGGGGTCAAGCCCTTCGGAGTCGTCGTCGAACTGCATGCAGTAAGGATCACACGGGTTACCCACGCAATTGTCAGGCGTCCCCAAGCCTAGGGTGTGGGAGCTTTGCGCCTCCGGTGGTGGCAGCGTGTTGTTGATGATGCACTCGCCCCACTGCCCGCCACTGCACAACGACTCTCCGTAGCCGCAGCTCTCGATGCCATTGATCACCACCGTGACTTTGCCACACGGAACTCGGGTGCCTTCCGCTTCAGCGTCGCACAAGCAGCCATCGCGACCCGTGGTCGTGCACTGCGGACAGTTCTCGAAGACGCTGGCATCCAGGTCGTTGCAGTCGGGGCCCGCGGCGCAACCGACTCCGTGCTGGTCGCCATCAACGTCTTGGCAGCCACTTCCGCTTCCACCCATACCAGTGGCGGATCCACTTGGGCGTCCGTCATCACCACACGCGGTCACGCCGCCAGTGGTCGCAAGGAAGCCCAGAGCCATGAGCAGGATGGGACGAACTGAAACCTTGGGAGTCATCGCGAGCCTCGAGGCGGTAGGTCGATCGGCGCTGCTGTGGTGACAGGTAGTTGTCACTAAACATACGTGATCGAATCTCAAGCGTCTTGAGGCTAGTATGGGGACGGGGTGCTCGCTCCCCAAGTATGCAACATTTCACGGGAATAGGCCGGGCGCCCGATGTGGTTGTGAGTCGCACCACTCGACCAGGCGTTCCCTCCTCCAGGCGCGAACGTCAAAAACGCAAAGGGCCTGACCGTTGCTCTCAAGCTTTGGTCAGGCCCCAGCGTCTGGGTTTCGGCAGACTATTCGGACGGAACGCAGCTGACTTGCTGATTCCAAGCCTGGACTGAAGGCGCGCTACCTCCGTCCGTCGATGGATGCAGGTTCATGCGGATGCGAACGAACGGGCTCTGTTGGGGCACGCCCGCGGCGACCAGCGCTTCGGTGAGATTGGCCGAGCCGCTCTGGGTGTTGGTTGGCGTGCTGCGCGCGATGGCCTGCGTGCCCGCCAAGCCCGACGGGCCCGGTGGGTTCGTGAACCTGACAGGATAGAACGTCGCGCTATTGAGGCCCGCCGCGGTGCTGGCTGCGGCCACCTGAAATTCCACACGGGAATCAGAGGGTGTGGTCGCCGACCATGACCAGAGGCCCCACACCGGCTTGGTTCCCGCTCCGCAGAAGGTCGCGTCGTAGTCCCGATCGAAGTAGCCCGACGAGTACCCAGGGTTGCCCGGGGCTTGCTGCGAGAGACAGCCGAACACCACCTCGATCTGGGCGTATGGGTCTGCCGAGACAGTGCTACACGTCGTGGGGCAGAGCGTGACCTTCGTTGGGTTGGTGTTGTTGTCGAAGTACCAACCGCCGTTGGCGCCGCAGGCCGCAGCATTGGTTACCTTCAGGATCGCCGAGGTACCACTGCCGTTGCCCTTCGTGTAGACGACGTTGACCTGCGCAGGGTCGATGGTGCCAGACGTTGGGGTTGGGATGTCGAAGGTGCAGCTCACCCCCTGATTCCGAATCGCTGTCAGCGCGTCGATGAAGCCTTGCGCGTCGTTCGCCGCAACGACGATTGCCTGGGTGGTACCGCCCGCGTTCGCCCAGTTGTTCATGTTGGTGACACCTGCGCCGGTCCCAACGCCGATCACGAAGGTGTTGATTTTCGAAGAGCCATTGAACCCGTTGGCGATCGACGTCTGCACGTTGCTCACTGTCGAGCTGCAGTCGTTGGGCAGACCGTCGGTTGCAAGCACCACCACCGTCTTGCGGCCGGTGTTGCTCTGGTTCGTGATCGCGCGGCTGATCGCGCCATCGATGGCGGGTTTCGTCGGCGTGTTACCGCCTACGCCGGTGCCGGAGATCGAGCTCGTCAGCGAGGCAGCGTTACCTGGCAGCAGCCCGATGTTGACGTTCGGGTTCGCGTAGTTGCTGCTGCTGCAGTAGGAGCTACTGCCGTTTCCGAAGTACTCGATGCCCATGCCGATGCCGCTCGAGTAGGAGTCATTGATGAACGTGGTCAGCGCGCCGGTGACCGTGTTCCAAGGTGTGCCGTTCATCGAGCACGAGCGGTCGAGCATCACGTAGAGGTCGACCGGAGCGAGCTGCGCCTGCGCCGAGTCGTTTGCGCAGGATGACAGGCTAGGGTCGCTGACCGTGCAGTAGCAGCCAGCGAGGTCCGCGCACAGCGAGTCCCAGTTGCCACTGCAGCACGAGGGCCGGTCGTTGCAGATGGACTGAATGCAGTTGCCGAGGTTTGCGGTGCTGACCTGGGTGGGGTTGTAGCCACGCACCCTGATGTCATCCAGCGACCAACCAGGGCTCTCCTCGAACCAGTAGCTGTAGTCGGTGCTGTGCGTGAAGGTGCGGAAGGCCAGGCGGATCGCCTGTCCGGCGTACGCGCTTAGGTCGACAGTCACCTTCTCCCAGTTGGAGCTGTTGTAGCTCGACGCGGGAGCGTAAACACGGCCCAGGTAGTTGAGCCCCGGGTCGCTGTACACGAGCACGTCACCGTCCACGGGCCAGTCGTGATGCAAGTGCTGCCAGAAGGTCAGATCGGCCGCGTTGTGCGGCGTCAGATCGATGGGCGGGCTCAGCAGGTAGGGGTCGCCGTAGTACCAGATCTCCCACCCGTACACGCAGCCGCCGATGTTCAAACCAGCGACGCCGTTGTTGCCACCCGAGCTGTGATCCGTGCCAGGATCGTTCCCCACGGAACCGCAACCGCTCGAAGAGGCTGAGCCAATCTCCCATGGCGAGTCCCAGAGCCAACCCTGGTTATTGTTGGCGAAGTGCTCGATGAACACATCCTCCCAGCCGACCACGCTGTTCGTGTTATCGCATCCGACAGGTAGCGCCGCGCCGGTGGTGCAGACCGAGTGTGAGCAAGTACCGAACACCTGGCAGACGTCGGCGGGAGGAGCTGGACACGCCGCGCCGGGCACGGTGACTCCGCCGGGGCCGGTGATGACTCCGCCAGGCCCGGGGTCGACACCGTTCGCGTCGTCGTTGAACTCCTTGCAGTAAGGATCGCAGACGTTCCCCACGCAGCTCTGGGCGCTGCCCAGGTTCATCGCGCCGGCGCTCGGCTTCTGGACGAGGCTCGTGTTGTTGATCACGCACTCGCCCCACGTGCCGTCGCTGCACACCGACTCGCCGAAGCCGCACGCGACCTGATCGTTGATCACCGCCTCGACTTTGCCGCACGCAGCGCGCTCGCCGTCTGAATCCGCGGGGCAAGGGCACCCCTCGCGCCCGGGCATGTCGCAGTAGTAACACTCGTTCGTGCTGTTCGGGTCGCTGTCGTTGCAGTCACGCCCCGACAAGCAACCGTCGCCGAACCCGTCGCCGTCCGCGTCGTCGCAGGTCGCTCCGCCGCCCGAACCGCCATCGCCAACAGTACCCAGCGGGTCCTCGCCGGAGCAACCAGCAGGAGCGACCAGAACCGCCGATGCACCGATTGCCATCAGACCAAGCGGCATCACGAGGCGCTGGATCCTGGATGCCCAAGCTGTTCGGCCAGAGGCCGTCTCCGATGTATGCGGCAGTTCGCTCATGGTTCTCTCTCAGGGCAGGCGATGGATCGCGAAGTTGGTCTGCGAGCCAGATACACGCATGGCCAGGTTCCAGCCGGAGCCAAACACAGGACCCGCGAGGTTCGCGAAGGTCGAGGTTTGGCCGTTGATGGTGAAGGTCTTGTCGCCCTCGGCCTTGGGAATCGTTGCGACGACGAATGCTTGGATCGTGGTGCAGCCGGCGTCTGTGGCGACTCCATCCACCATCCCGACCTTCGTCAGCATGATGAACTGTTCACCCACGTCGTCGACCACGCGGATGGTGCCGCTGGATTGCTGCGCACCCCCATCAAAGAAGAACGTAGTTCCTCCAACATTGGCTGGCACACCGCTCGGTGTTGCGGCGCCAGCGAAGTAGATTTCGTTGAACACCGGGTTCAGGCCGATCGCGTGGACCCAAAACTGGGGCGAGTTGCCACTGTTCCACTTCAACACCAGCGCGAGTCCCGTGCCGTCCTTTGGCACCAGGTCGGCCATCGCCGTCGCGAGCTGAGTGGGTGTTGGATTCGGGAACTCGGTGACGTTCAGAGCCCAGGCGCGATCCACCTGACAGGCGGTTGTCTCCCCGGTGCCGCCCGCGCCGCCCGAAGCCACGCCCCCACCAACTCCACCGTCGCCGTTGTTGCCGCTTGAGCCGCCGAAGCCGCCCACGTCACCACCCGCGCCGCCATTGCCTGAACCGGCGGTCCCACCATCGGCGCCACTCCCCGCGGAACCGCCGTTTGCGCTCGAGCCGCCGGAACCGCCGTTCGCACTGGAACCGCCGTTTGCGCTGGAGCCGCCGGTCGCGCCAGCGCTACCCCCGTTCGCACCCCCGATGCCGTTCCCGGCACTGCCACCTAGGGCGCCGGAGCCGCTTGAGCCGCCGTTCGCGCTTGAGCCGCCGTTCGTCGTCCCAGCGCTTCCACCGAAGTTCGCAGGCGCGCGCTGGGGATCATCGGTGCCGCCACACGCGGCCAAGACGAGCCCGCTGGAGAGCAACACCAAGCCGCCTGCATTGCGCAGTGCGGCATAATCCCAAGACGCCATCAAAGTCTTCATAAGCACGAGCCGTGCCCGGCCTACGCAGAGACTTCAATCCCAATTCGCAAGGGTAATTGCCCGTGTTTTGGCGTGCTGAGGGAGGTGGCACAACTGGCAGCTATGAAAACTCTTCAGGGCGCTGACAAATCTACGGACGCGAGGTCGAAGGACATGAGTGGGTGAGTTCGCTCCGTGTTCTTTTCAGGCTGTCGCTACCTACATCACGCTACAGCGGCCACTCTCGGCGCTATTCGCTTGGCTTCGCGCTGAACCAGAGCTCGATGCGGCGATCGTCTTCGCTCTCAATCAACTCACCGATGCGTGACTCCTGACCGTCGGGGGAGAGCACGCGCTTGTCATCATTCTCCTCCCCAAGCATCGCTTGGATGTGCACCCGTTGGAGCTCACCACAGTCCCCACCGTGCTCTGCACGGGTGCTGACGTGGCTCAGCTCGACGTGAATCAGGCGCCGTCCCGAGTCGATGAGATCGACGCTGACGTCCTCCTGGGGGTTCGTGCTCCAGAAGCTCTCGCCCGCGTGATGCATCGGCACCCATTGCTCCACCGGTGCGGTCGAGCCCACGACCTCGAGACTCCAATCGCAGCCCGGGCTCACCTTGTCGCGTAGCTCGAGCAGGTCATCGCGGTCGGTGAACAGCGGCTGTAGGGCGTTGAACACGCCGGGCGCTGCGGAAAGCTCGATCTTGCCGGAGCGCCAGGAGCGGGCGTCTTCGCAGGTCATTTCCTTGCGGTTTTTTGCTGTGACGGGGTCGGTCAAGCCTGGTGCCCCGGTGCCGCTCGAGTCGAGATCTGCGCCTCCTACACTCGGATCACTTCCACCGCACGCAACACACAAACCAACCAAGACGACGGACCAACGCATTGCCTGCTCGGTTTGCACTAGCCGTGCCGCTTGCTTCTAGTTCCCACAGGGGGACGCGAGGCGTACCTCACCCCCAAATCCCGCACCCGAGTTTCTCGCGCAGAAAATCGGCTTTCTTGCGGAGCTGGAACACCCAAAGCGATGTCTCCCTGCGCGCGCGTGGACAATTTCGCGCCCAGATCGGCCAGCCACGAACAATTTTGGTCACCCCTTGGCGCGCAAGTGCACCTTGAAACGTAAGACGGTGTCAGGGGCGCGTGCCATGGGGACTACATGCGCCCACGCCGACGTTGTAGGAGCACTCATGGCTTTGTTTGGAATCCAGCTGCGTACCGCGCCTCACTCAACGGTGCGAGCGCTTCGAGTCTTGGGTTTGGGGGTGAGCCTCATGGCTCTACACGGCTGCGGCGCTGCTACCCCTGAGCCAGAACCGCGCGGAAATGGCTACGATACGGCGGGCGAAGGGACTCCGGCGAACTCACAGGTTGCGGCGTCACCTGAAGCCACCCAGCCCGTTGAACCACGCGGCGCCAACGCACCAGGAGACGTCGTTCGTCCAGCGACCGGAGAGCAACAAGTCGCGGCGAGCGGGCGCAGCTACGGGCAGCTGACGGAGTCGTTCGTCGGCAGCAAGCAGCTGTGGGAGGTCGTGCAACCGACCGCGCATTTCGCTGTTCCCCAGGACTACAAGCGCTGGACGGTGCGCCGGAGCATCCAAGTTGGGCAGAGCCATCTCTCTTCCGCAGGGATATTCCCTGACGAGAAGCACGCTTATGTGGTTGGCGGCGGGGAGGGGGCGATCCGCGTCTACGATTTGACCACCGGCGCCCTGGTGTCTAAGGCGGCGACCCCTGGTTTCAAGCCCTGGGGCCGTGATGTCTTTGGGCTCTGGCCCGATGCGCAGAGCCCGCTCGGCGCTTGGGTGATTTTCGCCGGAGACCACTCGCTGCAACTACTGGATCCGAAGAGCGGAGAGGTGAAGCGGGAGATCGCCCAGAGCTTCGCCTGGGACCTGCGCTGGACCCGCAACCACGAAGTCCTCGGGGCGACCTATGCGCGTATCCCCGCGCAAACGTCAGCGCTCAGCTTCTTCGATGCCAAGGGTTCGCTGCTCTTGACCCTGGAGGGCAAGGAACGCATCGAGGACTGGGCGCTCTCCGCCGATGGAAAGCTGATGGCGGTGACCTACTACCCGTCGAACTCAGTTGAGTTGATTGACCTCGAGGCGGGCGCAGTGCGTTTCACCGCGGGAACGCCTCAGTACACGAATAGCCTGGATTTTTCTCCGGATGATCGACTCCTCGCCGTGGCGGGAGAGCACACCGTCGTGATGAACACGACAGACGGTGGCGACCGGAAGTACTTTCGAGGACAGCAGAACAACGCTCACCAGGTACGCTTCTCTCCCAGCGGAGACGCGCTCGTGGTCTCCGCCTACGACGGGCGCGCCCGAGTGCTGAAGCCCGGGGACGGCGAACAGCTCACCTTGGTCAAGGAGCTGCGCCACGGTGGGACGGCAAACGTCTACGTCGTGGACTTCAATCAGGACGGCACGCGCCTGCTGACGAGCTCGGGCGACCGCACCATCAAGCTTTGGGGAGAGGCGCCGCGGGGCCTGCGCCAGTAGCTCTTGATGAGTGAGGGTTGGCGTGCGGATGCGCTACTTCACGCGCTCGGTCTTACACCCCAGCAAAATGTCGAGCCCCGCTTCGAAGTCCGCCTTCACCTGCTCGCAGGCGCTGGGGCAGAGCAAGATTTGGGTCGGCATATTGGGATCGTCGTAGTACCAGCCGCCGCCCGCGTTGCAGTCGTCGGTTTGCAGTAGCGTTTGCTGACCGCCACTGCCCGGCGTGTAGATCACATTGACCTGATCGTAGGCAATTTTCCCATCCTCAACGTCGCTTGGCAGCGCGTATTCGCACGGCAACGCCTGGCCGCGCACCTTCTTCAGCGCGTCCTTGAACTCTTGAGCGGCATTCGTGCTGCTGATCAAGATCGCCTGGCCTGAGCCGCCAGCCGCAGCCACCGCGTTCGCAAACGTGGTTTGTACGCCGTCCAATCCCACCACGAAGGTCGTCACCGAGGGGCTGAAGCCATAGCCGGCGGCAGCCAGCCTCGCGATGTCCGCGGTCGACTCTGGGTTGTCGGTGCTGCCACACGTCGGAGGCGGTTGGCTTGGCCACTGGGGGTTGCCGTCGGTGACGAGCAGCACGGCGTTTTTCGTCGTGGAATCATTCTGACCGTTCTCGATGCCCTTCAGAATCGCCCCACCCAGCGCCGGATAAGTCGTTGTGCCGATCCCATTCGGCCCCTCAGCGGTCAGCGCGTCGATGATCGGCTGAGCGTTGCCTGGCAGCTCTGCAAAGCTGACGGACGGCTCCTTGAACAGGGTCTGATCGCAACTTGCGGGGCCGGAGCGCGGGAAGAAATTCAGCGCGACCTTGAGCCCGGCGGAGTCAGCGTCGTTCACGAACGCGGTGATGCCGTCCTTCACCGCGTCCCACTTATAGCCGGACATGGATGCGGACTTGTCGAGCATGATGTAGAGGTTCAACGGGAACGCTTGGGCGCGCTCGGTGACCAAGCCGCACGCCGCGTCGGGATCCAACGCGTCGCTCCCCCCTGCATCCAAGAAGCCGCCGGAACCACCCGCTCCGTTGCCAGCGCTGCCGCCGCTCGCGCCGCCTGCGTTGCCCGCGCTGCCACCTTGCGCGCCACCGCTCCCACCCGTGACGCCGGTGTCGGGGGCCTCGTCCGCACCGGAGCATGCGCCCGCGAGTCCCACTGCAAGAGCGAGCGAGCAGAGCGAGACCAAGCGCACCAACCTCGGACGACCAGAGCTCGTAGCCATCGGACTTTCCTTGCTTCTTTGGCCGCCGACGCGAGATGTCGAACAGCCGGCGAGATGCTTTAGACTTAAACGAATACGCGGGGTTTGTGACCGTTTGCGACGCCGCCTTACCCAAGCGCGCCACGCACCCTCAGTGGAACCAACGTTTCAAACCAAGGAAGCGAGCAGGACCGAGTTGTAGCAGCTTTGTTTCCGGCTGTGGTGCGTGAGACACTCGCGTCATGCGGCGACTGCTTTGGGGTGCTTCGTTGACCATTCTCTCTGGCTCGTTGGCGGCTTGTGCCGCTGGCGGAGAGGCGGAGACCGCGCGCGGCTCGGGCGCTTCTGGCGGAACCGGCGGCGAAGCGGGCGTTTCGGGTGACGGAGGCACGGGCGGTGACGCCGGGAATTCCACGGGTGGAAATTCAGGCAGCGCCAATGGCGGTAACGCAGGCGCCGGAGCAGACGGTGGAACCGCCGGTGTTGGGGGTGAGGGTGGCACCGCAGGCACTGGTGGAACGAACACGGGCGGTGCCGCGGGGATGAGCGGCGCTGGAGGCACTGGCGGTAGCGGCAACACCGGCGGCACGGCAGGCTCCGGTGGAGGCCTTGGCGTTGGTTGCGACTCTTGCTGCCCTGCAGGTTTCTGTAACCTGGACGGCAACCCCATCACCGGCAGCGGTTGCGGTTGTGAGTACGAGTGCACGCCGACCAGCAGCACCGACGAGATCGACCCGGACTTCAAAGACGAGAACTGCGACGGCGGCGACGGCATCGTCGAGACCTGCATCTACGTCTCAGCCTCCCTAGGCTCTGACGGGAGCGCCGACGGCACCCGCGCCGCTCCGTTCGCCAGCATCAACGCAGCCATCGGCTACGCCAAGACTCAAGGCGCGCCCGCCGTGTGCGTTTCCGGGGAGATTTACAACGAGACCGTCAACGTCGAGAGCGGCATCTCCGTCTACGGTGGCTTTGACCACACGGATCCGAATTTCAAGTTCAGGCGCAGCGCGGCAGCGACGACCGTAGTTCGCGCTGTAGGCACGGTCTTCTACGCACCGGTGATCAACGACGAGACGCACATCGAGGGCTTCACGATGGAAGCCTCGGCGCCTTCAGGCTTCAGTCAAAGCACCTACGGTGTGCGCCTCGGCGGCGGCGGCGGTCAGCTGTATGTGCGTTACAACGTGATCGATCTCGCGAACGGCACTGACGGTGAGTTCAAAGGCAACGGTCAGTCGCACGCGCAGACCAGTGCGCCGGACGGGAAGGTTGGCGACGGCGGATGCGAGGGCACGGGCATCATCGACTGCGACGGCAACTCTGATTGCGGTCACGGGGGTGGTGCCATCGTAGCTTGCGGTGCTCGCTCGGGTGGGAAGGGTGGCGACGGTGGCTTGGGCAACACGACTGGGCAACCGGGATCTCCGGCTGCTAGCGGTGCTCCCGGCGGTCCTGGCGCTTCGGCCAACTCATGCACGCCGCTTCTACCCGACGCTGGAACGCAAGGCTCGCCAGGAACTCCGGGCTCAGTGGTATCGGGAGGTGGGCCGGGAGCGGGCGGACTCTCCGTCGGTTCGGTTGCGTCTGATGGCTACTCTCCGGCAACCGGCGGGAACGGGACGCCAGGTCAAGACGGTAACGGCGGTGGCGGTGGCGGTGGCGGTGGCGGTGGGAGCGGAAACAATCTCTGTTGTGCCGACTTTGGTGGCGGGGGTGGCAGCGGCGGCTGTGGGGGCCTTGGCGGAAATGCCGGCCTTGGCGGCGGTGGCGGCGGTGGTTCGTTTGGTGTGTTTGCCGCCGCGGGCAACGCCATCGTGTTCGACAACCGGATCTTCCCAGGCAACGGCGGGAAGGGCGCCAATGGCGGCAATGGGGCGTCCGGGCAGCAAGGCGGCACGGGCGCTGCAGGGGGCGGGCACAGCGACGACAGCGGTCCTGGTGGCCGCGGTGGGGATGGCTCGGCGGGCGGCGCAGGTGGACCTGGCGGCGGCGGCGGCGGTGGTCCGAGTGTGTGCGTTGCGATCGGTGGACTCGCCAACGTGCAATATCAACCCGTTAGCGATCCGGGGAGCTGCGTTCCCGGTTCTCCGGGGACGGGTGGCCTGGCGGGCACCTCGCCCTTCACGGGCAACGCTGGAACCACGGGCACCACGGCCGCGCGACTGAACATCAACTGAAAAAAGGCCTGCTTCCACAAGGAAGCAGGCCTTCGGCCTCGCCATCCGGCGCCGGCTGAGCTAACCCGACCAGATGCGTCGCGTTGGCTTTGGAGTGGTGCTGTTTGCCGGGCTTTCGGTCGTTGCCTGTGGGCAGCTGATTGGTCTCGATGACTTCAAGCCGGCCGTGGGAGTTGGGGGAACCGACGCTGGCGGCGCAGCTGGGAGCGCTGGATCCTCCGCGGCAGGCGGGACAGGTGGTTCCGCGGGGATTGGTGGTTCGTCGACAGCCGGGGTTGGGGGAACTGAAGTCGCTGGCGCCGGTGGCACAGGCGGAAAGCCGTGCACCAAGAACGCGGAGTGCGACGACGGCAAAGCCTGCAACGGCGTCGAGACCTGCGACGGCAACTTCTGTCAGAACGGCAGCGCGGTTGACTGCTCCGGTATCGATTCGACCTACTGCGCGGGCAAGTGCTTCGAGACCAGCAGTGGCCCCAAGTGTCAGCTGACGGCGAAGGACACCGATGGTGATCAGCACGGCGACTCGCGTTGCCAGGAGGCAACCGGAGACGATTGCGATGACAGCAACGACAAGGTGTACTCCGGCGCTCCGGAGGTCTGCGATGGGATAGACAACGACTGCGATGGGAAGGCGGACCTGGAGGATGGTTTGCCGCTTTCGGAGCGCGTTCTGGATGTCGCGACCCTCAACTCCTTCTCCGGCGGGAGATTCGTTGCCGTTGGGGCCCAAGGCGTCGCTGTGATGTGGGGGGACGAACCAGTGGGAGGCACGAACAGGCTGTGGGCCAAGACGTTTACACGAGACGGAACCCCGCTCGGCGAAGCTACACAGATCACCGTCCCCGAGCAGACGGGGTCAACGGTTCAGAACAACCCAGAGTTCGATCTCATCTGGGCTTCAGATCACTATGTTGCCGCGTGGATAGACTCAAGAAGCGGAACCGCCGAGGTATGGGCCCAGCTTATTGCCGTTGATGGTTCGATGATGGGAGACAACTTCCTTGCAGGGACCCCTACGACCACCCAAGGTACCGTTGCGCTGGGATCCACGCCGTTCGGCACAGGGGTATTCTACCTTAAGCCGGAGTTGGCACTCGGTGAGTCGTTCATCGAATCCTCGGGAAGGGTTCTCAACTACTCGTTCGACCCACCTCCATCGAATGCCACCCAATATTTTCCAGTGGTTGCGGGGAGCGGGCCGAACAGAATGTTGGCTTTCGCCGAGTTCGCGGATCCAACCGCAAGTCTGCATCTCGCACGACTCGATTCGCAGTTCCTCAAGTTGGTGGACATCCCCGCGCCGTTTTCGTTGCCAAACTCGCCGAGTCAGTTCTATCGAAAGCTTGGTGTGACCAAACTGGACGCTGGATACCTTCTCTCGTTCAATGTGGAAGCCCCCAGTCCACCTAAGAGTGAACTCGGCGTGACCTTTCTGGACAGCAACGACCACTACGCCTGCGGTCCGACTTCTTTGCGGCTCTCTGGGACGATCGCCAACCGAATCGCTGGAACGGCGTCCATGGCCAACCGCGCGCTGGTTTTTTTCGCAGAGTACTCCACGACCGCCGTGAAGGGAGACATATACGTCTCGACCGTGAAGTCGGACTGCACGGCGCCCATCACTGTCCCGATTCTAACGGACAGTTTGATACAGCTCCAAACAGATGTGGATTCAGATCCGACCCTTCGCGCTCTCGTCTATGCAGACGCGACTGACGGCGAGAAGAGACTGAAGCTCCGGCTGTTCGGGCCCAACATGTGCGACTGAGGAACGGTGGACATGAGACGCTTGGGTGTGGTTGGGGTCGCTTGCCTGGCGGCGTCAGGAGTTTTGAGCTGCGGCCAACTCATCGGTCTAGACGACTTTAGACCGTCTCTGGGAACCGGCGGTGTTGCCGGTACGGCTGGGGCAAGCGGGGCTGGCGGAGGATCCAGCGGTTCCGCGGGGAATGGTGGCTCATCGGGTGTTGGCGGGTCGCAAGTCGGAGGTGCAGGTGGCGGAACGCCGTGCACGAAGAACGCCGAGTGCGACGACGGCAAGGCCTGCAACGGCGTCGAGACCTGCGACGGCAACTTCTGTCAGAACGGCAGCGGGGTTGATTGCTCAGGTATCGATTCGACCTACTGCGCGGGCAAGTGCTTCGAGACCAGCAGCGGCCCGAAGTGTCAACTGACGGCGAAGGACACCGATGGCGATCAGCACGGTGACTCACGTTGCCAAGAGGCAACGGGCGACGACTGCGATGACAGCAACGAGAACGTGTACTCTGGCGCTCCGGAGATCTGCGATGGCCTTGACAACGACTGCGACGGAAAGGGGGACCTGGAGGAGGGTCTGCCGATCGGTGGCGCGCAGTTCAAGCTCGAGACCCTGACGGAACGTTTGGGAGGGCGGTTCGTCGCCGTAGGGACCAACGACCTCGGGGTGATGTGGGGTGACCAGGTTGGCGGCGACTATCGGCTCTTCTTTCGAGTTTATGATTTCAACGGTCAACCCTTATCCGCGGTCGTCCCCTTGTCGGCAGCACCTGGAAGTGGTGGCACTACATTCCAGTCGAATCCGCTCTTCGATCTGATTGTAGAGGGTGATCACTACGCCGCTGGGTGGATCGACCAGACCGACGGAGCGCCTGCCGCATATGTGCAACGCGTGGCGCGGGACGGCACTCTCATTGGCAGTCGCGTTCGTGTGGGCGACGCCAGTAACGGCTCCTCGATATCCCTGGCGGCCAGCGCGTTCGGGGTTGGAGCGTTCTTTTCGGCTCCCAACGGCAGTGACGTCGAATTGAAGATCATGATCGTCAATCCGGGTGGGGTGTTGAATCCACGCGCCGGTCTCTCCAGTCCAGGAAAGCTCTTCTTGCAGCCTGGCGCCGGGTTTGGGGGAGGTCGCTATGCAGTGGCGTACTCAGTTGTGGAGGGCGCGACGGCTCACCTGACACTTGGGTATATGGACGCCCTCTTCAACGTTGGCGACCAATATCCAGCGTCCAGTCCACTCACCAACGTCCCAAACGAGGCTTACGAGCGCTTCTACGTTCAGCCCACCCAATCGGGCTTTCTCGCGAGCTACGCGCATATCGCGTTACCGAGCACCCAGAGGATCGGGGCGGCGATCTTGGATGCTTCGGGACAATATGTGTGTGGCCCCTCGGACGCCTCAACGGAAACGGCGGCGAGCATCAAACTTGCGGGTGCCGTGGGCGTGGGAGCGGACCACTATCTGGTTGTAGGGACACTGCCGCCGGCTGGAGTGGGGGGGATCTCGTTCGTGCCCTTTGCCGCCGATTGTACCGCGGGGACTCCGGTACCAGTGATCAGGGATCGACTAGTTCTTCCGGACGCGGACGTGGGGTCGAACGGAACCCTTTCCGCCCTCGTCTACCTTGATGCGACGGATGGTACGTTCGATCTCATGCTGCGCACTTTCGGGCCGAACCTTTGCGACTAGCGTGCGTATGAAGACGCATGCGCGGTGCGCAGTGGGTTTTGAGGCGGCCGATTGGGCTGTGGGTTAGCAGCGCTGGGCTGATGGTGGTTGGGGCGTTGGGTGTTGGGCTCGGTGGGCTCGCGCAACCGGCGTATGGAGCTTGCTGTTTGGTTGCGGGCTTTGGCCCTTGGTGGGCGACCAGTGGTAGCCGGGAGCGGAGTGTGTTTCTGGCCTATGCGGTGCTGGCTTGGTCACTATTCGGTTTGATGCCGATGCTGATGATTGGGGAGGCGCTGGGGGGACCGTATGGCGGGCCCCCGTGGCGCTTTGCGCTGGGTTTGCTGGCGTCCCTTGGGCGCCTGATCAGCTTTGCTCACCCTCAAACCAAAGCTTGGTTATTGCCCCGGATCTAGAACTAGCGGATTGCGTGTGGGAATGGTGGTTCTCGGCGTAGCATGGAGCATGCGCTGGAGACTTGTCGGGTTGCTGGGTGCGTTGGCCGTTTCGTGCGGAAACGATGACAGCTCGGCTGCTGGTGCTGTCGCAGACGCGGGGGTGGATGCGGACGCTGGAGGGCAACAGGACGCCACCCCTGATGCCGATGCGGACGCGGGAGAGGTGTGTACCTCGCTGAACGACACTGGCGTATGGCTTCCCGACGATGGAAACGGAGCCTTCGATCCATCGGTCGCCACGGATCCTGCAACTGGACGCGTCTGGATGTCTTACTCGAGCGTCGACGGGTTGGTGGGGGAGGGGAGAGTCTCCACATGGCTGGTGCACAGCGACGACGGTGGCGCGACCTGGTGCGGTGCCGCGCGGATTAACGCGGCTGAGGATGTGTCGGCTCCGGATCGACCGCCAGGGCTCGAAGGCTTCCCTAGTCACTGGAGCCACGAGGTTTCGGCCCTGGTGTTTGACTCGAGCGCCCCAACATCTGAGCGCTGGAAGCTCTTCTGGCACCGCTACCTTCACGTGAACGACGCCGATCCGAACACGGGTGATCGGCGCTTCGAATACGGGTGGCTCGCCATGCGCGCTGCGGCGAGCGCGGAGGCGCTCTCCCAAGCTCCAGAGCAGGTGTTCCTCGCCGCAGGGGGTTACTTCGCGTCAAGCAGCACTCAGGCCTACAATGCGGGCATTGCCGGAGCGCCGCTTCACCGCTTGAGCGACGTGTCCGCAGAGGTTGCCGATTGTATCGCGGTGACCGAGCCCGCAGCGGTTGCGCTCGATGGATCCCTGAGGATATGGCTTGGCTGCGCTTCCACCGGCGGACTGCGCATCATCAGCTTGCAGCTGAGCGGGAGCAACCTGAGCTACCTGGGGACGCCGCTTACCCCCACGGACGCGAAGGCGTTGAACCCGGCGCTGACAGGGTTCAACGCGGCGGACGCATACATCGATGCGCAGGGCGAGCCGCGGCTCCTGATCTCCCCGGTTGCTGGTGAGTCGTACAAGGGCTGTTTGCTCTATGGCGTGTCAGGAGGTTCGCTGACTGGACCGCTCGCGGTGGTGAAGGAACACACGGAGAGCTCCCTGTTGAGCGGCGTGTGTGCCTACGACCCGGGTTTGACGGCGTCAGGTACACTCTTTGGTGAAATCCACGCGGATACGCCTCAGTTTCGTCTCTTTGGCTTGGGCAGTGCGCCCTAGCTCTTTGTCCAGCCATCGCGGCGCGCGACGTGAGTTGGGATGCGCAGAAAAACAGCCTTGCGGCCCAAGGGCTGCGGAGCCCCGAGGCCTCTGCTAGTATTGCCTGCGATGGTCAACCCGGCTCCTCGCATGGCGACCTACGCCGACCTAGAGGCTTTGCCTGAGCACCTGGTGGGGGAGATCATCGATGGCGAACTGATCGCTTCGCCGTTCGGCGGGAGTCTCCATGCGCGCGCAGCCACTGTGCTTGGTGCAGAGCTGGGTCGCGCCTTTTGCCGCGGACGTGGAGGACCCGGAGGCTGGCTCAACCTGAACAAGCCGGAGCTCCATCTCAGCGGCAACGTCTTGGTGCCAGACCTCGCTGGATGGCGCCGCACCACGCTTCCGGAGCTACCCGACGCACCCTGCGTCAGCCTGCGACCGGACTGGGTTTGCGAGGTGTTGTCTCCAAGCACCGCGGTGCTGGATCGGCGCCGTAAGCTTCCGATCTACGCCCACGAAGGAGTCGGGCACGTTTGGTTGGTCGACCCGAAATCGCAGCTGCTGGAGATCTTCCGGCTGGACGGCGAGACCTACCGCGCGGTGGCCAGCTACGCAGAAGATGAGAAAATCCGCGCGGAACCGTTTGATGCCATCGAGCTCGAGCTAGCTGCGCTGTGGGCGCGTTGAGCTGCGCCCCGATTTCCGCGCTCGATCAGGCCTTGAGCTGCACGTTGTGCAAGCAGCCGTTCACCTGGGTGAGGTAGACCAGCTTCTTCCTCATGAAGACTCGCTCAGAGCTATTGAAAATGAAAATCATTTTCAATAAAGCCAAAAGGCGCTAGAACAGGGGCATGAAACAGCTCAAGCCAGTCGCTCAGGTTCCTCTCGCCCGGTGTCATCACTCGCGTCTCGCCCAAGGAGAGCTGGCTGCACTCGACGCTTGCGAGTGCGGCACGCTGCACCTGCACCTTGGCGCGATCACCGTGCGCCTCAACGAAGAAGCTCTCAACGAGCTGGTTGGCACCCTGGGATACGCCCTCGCCCAGCTCCGCGCTCGAGAGTCTCAAATTAGCCGCGCGGAAACGCTGCGGAACCTGTGTTGAAGCATGAACGCCCGCCATCCAGCGCGATACCTTCCGCGGCTGCGGTGCCCTCCCGCGCCCCCTGCCACTCCGGAGTTCACTACGGCGCCTCGTGGCGAGGCGCTGCGGGTGGTGCTCGCGCTGGCCTTGAGCGAGGAGCAACTGGCGGGTTGCGTTCCTCCAACCGTCTGGGCTGCGCTCCAGCGTCAGGAGTTGTGGCCGTCGCAGCGGCTGCTGTGTCTCGCCCAGTGGGCGCTTGCAGATCGCGTCTTGTGGCTGTGTGTCGCGCAGCAGCTCGACGTTTGTTTGGGCTCCGGCGTAGCGACTTTGGACGCCTATTGTCCTGCGGAAATCGTGGAACGCTTCCAGCTGGTGCGCTCGAGCGCGACTACACGGGAGCTAGCAAGCCTTGTCTGGGGTCTGCTGAAGCGTGAGCGTCCGGCGCTCGAAGCACTGGCTGAGCGCCTGGCACGGGAACTCGAGGCGTTGGCCTTGCAGCGCTGTCGACAGCGCGAACTCACTCCGGCGTAGCCCACACGAGGCCCGCGTACGCTGCTGCGCCCCGCTGGGGGCGTTGGTCTCCGGGGCGCGCCGTTTCACGTTCGACGTTGAGCGCGTTCTCGACTCCGAGGTGGAGTTTTAGCTGTCGCGTGGCTTGGTAGGCGCACCTCACCCCCACACTCACGAAGGCGGGGCTCGTCAGCCCGTCGTCGATGTAGCTCTCGCTCACCAGACGGTGATGCAGGTTGAGCTCGAGGTTCTGGGTGATTTGGTAGTCGAGGCTGCTCTTGATGGTATGGGGTGGCCGACCCACTAGCGGTCGCTGACGCTCCACGTCGTAGGTGTCGAGGTAGGCGTAGCCTACGCGCGAGGTGAGCCGTGAGGAAACGCGAAACTCAAGATCGGCTTCATAGCCCCAGGTGCGCGCGCGTCCGACGTTGATGTAGCTATAGCGATCGACCTGTGCGGCGCTGTCGCGCCCGACGAAGTCCGTGTCGATCAGGTCTTCGACCCAGTTGGCGTAGCCGCCTGCGCGGAACCTCACGCTTTTGGTAGGGCGATACTGAGCCTCGCTGCTCACCCCCCAGGAAGCTTCGGGCTGCAGATCAGGGTTGCCCTCCACGACGTAGCCGAGGGACGAGTGGTCGAAGGCGAAGCCGTACTCCTTGGCTGATGGCACCCGGAAGCCTCTGCCAAATGCCGCGCGGAATATCCATTGGCTGCTCGCCTTGTAGCTGGCCGCGAGGCGAGGAGCTGCGACGAAGCCATAGCGTGAGTGCCACTCACCGCGTACGCCTGGCAAGAGCGCAAAGCCACCGCCAAGACGCCAGTCGAGCTGGGAGTAGATGGCCAAGCTGCCGAAGGACTGCTGGGGCACCTCGTCGCTCGCCTCGTGGGTCAACTCGCCGTTCCCGGCTACTCCGGTCTTGCTCAGCTCTTGGTTGAAGGCTTCGGTCTCGGCGCGAAACCCGAAGCTCCAGGTGCGACGCTCTTCACGAGTCGTCGAGATCGCCTCGAAGCTTTGCAAGCGGTGCGCGCGCTGTCGTGTCTCTTCCACCGGGGAGCCGCGAAAGAGCTTCCTCGACTCGTTGTCGAACCACTGCGCAGACAAGCTGAGGCGCAGCTCCGAGTCTCGGCTGACGCGCAGTCGCTGCTCCGTGCCCAGGAGGTAGCGGTAGGTCACCTCTGGAGTATCCACGGAGAAAATGCCGAGCCCCGGACGGTCGATCAGGCTGAGACCGGCAAGCTCATCGCGGATCACCCGCGCCTTGAGGCGAGTGGCCCAACCTGGGCTTGGTGATGCTCCCAAGCGAATGCGGACCAGCGCGCGCTTTGACTCCGGCAACCCGCTCGCGCCGTCATCACGCTCGAGCAGCGGGCTGAAGGCGTACGAACCATCCAGCATCAGCCAGCGGTCGGCGTCTCGGAGCGCCGCGGTGCCTTGCTCGCTGTGTCCACCGAAGCTGCGCCCTTCGAGCTTCAAGCGACTGCTGAAGCCCTCCGCGCGCGGGGGCCCGGTGATGATGTTGACGACACCTCCAATTGCACCAGTCCCGTAGAGCGAGCTCGTTGGACCGCTCACGAACTCGATGCGCTCGACGTCGGTGAGGGGCAGGCTCTCCAGATCGATCACACCGCCGGTGTCACCGATCATGCGTTCGCCATCGATCAGGATCAGGACCCGTTCGCCGTCGAAGCCCTGGATCTGAATGCCGCTTGGGTTGCCGAGGTAGTCGTAGGCGCTCGGGTTGACCTGCACGCCGAGCTCTTGGCTCAGGGCGTCGGCGACGGTGTTCGCGCCGCGCCGCTCGGCGTCTTCACGGGTGACCGTGCGGGTGGGGACGATGCTGCGCTGGCTGCTCTCCGCGGAGCGCGTGCCGGTGACAACGACGTCCGACTGAGCACGTGATTCCGCGGAGAAAATGCCAAGGGCGAGAAACGCGCAGCTAGCGACTCGCGCTGCGGTCCGCGGTAGCGGCAGGGGGCGCATCGACGACGCTCTTCTCGAGCAGCTGTTTGATCTGTGGTAGCTGACTGCCCGGTGAGTAGGGAGCCTCCCCCTCGTTCGCGAGTTTCGACAGCGTCATGAACAGCGGCTGGCCGTCTGGCGAAGTGTCCAGGTGAATGACTTTCTGTGAGGAAAGGATGTCGTCCCAGGCGTGGCGCACATCAGCGAAGAAGCCCTGGTTCTTCTGCCAGAAGGCGCGCCCCTTCGCGAAGTTTGCCTCTGAAGTGCGAGTGTAGGTGTTCTCACCGACTTCCCGTACCAAGATCGGATTGCCGCTCTGGTCATCCAGGTCGAGCTTGTAGTTGTCCTGGAAGTGTACCCAGCCATTGGGCGTCAGCTCGTGACGATTGCGCCCGACGATCACGTGGTAGTCGCTGCGCTTGGTGTACTCGCGTCGGGGCAGCGGGCGCCACGTCTCTTCGCTCTCCCAGAAGGCGGTCTTGCCACGATGGACCCAGCGCCCGTGGCTCTCATAACGCGGGCTGTCGTCAACCTGAAACACCGCTTGGGTCCAGGTGCCCTTCGCGTGGTCGGTCGGCATATCCTGGTTCTCCCAGGTTGATTTCCCGCGGAAACTCAAGACATGGGTGTCCTCATAGCGCCAGTCCTGGCGCCAGTGCTTGATGATCATGGCGCTGCCGTCGTCGCCGGTGATCAGGATGTGCTGCAGCACGACCTTGCCAGGCTCGTTCTCGACCACCTCCACGAGCTCCAGCGCGTCCGAGGTGTACTCGTCCTTCGCCTTGTAGCCTGGGCGCAGCGTGGTCGTCTCCTTGAAGGAGAAGTGCACCTTGAAGGTGCCGGCCATCGCCAGGATGGCCGCTTGGTCGCGGTCCACTTGGGGACCTTCGTCCCTGGCCTCGTATCCTCCGGGATCGGGTTTGGGGGGGAGGTCCGCTGCTTGAGCGTTTTGCTCCGGTGAGGCAGCCGTTGGAGCCGCACCGCCACAAGCAACCAGCGTGAGGAGGCATGCGCCCAGCGCGAGCCCGCTTACTAGATTGGTTCGCAGGCGCATCACAGTCCTCCGATCCGTACGCGGTAGCGCGCACTGGTTGCTCCGGTCTGGCCATCTGGAGTGGAGTAGTAGTCGAGGATCTCGAGCTTGTAGAGGTCACTCCCGTTTGCCGCACGGATCAAGTAGGTGATCGCTGCAGGGGCGAGGGTCATGTTTTGCATGTCGTATTCGTACCAACCGCTGAACGGTGTCACCGGCTTGCCCGTGGGATCTGTCTGCGGGATGCAGAGGTTGTCGAGGTAGTCGTCTTCTTCGAAGCTCGCACCCGTTGCGTCCGCACTCGTGACGTCGTCGAAGGGCTTGCTGAGCGCGGCGATTTCAGCCGCACCGACGCCGCTGTCTCCGCCGTTACTGCGAATCAAGTCACGCTTGAGCGCCAGGTCCCAGTCTGCGCTCGTGAAGGCTGCGAGATCCGTGATGTCTACGCGACTCAGGTTGGCGAGGTCGAGGTAGATGGCGGGGTTCGTGGCTTGGTTCTGGTAGCCCCCGGCACTGGCGTCGATGTAGACCGTGCTGACTCCGTTCGCGGTTTCGAGGACCGTGATGTCGCCCGTGCTAACCGCGTCGATGGGCCCGAGCAGTTCGTTACGCCCAGACGTGCACTCGAAGTTGCTTCCGCCGGTGCCTCCGGTCGCTCCGCCCGTACCACCGCTGCTGCCCGCGGTTCCGCCTGTACCTCCAGTGCTTCCACCGGTGCCTGCGGTTCCGCCGGTGCTACCCGCGCTGCCTCCACTGGCGTTCGTGCCAGCGCTGCCGCCGGATGCGCTGCTGCCACCCGAGGCGCTGCTGCCACCGGATGCGCCGCTGCCGCCAGTCGCACCGCTGCCGCCAGTCGCATCGCTGCCGCCGTTGTCATCAGAGTCATCGCCGCAGCCGACCAGGGTCAGCGTGGCGCACAGGCCTATCAATGAGAGTACTTTCGGACGAAACATCAGGGTCTCCATGCGCGTTTCCGCGCGATATCAATCTGGGTGACGCTTGGTTGCGTCACATGCTGGTTGCTTCGCTGGTCCGACCGGGGTTAGTCGGAGAGTGCAAACGAGTGGAGTGTCAGGTGCCTGGGCTGGGCAGCTTCGTCTTGGCTGAACGCCAAGAGGAAGGGGGCGCCGGCGTGATCGATGACGAGCCAGGTCGCCTCGATGGGCTTGGGCGGTTGACTTGTATCGATCCAGGCATCGGTGAAGGCCGAGACGATGCGATCGCCGTGATACTTCAGCGTGGGGTCGTTGAGCGTGGTCCAGTTCACCGCTTCGAACGCGGCTAGAGCGCTGCTGCTGGTGCGCAGCTTGACGTCTTCGACCTCGGCGTCGTCGTCAGCATCTAGGTCGACTCCGGTCACACCGCCTGGACCACCGGCGTCACCGTTGACGCTGATGTTGTCCCTGCGAAAGCACAGGTCCCAGTCCCCGCGCTGCCGAGCTTCAGCTGGCGTGAGCCCCAGCACGGCGCCGTCGCTCAGACGCAAGCAACCGCTTGGCTGCGCATCGCTGACATTGGGCCAGCCTGCGGTTCCATCGAGTGACTCGATGACTTGCACCGCGTGATTGTGCTGTGGCTCCACCTTGGCGTAGCGCACGCTGTACACCGCGGAAACAGGTGCGCCCTGGACTTCGCCGTAATACGAGAGAACCTGGAGCTTGAAGAGGTCGCCTCCAGAACGAATGCCGTAGGTGTGGAAGCGGCTGTACAGCGCGTGGGTGGTCCCGTCGTAGGCGTACCAGTCGCCGACCGCGCCCGATGGCTCGTCGGTGAAGATGAAGGGTACCTCGGGGTACTCCTGGGCGAAGTAGACTTCCCAGGCGAGGGGACCGAACGCACCTCCGAGGCCTTCTCCGGAGGCGCCTGAGTTCGTGAACAGGTCGACGCCGTTGAAATGCAGGTCCCACTCAGCCGGTGCTGCATCGCCAACGCTCACCTCCGCGCTCGAGAGGTTCACGAACGCCGAATCGCTAGGGACATCGACGCTTGCTAGCGTTCCGGGCCACTCCAGAGGCGCGCTACCGACGCCTCCCGTGCTGCTAGCTGCCGCGCTCCCACCGCCCGAGCTCGCCGCGGAGCCGCCTCGGCCGCCGTTCTCCGTCGCCTTGTCCACGGAGATGTCGGTGCAGCCGAACGCCAGCAGCGCGCAGCATCCGATGAGTTTCCGTGTGGAGCAGGGGAGGCGGGACATGGGTTGGCGCGAGATGGAGAGATCCCCGCCGGTGCGCCCACATGAGGTTGCTGGGCGTGGGCGCACCGGCTCGAAGTTGGGGGAACCGAGAGTCAGAGCCGACTCTCGAGCCCAAGTATGCACCCCTTAATGAAAATGAAAATCATTTTCGTCTCTTTGTTGAAAATCATTTTCATTTTGGAGGGGAACCGCGATGGTCTCGATGCGCCCGCCAGGAGAGGCATCTGAGTCAGGAGAATCCTCAGATGCAACCGATTGGCCAGGTTTCGTGGACTCCCTGGCGGGCGCACCTTTGGCTCGGGCTGTTGCACGGTTATGAAAGTGACTTTCAACAGAGGCTCACTCGGATTCATTGCCGCGGGGATCCTCGCAAGCTGTTGGCTGCCCCGCTCTGCTGCCGCGCAGGACTGCGACAGCCTGCGTCCGAGTCACCCGGACAGCCCGTTCAACGTCGGTCAGAGCTTGGCTTCCGTTCTGTCGAGCCATTTCCGCGTTTGGTATGCTCTAGCCGGCGAGCACGCGCCCCCGGACGCTAGTGACGCTGCTCCTGCCTATGTCGTCGAGACCCTGAATGTCGCCGAGAGCGCGCACGCTCACTTCAAGGACCTCGGCTACAACCCTGTCGTGTCGGATCAGCTAGTGCCCTGCGCGGCTCACGACGTAGCCATCGACATCTACCTGATGAACTTTGGGGGCAGCGCTGACGGAACCAAAGTGGATGAGTGGTGTGGTGAGGCAAGCGCTGAGTCCTGCTCCGGCTTTCTGATCGTTGAGAACGACTTCGCGGGCTATGCGTATCCCGATCGCACGACGGCCTTACGCACCGTCGTCCCTCACGAGTACTTTCACCTGATCCAGGCGAGCTACGATGCGCGCATCGAACCCTGGTTTTCAGAGGCGGGAGCGCAGTGGGCCACGAATACGCTGTACCCCGAGCTGGAAGACATGGAGCGCTTCTTTCCTGTCTTCTTTCAGCAACCGCAGCGCTCGTTAGACTCTGCCGCCGGCGGGGCGGCGTCGAGCTTCAGCTACTCGACGGCGCTATTTGCGTTATTCCTCGAGGAAGCGTACTCGGCAGAGGTGATGCGCGAGTCCTTCGAGCGGCTCCAGGCGCAAGGGCCGCCGTCGACTGCTGCGATCGACGCTGCTCTGCTTGCTGGTGCTGAGAGCAACCTTGCGGACGCGTTTCAGCGCTTCGCGCTTTGGAACGCAGCGACTGGAGCTCGTGCATCCAGCGCCGGCTACGCCAATGCATCGAGCTATCCAGAGGTCGCGCTCACGGAGGTGCCCTTGCCGGTGAGTATCGCTGGCGCGACGATCAGTCTGAGCAGTCACTACTTTGCCGTCACGCTCCCCCGCTTCCAGGTCAGTATCGACACCGACGTCGCTCGCAATCGTGTCTGGTACGTCCCATTCGGAGACGACGGAACGGCTCTCGACCTAGACGCTGCTCACGAACTGACGGGGCAAGCTCCGCTGAGGCCCGGCGTGGTGATGGTCGTGGGAGTGACCACCGCCCGCAGTGACGCGCGCTTCGAGCTGGTGTTCTCCGAACTCGAGCCGGAACCGATAGACGGCGACGCTGGCCCCGACGCACAGGCAGTTGGAGACCTTGACGCCGCGGCCACGGGCGACGCCCATCGCCCAAACTCCGCTCCTCACCCCCCAACGAGCCAAGGCTGCGGGTTTGTTCCCCGTGGTGCCACCCCACGGGCGTGGTTCGCCTTCCTCGCTCTACTGTTACTCCGTCGGCGTGAAATAAAAGCCGTGCGGAATTAGATCATGGGCGGTGCAGGTGATGGGTTGGTCAAGTTGTGCTGCATCTGTGCAAGCGCGACTGCTGAGATGGCGGCTTGCCCACCGGGCATTCTGGTTTGTTGGCTCAGCGCGTTGCGCTGGGAGTTGCTGCATTTCTTGCAGTGAGGGTACAGGCGGACCGCTCCTGGCGTGTTGGAGGTTGCGGTCGCCACCGTACCACCCGGTCGCCGCCCCTTGGTGCCCGTGTCGGAGTAGGTACACACCGCCGGCTGGTGGTCGCAGGTCCAGTGCTGAGTGCCGTCCGCGTTGTCAGGATAGCCAGACTTCTTGGCGCCGCAGGAGTGACAACCATACGCCGTGCCCGCGGCGTCGACGACACCTTGTGCGGAGCCGAAGCTTCGGCGGTCCAAGGCGGCGCGACCGTCCGCACCATTGATTGGGCAGTCGGCGTATCCAGGGGGGCCACCCGGCGCACCTGCGGTCGCCCACGCTCCGGGTCCCGCGAGGTACGCAGCGCTGGCCTGGGTGTTCGTGATCTGAGCGGGCGCTGCTTGGGGCGAGTCTGGCGGCAACGGGTTGCTGGTCGGGGCATATGAGCTGAGCCCGCTGGGGTCCGCCTGAGTCAACGGATTCAGCGCGTACTCTCTTGGGTTCGTTGAGCCGTTGAGGAACAGGGGGTCCGTCGTTACGAACTGTCCGGTTGGAGCGTGATACCAACGGTGGCGGTTGTAGGTGAGCCCCACGTCCTCGTCGAACTGTTGATTCAACATCCGCGAGGAAATAAATGCCTGAGAGATCTCCGGGTCGAACTCTCCGAACAAGCGGGGCGAGCCGAGCCACACCAGCTTCCCCTGCATGTCGACCGCACCGAACACGCCTCGGTTCGGGTGGAGCAGGTAGGCGACGGCGTCTCCAGAGCCTGAAGTGTGACCGAGCACCTCCCAGTCTTCGTTGCACTTGACGTACGTCCGGCACTCACCGCTGATTTCGTCCCTTTCATGGAGCAGCGTCTCGTTGCTCCATACGTAGGACGTGTCGGAGACCAACTCGCCGTTTCGAATCAAGCGACGCCGCATGCGGCGCCCCCGGGCGTCGTAGTCCATCTCAACGGTGTCGCGCTTACCCCGCACGGCGATCAGGTGATCGAGGCCGTTCCACTCGTATTCCCGCGTCCCTGCGTCGGAGATCCTGCGTATCAGCCGACCCGCGGCGTCATACTCGAATGTTTCTCCGCGGAACTGAATGACGCGCCCGGCCGCATCGTAGGTGGCGCCCTTTACGCGGACGTTTCCGCTCCGGGTGTACCCGTAGTCTTCCTGTTCTACGAGTTGCCCGGCGCTGTCGTAGCGAAGGACCTTGACCACTTGGTCGTTGGCATCGAGTTCATAGGCAACTCGCCGCCCGTCGTGCCACTCCTCGCCGATAAGGTTCTTGCGTTGGTCATAGCGATACACGGCCCAGAACACCGTCTTCGCGTCCTGCCCAGTAGCGGCGCGGTCGCGTCCGATGCCGCTCGATCGCGCGACACCCAGAAACGTCAGCGCACCTGCGGCTGAGTACTCGCGCCGCACGATCAAGTCGTTGCCCCAGGTGTCCAAGAAGCAATCGTTGTGAGGCATGGAGGGCCACACGTCAGTGTTGCCAACTTGGATGCGCGCGGGCCGCCCCGAAGGCAGCCGGTCGTATTGGATGGGTAGCCCAACCGTTGACGTGATCGCGGCCAGGCTGCCGCCGATCCAGGCTAGCTCGACGGAGTTGGAGCCCTGCTTTTCCTTCACGATGCGGCCAATCGCGTCGTGTTCGAGTACCAGCGGAACCACGCCGTTGTCGATCAGCGCGACCCCGCGGTGAGTGTAACTGAAGGCCACGTCGTCGTCGGGAGTGCTGAGCGACTCGACGTTGGCGATCGCGTTACGGGCAACTTCCGTGCGGAATAGTGGAGATTCGAACCAGGTTATGTTTCCTCCGACATCGTGCCCCTGGGTGTATGCGACACCTTCGAATGTCTTCCAGCCCACCAGGAATCCCGCAGCGTCATAGGTCATGCTGAACGTCTGGCCGTCGGGGTTGTGTACCTCTCGTTGGAGACCTTCGGTGTCGTACTTCATCACGAAGGCGGCGCCGCTCGGTCGAACGACGCGCGTCAGCCACGCCATTCCACCGTACTCGTAGCGCGTAACGCGTCCAGCCTCGTTCAGCATCGTGGGTCGACGGATGGCGTCATATTCCACGTGGATTTCGCTGCCGTCTGGATGCTTCTTGTGGATGATCTCGCTGCGGCGGTCGTAGCGCCATTCCGTGCGTTCGCCGCTAGCGCCGACGTGGGCGGTAGGCCGGCTCAGGTAGTCATACTCCCGGCGCTCGGTGTCTCCGTTCGGGTGTGTGGTGAGTACCAGCCTTCCCATCGCATCGTGCTCGAAAGACGTACGAGCGCCGTTCGGCTTGACCTGATAGCTTGGCAAGCCGCGCTGGTCGTATCCCCATTCTTCCCAGGTTCCGTCAGGGTTCTTGACGAATGTGAGGTTGCCCCTCGAGTCGTAGCGTCGCCTAACGACCTGTTGAGAGAGTTCGTTGTAGGTCACCTCGGTGCCATCAGGTTCGTAGAAGCGCGCCACGCCGGGCACGCCTTCAACCTGCTGGTACGTTGGCTTGCGTGTGCCGTCGACCTCGGCCGTCCTCACCAGCCCGCTAGGGTCCGAATGCCGGATCATCTCCCCAGTTTCTGGGTGGAATTCACGATCCTCCACGGCGCCGCTCGGAGAAACGATGCGGATCACTCGCCCAGCGGCGTCTCCAAAGTACCGGGTCAGCCCGCCTAGTGAGTTTTCGACCTCGGAGTAGCGCTCCTCTTTGGAGTAAGTGAACTTTCGATAGTGGATCCCCTTGCACCCCGGCAGCGGGAAGTTGTCTGCTAGTGCGGGATCTCGGCGGCCGGGATATTCGCCCCAGGACTCGAGCACGAAGGCCTCGTGATCCTTGCCGTCGTAGCGATAGAAGTAGGTCAAGCCCGTGGGGGTGATGTGCTGAACCATCAAGTGGTTTGAATAGACGTATCGGTCTTGATAGCCCTCGGCATCTGTCACGCACACCAGGTCGTCGTTTTGGTCATACGTGTAGTCGACCACGCGCATCCACTGAGTGCCCCCAGGAGCCGTCTCTACCTCGATCTTTGTCACCAGGCCTGAGGCGAGGGTGGTCGCTCGGTAGTTGCGTCCAGCGCTGTCGGTCAAGCCGGTGAGGTGTCCCTTCGGGTTGCGATGCAAGACGGTTTGGTTGCCGTTGCGGTCGATCACCCTGATGAGCCAACTCACGCCCTCACGGGGCTCGCTGAACACGTACTCGGTGCCGTCTTTGCGCAGTCTGACCCCTTGGCCGGGCGTCAAGACCCACCCCAGTCCGTTCATCAGAGGTGCACTCGACCCATTGCGCTTGCGAAAGATCTGCTCGCGGCCGCGGTCGTCGAAGACATGATACGCGCGGCGGCGTTCGACTACTCGCCAGGTGTATGGATGTGACCAACCATGACCAATATCCGTGCAGCAATTTGATGTGCGCGAGCTGTAGTTGCGTAGCCAGCGCAACACATCCGGTGCCCCGAAGCCGAAGTCGAAGACGTCGACGAACATGCGCCCTGTGATTGGGCAAACGGGGTCGCCTTCGGCACACCCTCCGTCATTGCCATCTCCACTCGCGTCATCGTCGCCGTCACCGGTTCCAGCGCCTTCCTTGCCGTTCCCGTTCTTGCCGCCCTTGCCTCCCGCTCCACCCCCGTCACCACCACCGCCGGCGACGAAGGCGCCAGGATTCATTCCGGGAGGAGCTGGGATGTTGGGAACGGGAGCTGTTCGCGCCATTTGCCCATGCTAAACGAACTCCCGCTGCCGAGCACTCACTAGCCATCCCGGGACTGGCACCTCAGCTGGTGATCCCCAGGGCTCGCCGAGAAATTCGCTGATCGCGCGGGGCTCGCTCCTCGCCATTTGCCCCGCCAGGCACCGCGGGTGGTCCGTTCCGGTCTGCAGCACCCAGCCGAGTCGCGCCGCCTCCGAGCTCAGGGGATTGCGGGAAACGTCCCGCACTGTCCCCGCGCTCGGTATGTCAAAGAGCAGTAAGTCATCGGGTCGCAGCTTGGAGCCGAGGCAGCGCAACAAGCGGCGAGCGTGACAGGGAGGCAAATGGGTGATGACGCCTTCCAGCAACCAGCACGTGGGATGGGCGCTGCTCAAGGTCGATAGCCGCGTCACCGTTTCCGGCGTCGCGAGCCCGGGGCAGAGTTTGAGGTCGGGAGGAAGTCGCCGCCCCAGGATCGCCTGCTTTCGTGCGAGTACTTCGGGGAGATCAACCTCCACCCACAAAGCGCATGCCTCGTGCCGAGCCCAGCGCGTATCGAACCCTGCACCCAAGCTGACCACAGCGGAACCCGCGCCAAGCCAAGGCTCCAGGCAGGCGTCGAACCATCGCGTCCGCGCACCCAGCGTTTTCACCAGCGCGTCTCCCCCGAGCCGGGCCAGGCGCACCTTGCTCTCTGCGGTGACGAAGAGCGAGGCGAACTCATCCCTGAACGCAGCGTCGGGGCGGAGAGACTCCGCGTCTCTCGCGGCTGCGGTGAGCTCGGCCAAGGCCCACGGGTGGACCGCATTCACGGGCATAGACTACCATCCGCCGCGATGCAGATACGTTCAATCCTTGTCCCCACTCGAGCCCACCATTCGGGCGCGCTGGAACACGCTCCGAAGATCGCCGGTCAAGTGCGCCAGGGCTTTGGTGCGACTGAAGAAGACGATGTGCTGTTTGCGGCTGGCTTCCCTGCGCTTTGGCTGCTCACTTCGGGCGATGCTGTCGACGAGCTAGAGCCCGAGGCGTTGGCGACCGTCGAGGCCGCTTCCGTTCGTCAACTGCCTGACGGGAGCTACGCAGAGCGCGTCGCTGCAAGGACGCAGCGCGCGGCCTGGTGCCTCAATTCGAACCTGCACAATGGGACCTGGCACGCGGACGCCATGGCGGCGATGGCTAACGCGGAACCGCTGACGGCCGAAGAGGTCCGCACGGCGGTACTCGAGCGCGCAGCGGGGCGCTGCTACCTCGGGGTGTTCCCCAACTCGATGCTGCTCGCAGAAGCCTACATTGGCGCGAGCGCAGCATTGGACATTCTGCTGGAAGCGCTGAGAGCCATGCAGCCGAGCCAACTGAACGGCTTCGACTCCTTTCGATTCCAGCTGCTGTACGGTCTAGTCCCGATCCTCAAGCGGGTGCCGCCTGACGTGGCTGCCAAGGTGAAAGCCGAGCTCAGCAATATCCTTGCGGAAGCAGGCAGGGCGGGGACCATCGAAGGCTCCAGCGGGGCAGATCTGGTTCGAACAGTCGTTGAGCCGCGTGTCGCCGTCGAGTCGGCGATGTCCGAGGGTGCGATTGATCCAAGTGTCGCAGCAGCGGTGGAGGACGACCCGGACTTCGTGCTGAAAGTGCTCCGCGAGAGCAAGCCACACAAGTTCACCAGTGCATCTGCTCGTGTGGCATACGTCGTGGGGGAGCCCGCGCTAGAGTACTATCTGTCGAACTGGAAAAACGTGAAGCTGCCTGCCCATCAGACGAAGCTGGTGCAAGACTTCGCGCGCATTGGTTCGCCGTTGATCCCTCAGCTAATGCTTGAGATGGCCGCATCCTCGAAGGTGAAGGCCCTGGCTGCAGACTGGTTTCTCGCCAATCCTGAGCGTGGCCGCGCCACTCTCGAGGAACACAAGTCGGGACCGCTGGCCAAGGCGGCCTCCGGCCTGCTCAAGAAGCTCGACAAGGCGCAGAAGTCGAAGAAGTAGCTGCTACGCCTTGCGGTAGATGTGCCAGCGGAGTTCGATCGGCGCCGGTGGCGTCGGGAACAAGTCGCGTCCTTCGGCCCATTTCACGAACCAGTGCGTCGGTGGCCATGCTTCCCTGGGGAGATGCGCGCGCTCGTACGCGACCACCTGTTCGTCCTGTGCACGCGTCAGCCCTGCGTCGCTGGCTGCGCGATCGCACTCGCTTAGGCTGAAGAAGGAGGACCAGTGGGCCTGTCCCGCCTCGCGAGCGAACTCGCCAGCCGCCGTCACCTCGTCCGCGATGAAGATGGTCATCACCAACGCTCCTCCAGGAGCCAAGAGTTCTCCTGAGCGCTGGAAGAGCATGACGAGGTCGTCGACATCTCGGAAGTGGGAGGTCACTTGGGACGCTACGATCAAGTCGTAGTTGGACTCCGGGCAGGCAAGCTCTTCTTCGAGAAAGTCCGTCAATATCGCGCGCACTCGCAGCTGTTGGCGGCGCGCCCAGAAGTCGATCTGCTCGACGAACTCCGGAGTCCCCTCGAGCGCGTCCACCAAGTGCCCATAGCGAGCAAGTGCGAGCGTATTTCGACCGTTGCCAGCGCCAACGTCCAGCACCCGCAGTGCGTTCTGTTCTCCAAGCTGCCGAGCCACGGCCTCCACCATCGCGTCGGGGTGAGAGCCGAACAGCGGCTCTCCGCGCGAGACCCATTCGGAGTACCGCTCAGCCAGTGTGATGCGCTCGCAGCTCACGTTGAAGGTGAACCGACCAGCATCCAGCTGCTTGTAGTTGATGACCAGCCGCGCGGAGGCGTAGCGCGCGAATCCTTGCTCGGTTTGGTGGGCGATACTGCGTGCGAGCGCCTGGCTCTCCGCGTCCCGCAGCGTCACGCCGAGAGCCGCAAATACCCCGAGCACGTACTCGGTGCGCTGCTCGACCAGAGAAGGGAGCGCGAGAAAGGTCAGTCGCCCAGAGACATCGCTGGGACGCGTCGCCTGCGCGTGCAAGGCATCGAGTGCGAGTTGGGGTTTGCTCACGATCGCGCTCCTGCCCCGTGTTTGAATAGAGTTGGATCTTCCTCGCTCAAGGCGCGAGCGAGGGAGCGAAATACCTCCGAGTGGCTTGGCAGCGTCGCTCCTTCGAAGTCTTCCGCAGCGTGCGCCCCTGGCACGTGGTGAAACCCCGAGGAAACGAGCGTAAGCGTCGGCGCGTCTCCAAGCTCCAGGCGCGCCAGTGCGCGGTCCGCAGGGATCCACGCGTTCTCCGGAGACACGCGTAGAAGCTCGGCGACGAGGGTGGTGTACACGGGTTGAGGGGGCACCCCGTAGTCGACGTCCGTCGCCACTCCCAGGCCGCTCAGTTGCTCCAGAGACAAGCTCAGGGTGCTATGGCTGCCGATGATGTCGACGCCTGACGGCGATTGCTTCAGTTCACACAGGTAGGGTTCGAAGGAAGCGTACGCCCCGGTGAGACACTTGCTTCCGTGGACGAAGTAGTGCTTGAAGAAGCCGTTGGCGTGAAGTTCGAGGCTCTCGAAGAGCACGCCCCAGTCGTTGCGAGTCCGAGCCGCGAAGAGCCTCAGACTATGCGTCAGGGCAGCGCCCTGAGAGGGCCACGTTTCGGGGTTTCTGGCACCAGCGTCCAGGGTATGTATGATTCCCCACGGATTTAATCCGGTGTCCGCGCCGATTTGCTCTAGTATCCGTCGCGCCTCGCTATCACCAAGCGCCGCCGCCAATAGCCTGAAGATCAGCACGCCGTGGCATTGCGCGAGGCTCTTCAGCATCAGCTCCGCGCGAGGCAGCTTTCGGCGAACTTGCTCCCCCAAGAGCGGAACTCCGAGCTGGGGCCGAGCCCAGATCCAGTCGAGACACAGAGCATCCAGTGGTCCGAGCGTGTCGCCGCTCGGGTCAATCACTTCCCAGAGCGCCTCGAATACTTCGGGGCGGGGGAGCAGGACCAGGCACTCGTGCCAAGGCCAGTAGTCGTCTCGTTGCTCGGCGAGCGAGATCAGCCAGGGCAGGAGGTCGCCACCGAATTGGGCGACCAGATCTTCCGCTGGTGGCGGAGCGTGGGAGGAGCTCGCGCCGCTCGCGCGTTTCACGAACTCTTCAACGGACGCGCTCGAGAGCAGCTCCTCCCACTCATCGTGATGCGCGAAGTCGGCGGTCTCGTGGATCACGAGCCATTCTTACCCCACTCCCCGCGGATGTGTCGGGCTACTTGTCCGCGTCGCAGCACCAGTTCATGGTGCCGGAGCCCGTTGCCATGCTCGAACCGTCGCTTGCGGTGACGCAGCCGGTGAGCGTTTTGTGGTTCGTGTTGCAGGTCCAGTAGTACTTGTGAGCCGAGCTCTCGGTGCACTGGATCAGGTCGCCGAGGGCGCTGCGACTGCAGTCGGTGCCGACGAGGCCTCCTCCGCCGCCGGTTCCGCCGCTTGTTCCACCCGTGCCGCTGCCGGCTGCTCCGCCAGTTGCAGCGCCTGCGCTGCCAGCGGTTCCGGTGCCTCCAGTGCCCGCCGTCGCGGTTCCGCCGGTTCCGCCGCTTGTCCCTCCGGTGCCTCCCGCTGTGCCGCCAGCGCCCGCCGTGGTTCCGCCGGTTCCCCCGCTCGTTCCAGCACTGCCACCCGCGCCACCCGCGGTTCCGCCGCTGCCTCCGCTCGTGCCACCGCTGCCTGCGGTTGCGCTGCCACCAGAGCCGCCGCTACCGCTACTCCCCGCGGAACCACCGCTGCCACCATCGTCCCCAGTGACTACCGGGTCATCGTCGCTGCCACAGCCTGCGCCCAGCGCGAGGCTCAAAGCCGCCACTCCCAAGATAAGTTTCCGCATGTCTAACCTCCCTGCGCGCCACTCGCGTGCCGCGTTCGCCGAATGGTTCTTCGTGTCAAACTTGGCGACGGGCGCGTTGCGGACCCTGGAGCAAGCGCGCCCATCGCCTTCAAACAGGCTGACAGCGCGGCACGTACCTGGTGAGGTGTTGACTTTCGACAGTGGTGTCGGCGACTACATGAAGGCGCTTTTCCCTACAGGTTGAAATAGGCGCCAGCGTTCAGCAGCCAGGTGTATTGCCAGCCCGGAGCTTCCGAAGCGACTGCGGCCAGGTCGTGAGTGGCGTCACCGGAGAGTCCAAGCAAGAGGCCGCCGCTACCGATGGGAATCGAGTAGCTGAGGCCAGCGTGACCCCCGGCGAAGCTCGAGGCGCCATGCTCTGTGGGGCGATCGGTGTCGCAGAAGATCAAGCAGCCTTCACGGAGCGTGTAGCGCGCATAGCCCACGATGGGCGCGACACTGAGGTTGAACCGACCGAGCCGAAATCGCGGTCCAACGCCGACCGCGATGCGCTGGTTGTCGCCACCCCCGAAGAGTTCAGTGCTGGCTTGACCCAGCGCAACCGCCTGCAACGCATCGAAGTCCACATTGAGCTCCAGGCCACCGGAGAAGCCGTCGGTGTGCGCACCCCGGGTCATGCCGCCGCCGAGTAGAAGTCGGACGTCTTGGTCCGCCGGAGGCTCTGCACTGGCTTCGTCTTTGGGTGCGCCCGGCTCCGCGAGAGCCGAGCCGCTGAGCAGCATCAGGAGCAGTCCACCGCAACACGCGCTGAGTCGTTTGGTCGTCATGCCGTCGATTCAGCAACTTCGAGGCCAAGCCGGCGCGCAACGGGCGACGCAGTGGTGTTCGCCGCGGCTTTGGCTGAAAAGAGCGCATTCCGCGTAGGGCAGGTGACACGAGGCTCCGGCGGGCCTTGTTGCGGCGCATTCACGGCGCCGTGCCCACGAAGCACGCTCTCCCGCTTGTCGTTCTCACCATCCGGGCGGTGGGACGGTGACTCTCGCGTATCCCGGAGGGAATGAACGTCAGTACAGCGCGCCGCTCATGATCGAATCCCAGACACGGGCCTCGGTGAAGATGCGCACCAGCTCCTCGTCGATGTGGCCGTTTTTGACCTCGAAACCGAGGATATCAAGCGCCTTTTCTACCGGGACTGCTCGCTTGTAGGGCCGGTCACTGGCGGTGAGTGCATCGAAGATGTCGCTGATGCTCATCATCTTCGATTGCAGTGGGATCTCCTCTCCCCGCAAGCGATTGGGATAGCCGGTGCCGTTCAGCCGTTCGTGATGCGATCCGGCTATCAGTGCGACCCGCGCGAAGGTTTTGCCCCACGGAATTTTCGAAAGGAAGCTGTAGGTGTGGGAAACGTGAGAGCGAATTTCGTCGAATTCTTCGGGGGTGAGGGAGCCACGGCGCACGCTGAGGGAGCGCACCTCTTCAGCGCTGAGCAGCGGCACCGCTTCGCCGCTGAGCTCGCGAAACGTCTCACGAGCGAGCTGCTCGATGCGCTCGAAGTCGCCTTCAGCGAGCACAGTGGGTTCGTTGGCATGGAGAATCACCTCCCTCGCCGCCGCTAGTTCCGCGCGGCGATTCGCGAGCACTTGATCGAGGGCGGACAGTTCTTCCTTCGACGCGCCACGCTCGAGCAGCTCTATCTTGCGCTGCAAGAGCTCGGCCTCTGTGCTCTTCAGGACGAAGTCGAAGCGCCTGAGCAAGAGTTCGAGTTCGTGAGGGTACAGCTTTTTGGCTTTGACCAGCACGTGTTCCCTGACGCCGATCTTGCCGAAATCATGTAGCAGGGCGGCGTACTCGATCTCGCGGATGTCTCCGACCTTCCAACCCACTTCCTTGTAGGGGCCGCTGCCGGTTCGCTCGACTGCGTGTGCGAGGCCTACGGTCATCTCGGCGACTCTGCGGGAGTGACCGCTAGTCGTCGGATCTCGAGCTTCAATCGCATCCACGCTGGCTCTCACGAAGCCTTCGAAGATCGAGCGGATCTCCTCGTACAAGATGGCGTTCTCGAGGGCGATCCCAGCTTGCGCGGCGAGGGTTTGCAGTAGCTGCTCGCTGCGTTCGTCAAAGGCAACGACGTGTTGCTCGAAGTCCTCGGGGCTCAGCAGCTTGTGCTCTGGTTGACGCTTCTTGTTGATCAGCTGGAGCACACCAAGCACTTCGCCCTGACTCGTCGCTAGTGGCGTGGAGAGGATGCTGCGCGTGCGGTAGCCCACCTTCTGATCGAAGGAGCGGTCAAAACCGAAGGGTGAATCCGCAGGGAGATCGTAGACATCTTCGATGCTCACGGTCTGCCGCGTCAGCGCGACATAACCCGCCATGCTGCGGGTGTTGATGGGCATCGAGAACTCGCTGGAGTCGAACGCGATGGAGTCGTTCTGGCTCAACTTGAAGCGCAGCGTGCGCCGCTCCAGCTCCGGGGCGTCCCCTTCGACGACGTAGATGGAGCCCGCGTCCGCTCCAGTGACGAAGCGGCTCTTCTCCAGGATCAGCCCGAGCAGCTTCGATAGCTCCCGCTCCGTGGTGAGAGCCCGTGCGATTTCGATCAGCTCACCCAGCTCGTAACGATAGCGAGTCAGCCACTTGCCGCGGCTCTCGCTGCGCTGCTTGGCCTGCATCATCTCGAACGCCTGATGCAGACAGACCTGGAGCTCAGCAGCGCTCGCCGTGATGGGCATGAGCGCCGCGAGCCCGTGATTGAGCGCTTGCTCCAGGGCCTGGTCTCCGAGGGAGGCGAGCGCGGTGCTATCGCCCAGGAGCACAAGGCGCGCGGCAAACTCGCTCAAAGGCCCGATCCAGGGCGACACCAAATCGCGCCCGTTGGTCCATACGGAGTGATGAGCGAAGAGAACGGTCGCGCCGTCGCGCTTGGCACACAAAAGTAGAGGGTGAGGTCGAGTCAACGCCAGCGCGGAGAACCGCCCATCCAGCGACAGCCGCTGGAAGACGCCATCCATTTGCTGCATGGCGCCCTCCGCCCGAGCGCTGAGCTGGCGCAGCTCAGCGTGTTTTCCTACGGAAACGTCGTCTGTCCCCCTCACCCCAAACCCCTGCTACTCGTGCTCTGGTTCCTCACTGCCCTTGGTCGCTGACAGTGAACCACGCCTGCGATCGCTCTTGTGTGTCTTCTCCGCCTCGCGCTTGCGATCGAGAGCCTCGTAGGCAAGGACGATGCGCTGCACCAGTGGGTGGCGCACCACGTCGCCGTCTGAGAAGCGGCAGAACGCGATGCCCTCCACATCGCTGAACAGCTCGGAGGCTTCCCTCAAGCCGCTCTTGGCGCCGGAGGGGAGGTCCGTCTGGGTGATGTCACCGGTGACGACTGCCTTCGACGAGTAGCCGAGGCGTGTGAGGAACATGCGCATCTGCTCGCTGGTGGCGTTCTGCGCTTCGTCCAAGATGATGAACGAGTTGTTCAGCGTGCGACCGCGCATGAAGGCGAGAGGAGCCACCTCGATCTGTCCTCGTTCGCGCAAGGCCTCCACCTTCTCGAACTCCATCATGTCGTGCAGTGCATCATAGAGCGGCCGCAGGTACGGATTGACCTTTTCCGCGAGGTCACCTGGAAGGAAGCCAAGCTTCTCTCCGGCTTCGACGGCGGGACGAGTCAGGATGATGCGCTTCACCCTGCGATTGATCAGCGCGTTCACGCCCATCGCCATGGCGAGGTAGGTCTTGCCCGTGCCAGCAGGCCCAATGCCGAACGTCAGATCGTGTTCGCGGATGCTTGAGACGTAGTGACGTTGTGCCGGCGTCTTGGGCACCACCGGTCTACGCTTTGGCGCGACCTTGATCGTCGCGTCCAAGAGGTCCACCAGTGACCCTTCCGGGTGGTCGTGCAGAGCGCGGAGTGAGCGTGCTACGTCACCTGGGCCCAGCTCGACGCCGTTCTTGACTAGCTCAACCGCTTCCGTGAGGAAGCGATGCGCCGCGAGCACACGACTCTCCGGGCCGGAGATCAAGATGACGTTTCCGCGCAAGCCGACATCCGCGCCGCTGTGTTTGGCGACGTCGCGTAGCAAGGCAGAGCCTGGGCCCGTGAGCCCGTGCAACACCTGAAGGTCGTCGACCTCGAGTCCTTCCGTGACGCTGCGCTCCGGCGCAGCTTGCTCGGCCATGTCCGTCTGTTGGTTTGTCTGCGAATCGGTGATTGAAGTCGTTTCCATGGATGGTTCGGATGAAGCCGGGGCAGGGTGAATCGGAGAGGCAGCAGCGCTCGAGGTGGACTCGTGGGTGGTGCCCTCAGAAGTTTGAGAAGGATCGGTCTCAGAGGCCGGATGTTCGTTCGGTGGAGCTGGTGGCAACTTTTCGAGGCTCTGCTGAGGTTTGAGATCGGCGGGGTATGGCCAGTGCGCGCCAAGAGACCAAGAGGCGCCCCTGGGCTCGACGAGGATATCCTGAGCCGCTAGCGACGCATAATGCCGACGCGGCCCACGTCTGCCCCCGCGCATGATCTGAGCGGTAAATGTCCCCCGCGGAGGCTCGCCAAACTAGGAAAGCTCGCGCATTTGCCCGGTTCCTCTGTGGCGCGACCAAGCAGCCCCGACCCGAGCGCTCACGTGAATCGGGTGCGTCAAGCGAGTCTCATGCCAACCATCGGACTCCACGAGCGGCAGGTATCGGGATCCCTCGCAAACGCACGCCGATCACTCAAGAGATCACGGCTGCGCTCGTCCTCCGACGATTTCCTTTCGACAACGGGGGCCGCCGAGCGGTCCTGCTTCGAAAACGCAGCTGCACGACACCCGTGCCGCGCGGCCGAATAAAAACTGCGTACCTCACGAGGGCGATCGCAACCGAACAGAATCGATGAGTCTGCTTCCTCGAGGTGCGTGGCGGAGCGCAGACCGAGTTTCGCGATCTTTCCGGGAAGAAAGTCACCCGGGGTAAGAGAACTAGGAGCGATGAACCACTAACGCGCTTCCATCAGCACAGCGCTTCGACCAGCACAGCGCTTCCACCAGCACAGCGCTTCCACCAGCACAGCGCTTCCACCAGCGAGCGCTTCGAGCAGCACGGCGCTTCCACCAGAACTGCCCGCTAACGCCCGCTACCCAGCGTCGCGCGCGGTACCGAGTGCCAGCTCCAACGCTATTTGTCGCTAGTCATTTCCTCTATGTGGCTGCGATCTAGCTGCACTCTAGCTGTGTACTCCCGCTCCCGCGCGGAACTAAGTTGGCGCGTTCCGAGCGCACACCTGAGGTGAGCACACACGAGCGGTGTGGACCTGATACAAAAATGTGATCGGCTAACTTGGGTAGCGTTGACAAGCGCCACCATCGAGATGCTAGTCTTAGAGCTGAGAGGGGAATTCGGGGGACAGCCGATCGTCTGACGTTGTGCCTGTAGCTGATGCAAGTCATCTACAGGAGAGGGGCCTCGAGTGAGGGGTTATGAGAGTCCCCTTCCGATTGAAGACGATCCTGCGCAACAAGAGGTGCGCCACCGTTTGGTGGCGCACCTCACCTATTTCGCATCGCTAGATGCGACATGAGCCAGTCGTCGGTACGTCCGGCGAGGGCTTCGAGGGAAACCTCGGGGAAAGAGTGTTGTGGTCCCACGGCCCCCTCTCGTTCTTTTTGTCAGCACCCCGGCCGCTGCGGGTTTCTTGGCCGGTTGAGCGCTGCCTCGCTAGGCGTGGGGCATGGCAGCGTGGAGCAAGTGGATCGGCGTGGGCACCGCAACCGGGATCATCCTGGCGCTGGTTCCTGTCGTCCGCGGCAACATCAAGCTCGAAGACGCGCTCAGCAAGGCGACTAGCTCCAGCGGCAGCAGCAGCCGTGGGGACGCCAAGGGCCCGAACCTCAAAGGTCTCGACTTGCTGCGGCTGCGACTCCAGCCCCGGCGCGTCACGTCGCCGCTACCAGACGGTCGCACGGCTGAACTCACCCTGGATCCAGCGCTGCAGCGTGCGGCGTTGTCAGTGATGAAGAAGTACCGCGTACCCGAGGCGGGGGCCGTGCTGATGGATGTGAAGAGTGGCGAGCTCCTGGTCTACGCGAGCTACGTCAACGAGGGGCCGAAGCTCGACCTCAACGTGCAAGTCGAGGCACCCGTTGCCAGTGTGTTCAAGGTCATCACTGCCTCCGCGCTGGTTGAAAACGCGCACCTGACTGCGAAGACCGAGCAGTGCTACCACGGCGGTCGCAGCCGAATCTCTGCCGACGAGCTGGAGGAGGATCCAGCGCGCGATAAGTGGTGCGCAACCTTGGCGGCAGCCATGGGACGCTCGCTCAACGTGGTGTTCGCGCGTCTCGCGCAAAAGCACCTCACCCCCGAGGAGCTCGAGGCGATGGCTGGCTCCTACGGATTCAACGCACCCATCCCCTTCGACGTCCCGACTCAGAAACCAACCGTTGACATACCCGCCGAACCTCTTGAGTTCGCGCGAACTTCAGCTGGGTTCTGGCACAGCAAGATGTCGCCGCTCCAAGGCGTTTCGATTGCGCAGACCGTCGCGAACGCTGGCGTCGCCGTGCGCCCGCGTATCGTGCGCTCCATCACCAAGGATCGCGAAGTAGAGTGGGAGTGGGACGGCAAGCCCGAGGTGATGCGCCGCACCATCAAGCCGGAGACTGCGAAGGAGTTGACGCGCATGATGTTGCAGACCGTCCACAACGGGTCTGCCTACAAGCAGTTCCACGACAAGCGCGGCCACGCCTTCATCCCCAACATCCACGTTGCGGGCAAGACCGGCACGCTCACCGCCCACAAGGCAAACCGGCACTACACGTGGTTCGTGGGATTCGCTCCCGCGGAAAAGCCCGAGGTCGCTGTTAGCGTGTTGGTCGTAAATACGCCGATTTGGCGCATCAAAGGCCCGATGTTGGCGCGTGAAGTGTTGCGGGCGTACTTCGAGCAGCGCGGAAAAAAGTAGTCCTCCCATCGACTCGCTCTCAAGCCGCGCCGCGCTTGGCCGTTCGTGGTGAATAGCCTCTCCGCCTCAGGCGGGTGCTCGGGGACCTACATTCATGGCCCCCACTGTAGGGCGCTCCGCCGAGGGTGGGAGCAGGGCTGCGAAGGACGCCTACACGGCCTCCGGGACATTGCGAAAACGCAGTGCGAAACAGGCGAACGTTTCGACCCGGATCCGCCTCACGGTCGCGTCGATCTCAGCTCAGCGATCAACATCAAGCGCACGTGAGGATGGAGTGGACTCAGCTGTTGGGGTTGCTAGAGTAGGTACCGTGCAGGTCGTCTTGAGAAAGCTCGGTCGTGGCTCGCGCGCCGTAACTGGCCGCCTGGTACGAGCACCGCGCAAGGGGTCTGTGGTGGTGATCGAGTTCTCCGATGGGATGCACGAGTACGTGACCACTCCCGTCAAGCGAGTGCTCCGGTTGGCTCCCAAGGATGTCTTCTACATCGAGACGGTGAACAGCCGTTATCGCCTGGAAGTACGGGATCCAGAGTCCGCGTTGGAAGACGCCTCGAGCGGCTGATAGCCTCCCTCTTCGACGCACTCAAAGCCGCCTTCAGGCGGCTTTCGTGTTTTGTGGCCTGGGCAGATGCGCCAGCCGTTTCCGTGAGGTACTGGTCAGCGACGAGTGTTGCGGCTTCCGGATTTGCCTGTTTTTTGGGGGGGAGGCGCGCTAGCGGGCAGCCGCGCTGACCGAGGTCGCTCAGTCTGGTTTGCCCGCGCCAAAAGCTCGCGTTTCTCGAGGGCGTTGCAGGCCACGCCGGGAGCATCTGTTCAGTCCCACTGCAAAACCCGACAACCAACCTGCACCAGACACTGGCGGGCTCGCGCATTTTGCGGTAGCAACCCCTCCCCGCGGATCCCCCGCGGGACTAGTCATGGCGCCCTGGCGTCAGTCCTTTCGCGCTTCGAGCGCGCAGCAGTTCGAGAGAATAACGATGGGTAAGTTCGACAGCCGCAAGTCGCAGAAGATGTGTCGCAAGAAGGCGCAGCGTAAGAAGAAGGAGCGCCTGAAGCGCCGCGCGGAGGAGACCCGCGCAGCTCGCAAGGGCTGAGCTTCCGCGAGCTAGTCGAAACGGAGTTCGCCGCCATCGGCTGATGCCCTTGGCGGCTTCGACGCGTCTTGCGCGTCTCGTGCTCCCGACTCCCTTAGCCTGCACTCCGGTTTGTTGGCCCGGGGTGCGCCGTCCTGATACCGGACGAGCGTGAACCTCCAGTCTCTTTGCAGCGTGGGCCTGAAGTCCTTCGCCGGCCTGATGCTCCTGGGCGCGCTCAGCGCGCAGGCAGCCTGCATGCAGCCGCCTTCGCGTACGGCCCGTCTAACCGAAGCAGCACGCGAGATGAACCTCGCGACGCGCTTTGGTCGCATGGACTTGGCAGCGGAGCACGCAGCGACTGGGGCGCGCGATCACTTTCTGAAGCGCCGCTTGCAGTGGGGTAGCGACATCCGCGTGGTTGATGTCGAGCTCAGCGGGCTCAGCCTGAAAGACGACAGCAACGCGGTTGTGCAGGTCGACGTGGCGTGGACTCGCATGGATGAGGGGCAGCTACGCACGACTCGTGTCGGCCAGCAGTGGCAGGATCGGGAAGGCGCGTGGCGCTTGGTGCGCGAGAAGCGCATCGCGGGAGACTTTGGCTTGTTCGGTGAGCCAGTGGAGGACGTCGACACCAAGCCTCACGGGGACGTGCACTTCCCGACCAAGGTGATTCGCTAGCGACGCAGTTCCCTGCGGTAATACTAGGCGACGAGTCTTTGCATCGAAACGACACTGGCCGCCGAAGCATCGCTCCGGCGGCCAGATTCGATTTGTGCGTCAGCCGGGGCTGACCGCTACTTCTTTTCCTTGTCCTTCAGCCAGTGCGGCTTGCCGCGGTAGCGCACGACGGCGTCCTTGAAGGTGCCCCACAGCCCCGAGTTCTTGAAGCTGCCGGCGCCCTTGTAGGCCACGTACACCTTGCCTGAAGCCGTGCCTGCCACCTGGGTCATCGAACCCTTCTCGTCGTAGGGCTTCGCGTCCCACTCCGTGAATTCGATGTAGTACGCGTTGGTTGCGTTCCAGCTGGTGAGGCCATCGCGGTCGGGGTTCTTGATTTGGAAGAAGCCATCCCCGTACTTCATCTCCTTCTTGAGCTTGGCACCCTTCTTTGGTTCCTCGGGGAGATTCACCTTGATGAACTGCGAGCCGGACACGAAGCTCGTCGGGTTTTCGAGCTTCTTTTCGTAGAAGCTGATCTCCCATCCTTGCTTGTAGCCTGGCTCGATCACCACGCTCTGGGCCTCCCAGCGGCGCCCGTTGGCGTCACCATTCAGCGCCTCGTCGGGGATATCTCCCGGGGCGGGAGCCTCAGCCCACTTGTAGGTAACGGGACCGGTTGGCGCCTCTTCGACTTTGGGTGCGGCACTTGGCGCCGCTGCCGACGCGGCAGCGGGGACGGCGGAAGCGCTCCCTCCGGCCGCTGGCGCCTCTTCCTTGGAGCAAGCCGCGAGCGAGATCGCCAGCAGACCAATCGTTACGAACTTTGATTTCATCACTTCTCCTTCAGCTCATGGCCCACTCAGCGAGCCCAAACATCGAACCATCGGTGGACATACACACGGCGAGCTTGCCTACCGTTGGTACCTCAAAGGGACCTTGGAACACCGCACCGCCGAGCTCCTTGATGGTGGCGACGCTCTTCTCGATGTCTGCGGTCGTGAAATAGAGGAACCAGGAGGAAACAGGCATCCCGTCGGGGCGCTTCATCATGCCGCCGTTGTCACCGCCCTCTTCCCCTGTGCCGAACAGGAAGTACTCCATCTCCGTCATCGGTCCCTTGCGCCACTTCCAGCCAACGACCTCGGAGTAGAACGTCTGCGCCTTCGCCGTATCGGTGACCAAGAGTTCGTTCCAACCGACCATGCCTGGTGTGCTCATGGCTGGCACTTCAGGCACATCGCCCTGGGGCTTGAACAACGAGACGGTGCAGTTCTCGGTGTCCATCATCGCTGCCATGCGACCCACGGTGGGGATGTCCATGGCGCCCATCGGGAACTGCGCGCCGAGCTTCTTTGCGCGTTCCATGGCAGCGTCGACGTCGTCCACGGTGACGTGTCCCATCCAATGCGCAGGCGCTGGGACCTCTTGAGGGAGGGCATTCATTCCGCCAAAGGCCTGCTCACCGATGCAGAGCATCTGGTACTCGGGCATGTCCGACGGCGCACCATCGGGTTTCCATGAGACAATGTTCCAGCCAAATAGCTTCGTGTAGAAGTCTTTCGCCTTCTCGACGTCCTTGGTGTTGAGATCGTACCAAACGAACTTTGCAGTCATCTTTCCCTCCTCGGTGCCGCGGCCCTTGCCTGAGGTGTCTGAAGTGTTCGTTCCACCCAACGCAAGAGCCGGTCCTGGCGTATCCCGATCGCGTCGCGAGGGCTAGTCGGTCGGCCACACCAGGAGATTCTGCGGGTGTCAGCGCGCTAGCCCCGTCGCCCCTGACTTCGGCGGCGGACTCGAAACGCAGGCCTCGTCGGCTGGCGGGACTGGAAGCGCTTGCCGTTCTTCGCGCAATTCAATCCGCGCGGAATAGAAAGCTGGTGTCCGTGGCGTTGCGTTTCCACGTGCTTCCACGCTTGAGCTGTCTGAGTGAAACCCTCGTGGGATCGCTACGCGCGGCGGGTCGCATCTGCTACCGTGCGGTTATGCGATGGACCTTGGGGCTGGGATTGGGACTCTTGTGGATTGCTGCGTGTGGTTCCGATGACGGGACGAATGATCGCCAAGGCAACAACGGCGGCTCCAACGGGAGCAGCGGGGCAACCGGCGGAGGCGGCGCCGGCGGAAGCTCAGGGGCCGCAAGTGTTGGCGGAGGGTCGAGCGGTGGAAGCGGTGCCGGGGGAAGCTCCGGGTCGAGCGGCAGTGCAGGCAGCAGCGGCAGTGCAGGCAGCAGCGGCAGTGCAGGCAGCAGCGGCAGTGCAGGCAGCAGCGGCAGCGGTGGTGTGGCTGACGCGGGAACCGACGCGAACGTCGGGGGGGTTGGAGGCGTCGGGGGTGCGGTGGACGGCGGCTGCGAAGTAGTCAGCGTCGGCACGACGAGCAGCTTGTGGACGCACACCTTTGGTACGTCAGTGAATGACCGCGCTGCGGACGTCACGACCAATGTTTCCGATGATGTCTTTATCGTGGGCTACACGTCGGGCGCCCTCGGAACCGCCGATCCACCGGGTGACGATGCGTTCGTCCAGAAGCGCGACTCCTCTGGGAACGTCTTGTGGACCGAGCAGTTTGGTACCTTCGCCTCGGACTACGCCAGCACGGTGCGGATGGACATCCAGTCCAACATCATCGTTGGGGGGACGACATCCGGCGGTCTGGAAGGCGCGAATCAAGGCGCCTTCGACGGGTTCCTACGCAAGTTCAAAGATGGCACTACGGGTCCAGAGTTGGTGTGGACGCATCAGTTCGGCACTGACAAGGACGAGTACGTGCACGCGGTGGCGACGGACATTTTGGACAACGTCGTCATGACGGGGCGCACTCTCGGAGACCTGGCCGGAACCTCCGCTGGTGATGCGGATGTTTACGTGCGGAAATTATTCTCGAACGGCTCAGAGGCCTGGACGGTGCAGTTCGGCACCCCAGGGATCGAGCAGGGCATGGGTGTTGGCACCGACCAGCTTGGTGCTGTGTATGTCGCGGGGTACACCACCGGCGATCTGGGAGGGCCCAACGCTGGCGGCTGGGATGGCTTCTTGCGCAAGCTCGACGCGGTCACCGGAGCGGTGGTCTGGACCCGGCAGTGGGGTGGTACCGGGGATGATGCTGCCTGGTCACTGAGTGTCGACCTCGCGGGCAACGCGTACGTTGGTGGTTGGGTGTCCGATGTCTGTCAGCACTCCGGAGCCGACGGCTTCGTCGCGGCCTACGACAAGGACGGGAACTTGAGGTGGACCCACCAGGTCGGTGGAGCGGCCTTCAACCAGGTGCTGACCGCGGCGATCGGCCCGCAAAGCAGACTCGCGATCGGTGGCACGCGGATCGGGTCTAGCGGCAACCTGGAAGCGTTCGCGCGGTTACTTGATGCGACAGGGAAGCCGCTTTGGTCGATGGACACGTATGCCACTGCAGCTGAGGAATACACGAACGGCGTCTGGCTCGACCTGCAGGGCAACCTCTTGACGGTCGGGCACGACCAAACGAATGGAAACAACGAGGCGTTCGTCACAAAGCTCGCGCCGTAAGCACTGACGGCCGTGGGGGCGCGACCCCAGCGCGCCTTCATCAGCCCACATTCGAGTTAGAAGCGATACCGCGAGGCAAGGCTGCCGAGTAGGAGCGAGTTTAGACAGGAACTTGAGACGAAATGTATCGGAGGGCGCGTTGGCGGCATCCGGTGCCAGTCTTTAGCCACGCGGATATGATGCAAGGGGTCGATTCCGAGTCTCGACGCTGCTCCGCGCGCACGTAACGGTGAGGGCGACGGACACCGTGGCGGGGTTGTCGATGTGGCGAAGTGACCATCTTTCACCCGGTTCGCCTCGGCACATGTCGTGCTAGTTCTTATGGTCTCCGATGCGCGTCGCCATCGGTGACTTGCGCATGAACGAAAACAGATGGGGGTGGAGAGTGCGGAATGATCTCAGAAGATTGCCAAACCGACCTTGCCCTGATGTGTTCGGCGCTTCACCGCCTGTTCGGTGATCACCCGAGCGATGTGATCTGCTTCACCGAGGGAGGCGTCTCGCTACAGCTCAGCCTGATCCGTGTTGGCGTTGTTGAGGTGACCTTCGATGTGGGACCAACGCTTCAGCGTGCGATGGTCGACTTTGCTGGGTCGTCGATGTGGCTAGACAGCGACCCCACCGGCAGCTTGCTGCGAACAGACTTGTCCGTGAGCGTCGGCGCCGCGAGCGGTGCCGCGCTCTGCGAGCTCGTCCACCACCACGTGCGTCGCCTTGCGCCGGTCGCAGCTTCGCTCGCGGCGAAGCGAGCGTTGCGTGGTGCTTCTGGGACGCGGCCCAAGGTGTCGGCTACAGCCGCCGAACCCGACGTGACGCTACGCGCCCGTGGCTCAGGAGCGAAGATCTCGTGAGGCGAATCAACATAGCGTCGCCGCCTCAGTAGTTTGCAGTGAACCATGGAGACAGGACTAGAACGGGCTCTGGGCGACGAAATAGAACTGCCCGCCTTCAATCTTGTTCTCGTCGTCGAGACCGTTCGCGTAGCCCAGCTTGAGGTTGGCGCGCACGTAGTAGCCGAGGACCAGATCGATCCACAGCTCTCCACCGACGCCGAGGTGCATCTCATCGAAGGGTTCGTCGACGTTGATGGTGTCGAATGCACCACCATAATCAGCGAAGAGCGCGCCGCTCAGGGTGCGCAGGAAGCCCGGCAGCGTGCTGATGCCGAACTCTGGGTAGGCGATGGGGAAACGATACTCCGCCTTCAACAGGTGAAACTGGCGACCTCTGAATGCGCCTGGTTCGTATCCGCGGAGCAAGAACGTCGATTGCAAGATGCCGCTCGTGTAGGCGTCAAGTGGCCCGGTGTCGGTGTACCCGCCGGTTGAGAACAGGCCGCGTCGCGGGTAGGTACCGTCGGAGGTGCCACCGCTGGCTGACACTGCCAACACGTGATGCGGCAGCACCGGGACCGGGACGTAGCCCACGCCACGCCAGGTGACCGCGGTTAGTGTGCTCTCGCTGCCTGTCTCTGGTGAGCCGACGTCAAGCGCAGCTGACAGCCCCCAACCTCGCTCGGTGCTGATCGCGTTCGCAGTGCTGTCCGCGTTCGAGTACGAGAAGCCGAGGCGCACGAGGCCAAGGAAGCCGCTGTACGGCTTGCGATTCACGGGACCAAACGGGTCGCCTTCGAAGTCGGCTCGTAGGTCCTGTTCGAAGGTCGCCGCGGTGTAGTTCAACGAGATGCTCTGTGCCTGATAGACGTCGTTCAGCGAGTAGGTCAGGCCTGAGGTGAGGCCGGTGATGTGTTCGGTGACGGTGATGTCCTCACCCCCGTACCGAAATCCTCCCCGGGGCACTGCGCGACGATACGCTGAGACGCTCAAAGTCGGCTCCAGGCCGCGATAGGCGTAGGCTGCAGATACGGAAGGCTCACCCTGTTCGGTGTCCACCGTGATGAACAGGTTGAAGGCATGCAGCCCTACCGCGTCGCTTCCCGAGGTGCTGACGGTGAGCGATTGGCCGAAGCTGCCCGGGCCGTACTCTGCCAGGTAAGATCGAGGGCCGATCGAGTCGAGTGGCTGGTAGTTCGTGACTGGGTAGCGACTACGCAGCGGCTCAGGCGGCGGATCCGGTCGGCCGTCTACGTAGGCAGGTGCCTCGAGGAAACGCGATTCGTCGAGTCGCATCACGAAGAGGTCGAACCCTTCATGGGTGTAGCCGACGTAATACAGTGATTTCCCGTCGGCCGATGGCTGCGGCATGTAGGCGCCCATCACCACGTTGGTGACCATCCTCAGGCGCTTGCTCGCGACTTCGTAGGCGTAAACGTTCGCCACCCCGGTGCGGTCGGAGACGAAGAACAGCCGCTTTCCATCGGCGGACCACACCGGCTGCTGATCTTGCGCGCGATCGCGCATCAGCCGCGTCACCCGCCGCGTGTCGAGGTCGACGATGGCGATGTCACGGTAGCCGCCCTTGGTCCAGACGCTGTACGCCACGCGTTTGCCGTCGGGAGAAAAGCGCGGGGTGAAGGCTTGCTCGTACTTGCGGTTTCTCACCAGGGCGCGCTGGTTTTCGAGCTTTGAGTCTTGTTCCGTGGGGAAGCCGGCTTTGACGTCCGCGATGCGCAGCGTGGTGGTGCCCTTGTGGTTCGTCACGTAGACGACGCGGCGGCCATCGGGGCTGACATCGGGGCCCCGGGCGCGCCGCCCGACTGTCCAGCGTTGCCGCGAGGGTGAGAGGCCGCGTGGGCTCGTGGTGCCCGCGGGCTGCGCGAATAGGTCGTTGTAGATGTAGTCTCGCCGGGAGCGCCCCGCGTCGTCGAACACCATCGCGCAGTCGCCGTCGAAGCTGATGCCGTTCGGAGAGCCGGAGCGCGCGACCAGCTTTGGTTCACCGACGGGCTTGTTCTTCGCGTCGAGGCGCAGCCGATAGATGCCCCCGGGTTGGTCGCCGTCGTCTGCGAAGTATATCAGCTCCGTGCCTTGGGCATCAGATGCCTCGCGGAAACATCTGGGGGCCTCGCGCGGGTAGGTCACCGTGCGACCGTGGTGGGTCAGCCGAACGCCCTCCCGGCGGCCCCGGCGCTTCACCTCGGCAACGACCGCCTGATACTCGCGCTCCAGATGGCTGTGCCAGCCCTTGTAGAGCTCGACGTAGGTCTTGCCGGTGGCTTTCTTGATTGAACGATTGATTCCCCAGGGAATAATGTTTGCGCCGTAGTCGGCGGACACGGTGGCATAGGTCTCGGTGCCGTAGGTGTCGAGAATCCAGCCGATGAAGTAGCCACCGTACAGGTACCAGAGGTTGCCTCCAGGCCAGCGCCTGGGGATGCTGCTGATTTGATCGATGCGGGCGAAGTTGTCCTCCAGCACGTCGGCGCGCAGCATCATGTTGAAGAGGCTCGACCGCCGCCGCCCTGCGCCGGTGTGCTGGCTCTCGAGCGCGACTGCCAAGCCTTCGAGGATCCAGCGGGGCTGAACCTGGTTGGGCGTGTAGGTCTTGCCGAAGATCCCGTTCAGCAGCTCGGGAACGCCCGAGCGGTTGTCGATATGCAGGATGTGCGTGTGCTCATGGGTGAGCAGCATGAGCATCCAATCGTCGTAGTCGCCGAGCACGCTCATATCGTCCGGCGCGGAAACGAACAGACGGATCGTGTTGTACGGCCGCACCGACGCGGAGCCGTTGGAGGCGTCCGTGTCGTCGGTCAGCACGATGTGCGTGACCTCTTTTGGCTGCCAACCGAGCTGCGGGCTGAGGCGGCTGTGAATCGACTCACCCAGGCTGGCGGTGCGCTGAGCGACTTCGTCGAGCCCAACGGGATAGTGCACGCGAAAGTGCGGTGTCTCGATGGTGCGCCAGCGCAGGTACGGATCCCCTGCACGCGCCGGCAGCGCGACGCACAACGCCAGGACGGCGCAGGCAAGAGACAAAAGGACCCGCATTAGCCCCGTGGCCTAACCCAACCCCTGATGCAACGCGAGTCGCGTCTGCTGTTAGAAGTCGTCGTGGAACAACGGCTCACGGTTGCGGACGTAGCGATACACGAGCTGCCGGCCCTCTGGAGTGATCTCGGTGAAGGCCGCGCCAAACCCGGGCGGTGCGTCGGCGCCTGAGTTGGGCGCCTCACGAGTCCAGCGCACGATGGCCTTGGCTTCGAACTCGTAACCACCGGGCATGGATACCTTGAGCATCAGCGGCTGACCCATGTCCGGGATTTGATAGGTGGCGATGAAGATCCCGCCGTCGTCGATCACGTCGTTGCCGCTCAGACCCTTGTAGAAGTTGGTCTGACTGTTTGCGCCAAGCGCTGCTTCCAGGCGCAGCACGTCACCGAAGGCCGGTGGACCCGCAGCGGGCGGACGAGCCTGAGGCGCTGGCTGCGCGGGAGGTGCCGCTTGCTGGGGTTGCGCGTAGGCAGCAGGCGCGGCTTGTGGCTGTTGCTGCTGCGGCGGCTGCTGATACTGCGGCGCTTGCTGGGGCGGCTGCTGGTACTGCGGCGCTTGCTGTGGCGGCTGCTGGTACTGCGGCGCTTGCTGCGGTGGCTGCTGATACTGCGGCGCTTGCTGCGGTGGCTGTTGATACTGCGGCGCCTGCTGTTGAGGTGGCTGCTGATACTGCGGCGCCTGCTGTTGCGGTGGCTGCTGATACTGCGGCGCGGGCTGCTGGTACTGCGGCTGCGCCTGTGGTGCTGGCTGCGCGTAGGCCTGCTGTTGTGGCGCGGCCTGAGGCTGCGCATAGGCCTGAGGCGCAGCTTGAGGCGTTGGGCGTGGGATCCCCGGGGGAGCACCATCTATCGGGGGCAGCTCGAGTGTGCTGCCAGTGGCTTGCGTGTTGGAACCGATCGGCACGGTGCTGCCGACTCCTTGAGACGGCTGCGTGCTTGGCCCATCGATCGCTACGGTGCTGCCAAGGCCTTGGGGAGCCGGAGCCGCCGCAGCGGGAGCCGCCTGGAATGCAGCCTGTGGTGGCGCTTGGTTCAACGAGTGGACGAGACCCAGGGAACTCGCAACCGCTTCCATCGCCTGGGTGACTGCGGGGTGCACGCCATCAGCGCCTTGCAGCTGAGCGAGCGCACCGCGCACGGCCTCCAGCGCAACGGGCGCATGTTGGGGAGCGGCGGCGCCGCCCGAAGCTTCGATCTGATGCAGCGCGCTCATCGCTTTCGCGATGGGTTCGGCTACGTTCATCAAGTGGGGCGGAACACCAGGTGCCTGAAGTGCGGCCAAGCCCTGCGCCAGATTCTCCCGGGCGCTGCGTGCTCCACTAACGGGGTCGCTCATTCGTTCCCTCCAAGGATTCGGCTCGAGTCTATCACCTGACTTCGAGCGCTTACGAGTTCAGCGAGCTGACCTCGGTCGACTTCAGTCCCGGATTCGTCGCGGGCACGCTCGAGCACGATGCCACCATCCCCTGTGCGGATGCGCACCGCCGCGTCACTGAGCTGGGCTTCACCAGGCAGCAGCGCGCAGGACACGGTGGAATCGGCGCTCGCGACCAGCAGATCGAAACGCACGCCATTCAGCTCCAACGCGACTCCAGGCTCAGGGCTGAGCGCGCGGATGCGCCTGAGAACGCGCTCCGTCGTCTCTCTCCACGGGCACTTCAGTAAGTCGTCAGTTGGGGCTGGGGCCCACGTTGCCTGTGTTTCGTCTTGCACCGTGCGCGGCAGTGGGTCGCCGTTTGACAGGGTGTTGGCGGCTCGCCGCAACAACTTCAAGCTCGGTCTGTCCAGCGCCTTGGCGAGTCGCCATGCGTTGCCTGTTCGCAGCACCTCCCCCCCAAGATCCTCGCGCCAAACGACATCGCCGGTGTCGTATTCGGCTGCGAGGTGATGCAGCGTGACGCCGGTTCGAGCGTCGCCGCAATCAATGGCCCAAAAGAACGGGTCGGGGCCACGGTGGCGCGGCAACAGCGACGGATGCACGCCGAACGCACCCAGCGGGCAGGCTTCGAGCCACGACTTCGGTAAGCGGCGTGTCCAGAACCAGCTCAGCAGCACGTCCGCACCGGGCAGCGCCTCTTCGATCCGGGGCGCCAGCTGCTCGCGCTGAGTCTCCAGTGCGTCGATCACCTGCGCACCGAAGAGCTGCTTGATCCGCCGTCTTCCAGGAGCTGGCAACGGGCTCAGAACCAGCGGCGCGAGCTCATGCCCATCCTGGTGGAGCAACCAAGCGGCGAGCGGCAAGCCGAAGAAGGCGATGCGCATGGTCCTGTTTAGCTCGCAATCACGCTGACGAATCCCACAATCGCCCGTGGCAGCAGGTCACGGTCCGGCCAGCTAAAGAGAGCCCAAAAGTTGTTAGGGCTTCGCCGAGCTTGGTACCCCGAGCACTATGGATTCTGGGTCTGCCTTCGGACAGATGCTTCGCGCGGGCAATCGTTTCGACCCCGAAGCGGCGAATCGACCGATTCTAAGCTTCGAAAACGTACACAAAGCCTATCGCTCGGACGCTCCAGTGCTCCGCGGCATGAACCTCGCCATCGAGCGCGGTGAGTTCGTCTTCTTCACCGGGCCCTCGGGTGCCGGCAAGAGCACGCTGCTCCGGCTGCTGTACGCGGCGGAGACAGTGGACTCCGGCCGCATCCTGTTCATGGGGCGCGAAGTCGGTAGGCTGCGACCCGAGTCGATTCCGTTCCTACGTCGAAACATCGGCGTGGTCTTCCAAGACTTCAAGTTGGTCAACAACTGGAGTGTCTCCGAGAACGTCGCCATGCCCCTCGAGGTGCTCGGCCTTCCGGAGCGCCTCATTCGCACACGTATCGGCGAAGCGCTCGAGCGAGTGGGTTTGGGGGGGAGAGGGAGCGACCTCGCGGCGACCTTGAGCGGCGGAGAGCAGCAGCGCGTTGCCGTGGCGCGCGCGATCGTCGGTGAGCCGGCGCTGGTCCTGGCGGATGAACCGACCGGCAACCTGGACCCGCAGCTGGCGGTGGACATCCTGGGTCTGTTCGAGGACATCCACTCGACTGGCGTGACGGTGCTGTTTGCCACCCACGACCGCTCGTTGCTCGACATTCGTCCCCGGCGCGTCGTGGTGCTGCAGGACGGCAAAGCCATCGACGCTCCGAACGGGCTCGAAGGCGATTTGGACGACGACTTTCAGCTATCCGTGGCCTGAGGAGATGCGAGGACTATGACGTCGCTACAGCGAGCATGGCGGGGCGGTAAGAACGACTGGCGGCTGCACCTGCTCAGCATCTTCTCGGTTGCGGTGGCGTTCGTCACGCTGGCTTCGGCGCTGCTCGTCGTGGTCAACGTGGACGGACTGCGGGACCGCTGGGCGCGCGCTGGGCGAGCCAGCGTTTACTTCCGGGTGGAAACGACTCCGTCCCAGGTGCGCGCGATCGAAGACGCCGTGCGCGCCGCTCCTGGAGTCACGGATGTGCGCTACGTCTCTAGCGACGAGGCGCGTCGCGAGGTCATCGGCCGCGGCGACAAGGTGCTCTCGGATCTACCGTCCGCCGCCTTCCCCGCCTCTCTCGAGGTGATGGTCGATGAAGGCACTGAAGGCGGCAAGCTCGAGTCGCTGGCGAACCGTGTGCAAGCGCTGCCTCAAGTCGAGAGCGTGGAGACCTATCAAGACTGGACTCACCGCCTGGCTTCGGTGCTGAGCGGCGGTGTCACCGCGAGCCTCGTCTTGGCCTTCGTGGTGCTTGGAGCGGTGGTTAGCGTCGTGGCTTCGACAATCCGCCTGGCGCTACAGCGGCGCCGCATCGAAGTGGAAGTCTTGAAGCTGGTGGGCGCGACCGACAGTTACGTGCGCCGACCCTTCGTCGTGGAAGGAGCCGCCCAAGGCGGGATAGGCGCCTTCCTGGCGCTGATCATACTCGCGGTTCTTTACGGAATCGTCAGACAGAACTTGAGCGGCGAGCTTACGACACTCGTGGGTATGCAGCCCGTGTTCCTACCGTGGACGTTCATGTTGGCCATGGTGTCGCTCGGCTCGGCGCTGGGTGCGGTGGCGGCATGGGGCAGTCTGCGCAAGCTCCTGGTCGTGTGACGTGAGAGTTCGAATCGCCTTCAGCCTGTTGTTCTTGTCGGTTGGAGCCGTGGCCTTGGCCGCGCCTTCAACGCCGGATCCCGTCGGCACGCTGGGCGATCCCATTGATGTGCCTGCGGCGCCTGCGGCAGGCTACGCGCCACCGCCCCCCGGCTATGCTTATGCAAACCCGGGTCAGCGGGCTGCAGCTCCAGCTGGGCAACCGGACTTCGAGGCGCTGCTCGCTCAACTAAACCGCGAGGAAAAGGCGACCGAGAAGGCGCTGAATGACCTCGCAGCGGAGGCGGAGAACGCGCGGCGCCGTACCATCGCGCGCGGCCGCGCTTACGTGCGCAAGTCCCGCGCTGGCTTGCTCCCCGTCGGCGGTGGCTTTGATGAGCTGGTGAATCATGCGTCCCGCCTCGAGCGGCTGCGCCGCGCTTTGGAGCGTGATGTGAGCGCCGAAAAGGCACTCACGAAGCAGCGCTCCAAGCTGAGCAAGCGTCTGGCTGATCTGCGAGCTCGCAAGGGGCCCCTCGAAGCTCAAGCCCGCATCACCTCCCAGCAGCGGGCAGCGCTCCTCGCGCAGCAAGACCGCGCAACCGCCTTCGAGCGCGCCTTCTCCAACAGCGTCGGCTCTTGGGACAACACGGCGATCTACGGAGCCGATCCCGGCTCACCTGGCGCCGGACCTAGCCCTGAGGCGGCGGCGTTTGGTGCCCTCAAGGGTCGTCTGCCGTTCCCGCTGCCTGGTCGCGCGAATGTGCGCAAGGCGAGTCGCGGGGGTGGCGGTCCTGGCCTCGAGATGACAGCGCCAAAGGGCGCGCCGGTACGTGCGGTGTACAAGGGCCGAGTGGCGTTTGCCGATGAGTACCCGGACTACGGACGCACGGTCATCCTGGAGCACGGAGGAGGCTACTACACCGTTTCCGCGGGGTTAGATAGCTTTGCCGTCAAGGTCGGAGACGACGTGAGTTCCGGGGATCGCCTGGGCACGGTGGGCGACGACGGCCGAGGTTCGATGCTCTACTTCGAGGTGCGTGACGGCGCGGACCCCTTGCAGCCGAGCGAGTGGTTCGGCCTGGAGTAGCCTACCGGCTCCCGCTCTTCCCCGCCCGCGCCTGAAGCAGCTACACTTTCGCTGGATGGGGGAGACCAAGCTGCTCTTGGACCACCGAGTGGCGTTGGTGCACGAGCGCACCTACGGCGCGATGTCCGTGCTGTGGCTGGAGTACCGCGCGTACCCGGATCGCGAAGAGCTGTTGGACTTTGCGGAGCGCTATGTACAGGTCCTCCAGCGCTACGCGCCCGCGCGAGTCGTTAGCGATTTACGCCAGTTCGTGGATGCTCCGCTGAGTGCGCGCTGGGAGTACGCCAACGCCATCCGCCATTTTCGCAGGCACGTGCGGCGGGCCGCGATGTTCGGGATGCAGCCAAGGGCGGAAGCCATCATTCGCGTCATCCTCCGGGTCTCCCGACGCACTGACCTACGCGTCATGAGCGGCCCTGATGAAGCCCTCGAGTGGGTGCTCCAGGAGTGAGCAGGCGCTGGCGAGTGAGCATGCGCTGGAGCGAGTACTGGAGAGCGGCGCACGAGTAAGCGCGCGTCCGTATCAAATTAGGACACCTCGCCCGAGCTCGGAGGCGTTGACGTCAAGCGCTTCAGGACTCACCCAAACGGGTGATTCGATGCTCGGACTTCCGTGGCAAGCTTATCGGTGATGGAAAGAGGCGTTGTACTGTTGGAGCACCCGGTCGCTCGCGTCACCATGACGACCGTGCGGGGCGTGGAAGTGCTGCGTCTGGAAGGGAAGATGTTCCCCACGGCCCAGCAGGTCGGGGACTTCATGCTCCAGTACACGCTGCTCATCCGCGAGCATGCTCCCGCGCGCGTCGTCACTGACCTGCGTCAGTTCTCGGGCGCGCCGCTCAGCGTGCACCTCGAATACGCCAAGTTCCTCGGACGCGTGCGTCACCACGTGAGTCGCGCCGCGGTGTTTGGGCTGCGGCCGAGTACGGGCGCGTTGGTGCGCATGGTGCTGCGCCTCGCTGGGCGTCACGACATGTTGATCGCCGACAGCGAGGCGCAAGCCCTCGACTGGGTCATCCAGAGCCCAGTCGAAGAGACGGGTTGAGACGCTCAGACCTGCTCTGCGTCGTGCAGTACCCAGAATGCGATGGCCGCGCCAATCACCGGCACCAGCCAAATCAGGAACGCTTGTCCGCGCTTCTGCTCCGACTCGTATAGATCCGTGCGGAACACACGGAAGGTCACGAAGAGCTGGAACAAGATAGCGACGGCGACAAAAGTAACGGGAAACATATGAACCTCGAAGGAGTCGCTCGAAGGCGACGAAAGTGAGCTGGGAGCGCCGCAACCTGCGGCGCTTTCTTGGGCAGTAGCGCGCAAGCAGCGCGCGCTGATGTATTCGCTGAAGTCGCTCGCCTGGGTGTGGCGTCGACCAATTGGGGGCCCGGAGACCTCCCTCCTCACACAAGCGAGGAGCTACGTAGGCAATCGAGGCGCGATGAATCGCACCCTGGACACTCAATGGACCAGTCGAGCTACGCGAGCGGTGGGGCGCGGGGTTGCAACGCGCGGGACGTTTCCCGCGGAGTGGGCCGGACAGCGACCTCGAGCGGACGCTGACTGCAGGGCGTTGGGGGCGCCGCGGTGATGGGTCGCTCGGGCGTCAGCCCAAAAAGCTCGAGCGTCCACAGCTGGCTCACCAGCAGCTGGCTGAGCCAGCCGCTTGTGCTGAAGCCATTGGAGGCCGCTGCCGATGAATCCGCTAACAGCTCGTCTTCGTCGATGCCATCACACGAGGCATCTGCGCGACGACAGGCCGGCGTTCCCTTGACGCCGCCCTTCCCCTTCACGCTGCCCTTCGGCGAGGAGCTCTGGGGGTCGCCGCTCTGAGCGTTTCCACCCTGCAGACGCGCGGGCTGTGTCTCGGGCACGGCGGCGCTCGCCGCTCCCGAAGCGAGCAGCGCGACCAAGGTGAGGGCCCAGCGCAGGATAAACAACCCGCGCAAGGTGGGGCTGAATCATGGGTCGCGCAAGGCGGTGAACGTCGATTCTGCGCTTTCTCGGTGTTCGTTCCTACCGCTCACGGCTCAGGTTCATCTCCAGCCGCGCGAGATTCGCCATCAGCCGCGCTTTCTCCGTGGCTTCGCGGGGCTCGAGTCGACGACTCGTGCTTGGATCGCCAGGGGCTTGATGGGAGGCACGATCAGCGCGGCGACGGCGCGCTGAAAGAACTCCTTCACATGAGTCCAGTCGTCCTTTCCTTCGCCAGGCAACACAGGACCTCGCTCCGCGTCCTCGAAGTAGCATAGCGCGCGCAGCACCAAGCCGTCATTCACTTCCGTGCGGTATACATCACGCAGGGCTCTAAGGCAGTCCGCCAGACCCATGGAGTGCAGTTGAAGCATCACGTATAGATCGAAGAAGTCGCGACGGAGTCCACGATCGAGCAAGGCGTGGGTCTTCGTCGCGAGCACACCGGTGACGTCGAGAGCGTTGTCTGCGACGTACGGCTCGAGATCTCGAAGCACGAAGATCGATACGTCAACTCCGTTGAAGCGTAAGTGAACGGTACCTTCGTCTCGTTCGAGGACCTGCGCTTTGCCGTGCTTTTTTAGGTGGTTCAGGAGCTGTGTGAGGTTCCTTGCGGTAACAACTCCGAAGTCGACATCGTTGCTCGGTCGGTACGGGGCGAAGCAACGCACCGCCTGTTCGCCGATCACGAACCAGTAGCGCCCAGGTGGTAGCGCGTCGGCCACGGTCTTGGGGATGACGTCTCTGGGAGAACGGCGAGTGGTCATGAGATCCCCCGGTAGCTGAGCACCGCGCGCAAGAGCGCGAAGCTCTTTGGCCTCCAGCCGGTAAGACGCGAAGCGCGGAGCAGCCACAGCCAAGGTGCGCCCGCTGCGTAGCTCAGCGCTTCTGGCGCCCCATAGTTGAGTGCGTAGAACACCAGTTGTGCTGCGGGAACGGCTTGTGCCTCGCCTAGGTTGTAGAGCGCCTCGCGCACGCTCATCGGTAGGTTGGCGGTACTTACCAGGGGCAGCTCGATGCGCTCGACCGCGTTGTAGAGCGTCGCGCGCGAAGGTACCGTCACTCCTCGCCGCTGGCAGAATCGGGAGAGTTCCCGATGCACTTCGGAGAGTGACGGCTTCTCGCGAACCAGCAACAGTTCGGCGATCTTGTGTTCGACTGCCTCAGGCAAGCGGGAGGCACCGCGATCGCGGCGGGGGCGCGCGGCACCATCTGGTTCGCGCGCCAGGCGCTCCGCCGCGCGGGCTAGGGAATTCTTGAACTCGAACGCTGACATTCAGGCCCTTGAATTCTGACACCTAGCCCGGGCGCCTACAATCACTCCGCTACAACCGCAGCTGCACGCCAAGCTCCATCACGCGATCCGGAGGAACGTTGAAGAAGGCCGTCGCGCGCAGGGCGTTGCGCGCCATGAACGCGAACAGGCGCTTTCGCCACTTGGCCATGCCCTTGCGGTGCTCGGCGAGGAGCGTCTCTCGGCCCATGAAGAACGTCGTGTACTGGAGCGGCGGTGTTGGCGTGTCTTCGCGGGCAATCAGCGCGACGATGTCAGGCTCTTCCATGAAGCCATAGTGCGCGACGAGGCGGGTGAAGCCGTTGCCCAAATCGCTGACCTCGACTCGCTCGTCTTCACTCACGCGCGCCTCTTCGTGGATGCGCACGGTGAGCAGTAGCACCTGCTCGTGCACCACGCGGTTGTGCTCCAGGTTGAACATCAGCGGCGGCGGCGTGCCTTCGGGCGAGCTGGTCAAGTACACCGCTGTCCCCGGAACGCGGGTCGGTAGCTCCACTCGCATGATCTCGAAGAAGTCTTCCAGCGGGATGATCTGCTCCTGCATCTGCTCGCCAAGCATGCGTCGTCCAGTTTTCCACGTGGACATGCCGATGAAGATCATCGCGGCCACCGCCAAGGGGAACCAACCGCCTTGGGCCACCTTCACCAGGTTGGAGCCGAAGAAGGCGATATCCAATACCAGGAAGAGCACGGTCAACGAGCCCGCAGCCAGGCGACTCCAGCCAAAGCGATGGCGAGCCACCAGGTAGGCGAGCAAGGTGGTGATGACCATCGTCGTGGTCACGGCAATGCCGTACGCCGCGGCCAGCTTCGACGAACTGCCGAAGCCCAGCACCAAGCCGATGGTTGCCAGCATCAGCACCCAGTTGATGCTGGGCACGTAGATCTGTCCGATCTCTTTCGCTGACGTGTGCAGAATGCGAACACGGGGCCAGAAACCCAACATGCTCGCTTGGCGAGTCAGTGAGAAGGCACCGCTGATCACCGCCTGGCTTGCGATCACGGTAGCGCACGTCGCGAGTCCAATCAGCGGGTACAGCGCCCAGCTCGGCGCCATCGCGTAAAAGACATCGTGGGCCAGCTCGGGACGACGCAGGAGCAGCGCGCCTTGACCGAAGTAGTTGAGAAGCAACGCAGGCAGCACCACGCTGAACCACACCAAGCGAATCGGCTTGGCGCCGAAGTGCCCCATATCCGCGTAGAGCGCTTCGCCGCCCGTTACCACGAGGAAAACAGCGCCGAGGGTCAGGAAGCCGTGACCGGACTCGTGAAAGAGGAACTTGAGAGCGTAGCCTGGGTAGAGCGCAAACAACACCCGCGGGTTCGTGATGAGCTCCCTCACCCCCAAGACCGCCAGCACGATGAACCACAGCAGGGTCACCGGACCAAAGATCGCACCAACGCCCGCCGTCCCGCGGCTCTGCATGGCGAACAGCGCGATGAGGATGCCAATCGTGATCGGGATCACCAGGTGCTGCATGCTCGGCGAGGAGCCGAGGCCTTCCACCGCACTCAGCACCGAGATCGCCGGCGTGATCATGCCGTCGCCGTACAGCAAAGCCGCGCCGAAGAGGCCGAGCAACAGCACCGTTGCGCGGGTGTAACGCTTGAGCTTGCCGGTTGAAGTGGCCAGCGCCATCAGCGCGAGAATGCCGCCTTCTCCACGGTTGTCAGCGCGCATGACATAGCCGAGATACTTGATGCTGATCACGACGGTCAGCGACCAGAAAATCAGCGAAAGCACCCCCAAGATGTTGTCAGGAGTTGGCGCGACGGCGTGTTCCCCGTGGAAACATTCTCGGAGGGCGTAGAGTGGGCTGGTGCCGATGTCGCCGTACACGACGCCCAGAGCAGTCAGGGCGAGGGGCAACAAACGGCTTTGTGGATGCGCTGGCGCATCTGAGGCCTCGGCTGAGGCGGCTTCGCTGGACATTTCCTCTCCTTCCTACCGAGGTCGAGCGCCGCGTGAGCAGCGCCCCCGGGGTGTCGGAATGGGGGCGAGGTGCCCCTGGCTCAGCTGAGCCTTCTCCCCTAGCTGGCAAACGTTGAGCGTCGACCAGCACCCGGACCCGGCTCCTCCCGGACAGCGACCAAGCAGCGCCATCATGAGCTGGCGTTTGCAAAGCTTGGGCCGCAGAACCGTTCGGATTCGGCGTTTGATTGTTTGGTGTTTGTTGGCTTGTTCGCGTCGGAGTGACGCGGTCCTGTTCAGTTGTTTCCGCCGTGAGACGGTAGCCTCTGTTGCTACCGCTCGCGCAGGGTGTCGTCAAGCGAGCGAGCACAACTGTCAAGGCTGTGGCCGTTTGGTATGCCAGCCAGCGGCTCCGGATTGCGTTGACAGCGCTTACGTCTCGGTCGCGCGTGCTATCGGTGCGCCCGAGTTCGCGACCAGCTAGCGTTACCAGCTGGTCTCGCATGGTTCCGTGCGGATTAGGGCTTCGGGCTGGCGGGCGGACACACCGAGCCGCTCTCGACCCAGGCCTGGAACAGCTCTCCCATCAGGGCCTGGCTGCCTGCGGCGGGCGTGAGCTGCTCCGGCGGCTTCCAGCCGTAGCCGACCAGCGGGTCGTGCTTGATGTGCTCGATCAGTTCCGCGTGGGACTTTCCGCCGTTCCTCGCTGGATCCTTCAGCTGCTCACAGATCTGCCCGAGGGTGCGATCTTGCCAGGCCATCTCGAGTGGCGGCATGCTCCACTTGGGTGCCCCTGGCATGTTGCGGAAGTTTGTTTCCCCATGGCAAGCCGAGCAGGGCAGCCCAGGCGCGCCGAAGCCTTCGTCGCCGCGCACGACGGCGGGTTGATGGGGGATGCCTTGCTCTGACTGCAAGGGGCGATCGCTGGCCGAATGACAGTTCACGCAGCGCGGGCTCAGGATCACCTTGCCCAGCTCCTGGAAGAGCGCGAGCGAGCGCTGACTCTGGTCTTGAATCTGCGCAAACTCACCGACGCCCTTCAGTCCCTTCTCCGAGGGTAGGGGGGGAGGGGAAGCAGGTGCCTCCTTGACCGGCGGAGGCTCACCGCAGCCCTGAACAGCCACGGCGGCAACTGACGCGGTGCTGAGTACCGCTGCAAGATGGAGCGCGCTGAAAGCACGGTGTCGGCTCTTGAGCTTGTGCGGACCAATCCGCTTGTGCGCCGTCATTTCTTCAAGGTTCCCGCGGCGTCCTGGATTGCCCTGCGGATCCGCATATAGGTCGCGCAGCGGCAGATGTTGCCGGTCATCGCATGGTCGATGTCAGTGTCAGTTGGTGCCGGCCGCTTCTTCAGCAAAGCCACCGCGCTCATGATTTGTCCTGACTGGCAGTAGCCGCACTGAGGAACCTGCAGCGACAACCAAGCCTCACGTACGGCGTCGGCCTCTGGCCCCTCGAGGCCTTCGATGGTCGTCACTGGCTTATTCCCGACGGAACTAACGGGCGCCACACACGCCCGGCGCGGCGAGCCATCCACGTACACGGTGCACGCTCCACACTGCGCGACGCCGCAGCCAAACTTCGTGCCCGTTAGTCCCAGGTGGTCGCGCAGCACCCAAAGCAGCGGCGTGTCGGGTGCGACGTCCAGCTCGTGGACCTTCCCATTGACCTTCAATCGAATCGCCATCAGTGCTGCTTCCCGACGTTCAAGCGATCGACGCGATCGGTGCCAAAGATCGGCAGGCGGCGGATGCGAACGCCGGTCGCCGCGAAGATCGCGTTGGCCAAGGCCGGGGCCGCCGGCGGAGTCGCCGGCTCACCGACGCCCCCAGGAGGCGCGCTCGATTCGATCAGTTTCACTTCCATGTGACGAGGTGCTTCGTTCATGCGCATCACGCGCCAGTTGGGGAAGTTTGCTTGCACGATGGCACCGCTCTTGGCGGTGATTTCGCCGAACAACGCGTTGGAGAGCCCGAAGAGCGTCCCACCTTCGAGCTGCGACTCGCAGTGATTCGGGTTGACGACCGTTCCGGCGTCCATGACCGACCAAACACCAGGCATGGTCAGACGCCCCTGATCGTCGACGGCGACTTCGACCACCGTCGCGACGTAGCTGACGAACGAGCGATGGGCGGCGATCCCCAAGCCGTGACCTGGTGGCAGCTTGCGGCCCCACTTGGCGAGCTTGGCGACCTCTTGCGTCACGCTGGCGAGGCGTGCGGTATCGATGGGGTAGTCTTTGAGTGGGCTGCCGTAGTTGTCGTACTTCGCGCCCTCTTGATTGGGGTCGATGGTACGCGGCGGGCCGATCAATTCGAGCAGGTAGTCTTTTGGATCTCGCCCAGCAGCATGAGCCAGCTCCGCCGCGAAGCTCTGCACGGCGAATGCGTGATAGATGTTCGCCACGGAGCGCAGCCAGCCGATGCGGATATGGGCCTCCGCCTGGCCGCTCTCGAGCTGGATGTTGGGTACGTCGAACGGCGTGTCGCTAGCGCCCAGGCGTAAGTCGCCAGGGTCCGCGTCTTTGGCGCCCGCGACGAAAGTCGAGGTGATGGGAGGGAATGCGGTGCGATGCAGCAGCGCAACGCATTTCCCTGAGGCATCGAGCCCGGCCTCCAAGCGCTGCGCACTAACCGTGTGGTAATAGGCGTGCTGCAAGTCGTCTTCCCGAGTCCACACCACCTTGACCGGAGCCTTGACCTTGCGGGCGAGCCAGGCTGCTTCGGCGAAGAAGTCGGGCTTCGACTTACGGCCAAAACCGCCGCCCAGCCAGGTCACGTGAATGGTCACGTTTTCTACCGGCACGCCACACACTTGAGCGACGGTCTGCCGCGCCTTTTGTGGAGTCTGCCCGCAGCCCCAGCAAGTGACTCGGTCACCGTCCCACTCAGCCACCGCAGCCGGTGGTTCCATCGCCGAGTGGGCTAGGTGAGGCACGTAGTACTCTGCCTCCAGGCGCTTCGCTGCCGTGCTCAGCGCCTTGGCGACGTCCCCACGCTTGCGCCCCAGCTTTCCTGGTTTCCGCACGGCTTGGAGCAGTGATTCCTCGAAAGCCTTGGAATCGTAGCTTGCGTTGGGGCCCGCCTCCCACTCGACTTTGAGCGCTTCGCGGCCCCGGATCGCGCTCCAGGTGTCCTTCGCGATCACCGCGATGCCGCCTAGCGGCTTGAAGCCGACCGGGGCCTCGAGGTTTGGGAGCTCCACCAGCTGCTTCACCCCAGCGGTCTTTAGCGTTGCCGCGTCGTCGACTCGCTTCGGACGCCCCAGCACCTGTGGGGGCCGCGCAATCACCGCGTAGAGCATGCCGGGACGCTGCACGTCTTGCCCGAACGTGCCTTCACCCTTGACGATGCTCGGCATCGTCAAGGACTTGGTGTCTTTGCTGAGGTAGCGCCACGCTTTGCGCTCGCGCAGCTTGACCTGACTCGCAGCGGGCGGAGGAAGCTTGTTCGCTGCCGCCACCAGTTCGCCGAAGTCGAGCTTACGTTTGGTGGCTCGATGCACGACGAAGCCAAGCTCCGCCGTACAGCCGCCGACCGGTACCTTCCAGCGCTGTGCGGCCGCCTGCTCCAGCATCGTGCGCATCGTCGCTCCAGCCAGGCGCAGCCGGTCGAAGTTGAGGCGCACCGAGCGCGAGCCGTCGGTGTTTTGGTTGCCGTACTTCGGGTGCCCTTCGGCCTGGACGATCTGGACTCGCTGCCAATCCGCGTCGAGCTCGTTCGCGAGGATCTGCGCCATCGCAGTCCAGGTTTGTTGACCCATCTCCGAGCGGTGACACGTCAGTACGACGCTACCGTTCGGCTGAACGCCAATGAACAGCAGGGCGTCCTTGTTTCCTTCCGGCAACTTGCCGCCTGCTAGCGCGTCGTCCTCGAGCGCGATGGCGAACAGCAGCGCGCCTGCGCCGGCTAGGAAGGAGCGACGGCGCAATTTCGCGTCGACATGCAGGAACGGGGGATTCGAGGGAGTGGAACTCACGCAGGTCTCGTTGGCCTATCAGGATGCTGTTGAGTCAGCAGTGGTCTCTCGTGAACGCCCACGCTACACCACCGCTCTGCTATGGCGCCATCGATTCCGAGTCACAAGTGGGGCGAATTCGCGCGCACCATTTGGAAAGTGCCATGACTGAAAGACCCGTGTTGGGTCTCGTGCTCGCAGCGGGCGCTTCGCGGCGTACGGGCTTCCCCAAGGCGCTCGCGGTGCTGGACGGCGAAACGCTCCTGCAACGCGCCTGTGCGGCGCTGCGCAACGGGGGGTGCGCTGCGGTCTACGTGGTGGTCGGCGGGATGCTGGAAGCCAGTATCCGTGAGGCAATGCCAGCTGGCGCACGGCTGTGTGAGAATCCAGCGCCCCACCTCGGCATGTCCAGCTCCCTCGCGTCGGCGCTCATGCTTCCCGAGGTGGCTGAAGCGGATGCGGTCGTGGTGTCGCTGGTGGACCACCCCCGCGTCACGGGCGAGACCGTTGCCCAGTTGATCGCTCACTGGCGAGAGAGCGGAGCGGGCGTGCTGCGACCAACCCACGCTGGCCGTGGCGGGCATCCCTACGTGCTTGACCGGCGGCTCTTCGCTGAGTTTTTGCGCCTGCCTAGAGGCAGTGACCCGCGTCCATTCTTTGCGGCGCACCTCGAGTCCTTGGACGTCGACGATCCAGGCATCCTCGACGACGCCGACGAACTCCACGACCTGCTGGCGCTCGGCGCGGAACCGCCAGCTTTCTAGCCGGCGTGTTCGCCGTCGAGTGCGTTGTGCCATTGGCAATGTAGCCCTGCGGAAACAGTCCCTGTCTCCAGCCTGAGCTCGATCCGTACCTTCGTCCGAGAGTGCTTCCGCTACGAGGGCTGCACTAGCCTATTGGCACGTACCGTCTACGCAGCTCAGGCTATCGAAGCACGTGGGACCGTTGCCGCAGCAGATCTCGCCTTCGCCGCCACAGCAGCCACTTCCGATGGTGTTGGTATGACTACTACTGGCACTGGGTGACCAGCGGTGTTCTTGCGACTCCACGCGCGTTGCCCCAAGGCAGGCCGACGTCGCGTCAGTCACTTTCCGGGAGGAACTTATGGGCGGCGTGCGTGTTTCCCCGATGCTCGAACGTGACCGTGCGGTCGTAGGGTCCGTGACTCTTTGCGCGGGGCCTGGTTGCGGCCACGGCCCTCGCTCAGCCGTTTTTTGGGTTCCCGCATACGCGCCCGTTCGCCGCCCGGGACCTGGCGAGTTTTGCTGGGAACCACCGAGACTTAGCCAGGGCGGAGCGGGGAAAGTGATCCGTTTTCGATCTTTTCCGCAACTTAGAGGGAAGCCGGTCGAAACCCGAGCCAAGCCTGAACAGGAGGCCGAAAAAAGCTCATGACCACTCGCATCGATTCGGGGCCCCGCCCCAACGTGACCCCTTCTCAAACCGCGGCGCGCACCACTCCGCCGCCCGCGCGTCCCTTCAAAGCGGTGATGCAGGCTAGCGCCGGCGCCGTCGTTAGTGGAGCAGAAGGGACGCTACGCCAGCTCCCTGGCGGGCCAATCCTAGCAGCCGCCGTTCGAGCAACTCCCGCGCAGCCCAGCGCTGGCGCGGCGAACTCGGCTGAAGGCTCCAGCGGTACGGCTGGTGGGAGTGTCACGCAGGACGAGCACACCCAAATCGAGAGCGCGCTTGACCACCAGGCCGAACAAAACTTGTACTACTTGGGTCTGCAGGCTCGCATCTCCGCCGAGTCTCGGGCCTACTCAGCCATGTCCAACGTGCTCAAGGCGCGCCACGACACGGTGAAGAACGCGATCGGGAACATCCGTTAAGGGGCGAAGCATGGGCATCGATGGAATCGGAGGGGGAGGGCTACCGCCCGGCGGAGTCGGGGGACCTGGCGGGCCGAAAGGCCCGAAGGGCGTCGGCGGCAAGGAATTTGAGGTCGACGGTTCGGCGGCATCCTCGAAGGTGGGCAGCACCCAAGCGAGCGAAGCTCTTGGTCGTCTCGAGGCTGGTGAGATCAGCATCGATCAGTACCTCGACACCCGCGTGCAAGAAGCCGTGAGCCACCTCGAGGGTAAGCTGCCCGCGGATCAGCTGGACTTCGTCCGTCAGAGTCTGCGTCAAGAGCTGGAAACCGATCCGGTCTTGGTTGAGTTGGTACGACGGGCGACGGGCGTATCGCCTGGTTCTGCGGGCTGAGTTTGTGGTTTTACTTCGCGCTCCTGGAGCGCGAGATGATGTCAGTGTCAGCGGAGGTTCCGGGCGCGCCGACTCCCTGCTATCTCGGGAGCCATGGCGCGCGCGCTCTCACTCTCTCGCAGCCGTCGTCCGACGCGGCTGACCGCGCTTGGTGAGCTGACCGGGGCGAAGCGCGAAGACGTTGGGTCGCGCGTCGAGGAGCTCCTCCGCTGTCAGCAACGTCGCGTCGGGTTGGTGCCGACGTGGGTGCTGCCCGCGGATGTCTTCCATCAAGTCGTTGAGGCGGAGCTCCCTTCAGGACACGACCCCGCGTCACTCTTGCGGCTGATCGATCGACCCCGCGGTCTCGAGCGTGCGGCACGCGCGAGCCGTCGCTTGCTCAGGGCGCCCATGCCCTTGCAGGTTGCCGCAGATCTGGCTGAGTTCTGGGAAGCTTTCGGGCAGCACGCTGCGCAGCGGATCAGCGTGAGTAGCAGTCCAACGGTGTCGCGAGTGGTTGCCGCCCACGCGGGTCTACTCGACACACGCATTGGCATCGCTTCGCCGACGGCGCTTGCGGACGCCATCCGGAGGGTGTGGGCGATGTGCGGCTTCGAGGCTGCGCTGACCTTCCTGCGTTCACAGAAGGTGCGCGACCTCGGGATGCCGGTGGTGATCCAAGTGTTGCCTGACGCCAGCGTCACTGGCTCGATGCTGACGCGGGATAGCGGCCGCGTAGCGATCAGCGGAGGCGACCCCGGAGACGGCGTACCCCACGCAGATACTCGCGTGGTCCGCTACTGGCCAGGTTGGAAGCCGCCGCCTATCGACGGTGTGCGCCCGGCACGGGTGCTGCGATTTGATCCATACGGAAACGTATTGGTGCGTTCTGCGCCAGCGGGGGACGGCGACTCTGAGCTCCCGCAAGAAGCAGTGAGTCAGCTTGCCGAGCTCGCTACGCTGGTGGCGCGAGATGCCGAGGCGAAGAGCGTCGGCTTCTTGCTGACGGATCAGGGGCCGCTGGTCTGGGACGCAGGGGAGGCTACCCGGCTCGCCCAGATCGATGGTGGCGAACCAGGCACCGTGTGGTCCCTCGCGAGCTTGGGCGAAGTGTTGCCAGGGGTGGCGACACCACTCACCTGGTCGGTGGCGTTCTCCACGATTCAAGATGGCTTCGCTCACGCCTTTCGCGAGTCGGGCCTGAAGGTGCCAAAGGGTCAGCGGTTGGTGACGCGCATCGACGGGCGCGTCTACTTCAACGTCTCCGTGTTCTTCGAGGTCGCCACGCAGCTTCCGGCGCTCCACACACCCAGCCTGCTCGAGATCATGGGGAGCGCAGAGCGTGAGGTGCTGGCGCCGGACACTGGCAGTTCACCGAGCTTCGTGCGTGTACCGATCGTGCTCGCCAAGCTGGTGAGCGAGCAGCGCCGCTTGGCGGAGAGCGTCACCCGCTTCGAGGAGCAGGCGGAGCAGCAGCGCCGCTGGTTGGTTGAGATGGATCTCGCGATCTTGCCCGACGACGCGCTGAAGACGACCCTCGCGGAGACCCACGAGTTCTTTCGGCGCACCAGCGAGCTGCTCTTGAGCTGCGCTTCTGCGACGCTCATCGCGTACGTCGCCTTGAAGACGGTGCTCGCTCGTAGCTGGCCGGCGCAAGCAGAGGCGATTGCTCAGGCGCTCACCTCGGGGGTTGGGGGGTTAGATACACTTGGCCCGGCCAGCGCGGTGCTGCGCGCGCGAGAGGGCTTGCGCTCCGGGGAAGATACGCTGGATCCCGACGGAACCGATCCGGCGCTTGCGGCGAGCCTCAAGGAGCTCCTGGCGGAGCTGGGCGACCGAGGTCGCTTCGAGGCGGAGCTTGCTGCTCCCCGCTGGCGGGAACAGTCGGACGCGCTGGTGCAGTTGCTCCTCAAGTTGCCGCCACCAGACCAAGCGCGCAGCGTGGACCAGCGCGTGCAGGCGGTGCGCGCGCGAGCGGACGCGGAGCTCGACCGAGTCGAAGACCGCTTGCCCTACGTCGAGCGCGTCGCTGCGCGTAGCCTGATCGCTCGTTACCGACGCTTCGCCAAGCTGCGCGAGCGCGCGCGCGTGTGGCTGGCGCGCACCGCGAGCATGTTGCGCATCGTAGTGCAGGATGCGGGGCGCCGCCTGATGCGCTTGGACCCCCGTTTCCCGACGGATGGAGCTTTCTATCTCACGTATCCCGAGCTGAGGGCGGCGCTGGCCAGCGTGCGGGCAGACCTGGGGCCGGTTGCAGCGCTCCGTCAGGCTGAGCACGCTGCCCAGCTGGCACGGCCAGATCCTCCCAGGCTCTTCGTAGGCGGTCCCCCGCTCCAGGCCGTGCCCCCCGCATCCCGTACGGTGCTGCGCGGCTTGCCTGGAGGCGCGGGTGTTGCGACGGGCAAGGCGCGGCTAGTGCACTCCCTGTTGTCTTCTCAAGCCCCGCTCGAGCGTGGAGAGATCCTGGTCGCGCGCGCTGCCGACTTGGGGTTGGTTCCGGATCTGCTCCAGGCGGGTGCGTTGGTCGTCGAGATCGGTGGACCGCTCAGTCATTTGACCCTCGCGGCGCGCGAGCTGGATGTGCCCTGCGTGGTCGGTGTGCGCGACGCGTTTGCGACGCTCAGTGACGGCGAGCTCTTGCGGGTGGACGGAGCCCGCGGGGTCGTCGAGCGCCTCGAGGCTTGATGGCGCGCCGCGGACTCACGGCGACGCGTGCCGTGCAGCTGGAAGTCGCACTGAAAGAGCTGCTGCAAGCGGCTGGGGAGCTTGACGGAGGCGAGGGCAGCAACGGCGACGCGCTCCGGGTAGCACTGCTCGAGGGGCGGGTGTTTCTTGAAGGACGCCGCTTGGCTGAGGGAACGGAGCTTACGAGCACTATTACCCCAGGGCAACGTCTGGAGCTTGGTGCGCCCGCGCAGAACACGGACGAGGCGCCGCGCGTGCTGGATGAGCGCTGGGGGCTCTTGGCGGTGTACAAGCCGAGCGGCCTCGCGTCGGAGCCGGATCAACGTAGCAACGACTCGGTCCTGGAGCGCCTGGAAGGATCGCTTGGGCAGCGCCTGCATGCGCTGAGCCGTTTGGATGCTCAAGTCAGTGGCGTGATGCTGCTCACGACTGAGACAGCGCGGAAACGGGCTGCGGAGCTGATGGCTTCGGGCGCCATCGAGCGCCGCTACGTTGGCATCGTTGGCGACGGCGTGGAGCCTGAAAGCGGCACCTGGCGCGGCGCCATTGGTGCGGTGTCCGATGCGCGAAGCCAGCGCGGCAAGCGCCGCGTTGGCGGGCGCGACGCAAAGCCAGCGGTGACTCACTATCGCACGTTGCAGTGCCTGCCAGAGGCGGCCGCGGCGCTCCAGGTGAGGCGCGGGCGCGAGCGCTTGGAGCTACGACCTGTGTGGCTCGGCTTTCGCCTGGAGACCGGGCGCACTCATCAGATCCGCGTGCACTGCGCCCACGCCGGCGCGCCGTTGCTTGGAGATGGCTTGTATGGTGGGGCAGCTGCGGTGACGTTACCGCGTGGCAATGTGTTCGAGTTTGAGCGTATTGGGTTGCATGCGCTGGGGGTCAGCGTGGTACACGCGGGCAGCACCTGGCGCGTAGACTGCCCTCCCCCCCCAATCCTCGAGCGTTGGTGGAGCGCCTTTGGCGGTGAACCCGCGAGTCTGGACGACTTCTAGCGACTAGGGACCCGTAAAGAGGTGGGCGCTTTCCAAGAAGAACCCGGGCGCCTGCTGGTACACGACCTCCGAGGTGCCTTGCGGGTCAAAGCGCAGCACCGACGCCGTTCCGTCGTTGAAGCCCAAGCAGATGGCCACTCCACTCGGTTCGAGCCGACACGTGGCCAGCACGGTCGTTCCAATTACCGCAGGGTAATCGCCCAACTGCGTCACGGAGCCGTCGGGCGCGATTTGGAGCGCTGGCGCTGGTGTGCTCGCTTGGGGCCGCTTCAGGAGCAAAAAGCCATCACCAAATGCGCGGACGTGCTCGACGTCCACTGGCGTCACGCTCAAGCTGCCAAGCTCGACGGGGGTCACTGCGGCGTCCTTGCGTAAGGCAAACGCGGTCTGGTTCGTGGTGAGGAGCACGTCGTCTTTGCCGACCGCGAGCAGGCTGTCTCCCTGGAGATCCAGTTCTCCGGCTGCGGACATCACGCGGCCGTCCTCGCAGCGCACGACCCGGTCGGTGCTAGCGACCTGGAAAAACTCCTCCGTGACTTCGCAGCCGGTGGGAGCACGCAGAGGGATGTCGTTGGTCTCTGGCGCCGGTGGAAAGCCGCTCGAGACGAAGTCCGTCTCCCAGAGTCGGTAGTCGCCCGAAGTAACTGCGTAGGCGAGCGCGCCGTCCTCCCCGCGGATCGCGAGCTGTTCATTCGCGCACGGAAACGTTCCGTTGATGTCGCCGGGGGACTCCGGTAGGGCCACGATCCAGGTGCTGCAATCCCCTTCGAGTGCCGTGCCTTGCACGTAGACGCGATTCGGATCGAAGGTGACGAGCGGTGTGACACCACCCGTGCCCCCGTTGCCCGCCGCTCCGGCGGTACCGCTGCTGCCGCTATTGCCGCCGCTACCGCCACCGCCACCGCCTGCGGCGGAGCTACCCCCAGTGCCTGCGCCGGCGCCGCCCGCGTTGCCGCTACCGCCAGTGGAGCCGATCGGCGACAAGTGTTCATTGTTTCCGCACGCCACCAGGCAGGTGCAGCCTATGGCGACCCACAGGGTCATTCGACCCAGCGTAGGGCGAGCGCGCGCGAAGTCGTCCGCCCTCCGGCTTCGGTCATAGGAACTGGAGCGCGCAGAACGCATCCCCGCAAGCTTATCCTAGCTGAAGGCTCGGGACGACTCGGATAACCTAACGGGATGACACGCGCGCCTCGCAGACGACTTGAGCCGGGCATTCGGGCTTCGAATTCGGGTGAGTTGCTTGGGGGGCATGCTCTGGCCGGGAGCCTTGTGGTCTTGCTCGCGGCGCTCCTCGCCTGCAAGAGTGAGCAGCAGGCGCCGCTGCCTGCCGAGCCAGCGACACCCGTTGCTGAAAATCCTCAGGGAAATGCGCCGGTGGCGGCTGCGACCACCGCCGAAAAGAAGTGCGCTCCGAATGGCGCCGCTGCTCCGTGTGACTGTGGAGGCGGGAAGACTGGGATGCAGTCTTGCGATGAAGCCGTCGGCTGGAGCAAGTGTGACTGCCCAGCAGCACCGGCGCTGAGCTTCACCCTGGACAAGATTGCCATCAACGAGTTCGACTCCGTCAAACTCACCTTCAACCAGCCGGTGAATCCTGCATCTGGAAAGCACTGGGTGACGGTGGTGCCTTCGGGCAAGCCCGACAGCGACTGGGGAGAGTGGAAGTACGTGCCCGCTGGGGCGACCAGCATCGAGCTGACTCCGAAGGTGACGGAAAACGTCGAGATCCGCCTTCACGACACGTTTCCCGATCACAAGTTTGGCGTCCTCTATCGTGCAAGCTTGTTTGTCGTCGCGAGCGTGTGCCGGGGCGAAGTGGCGTCCGAGTGCGATTGTCCGGGTGGTGTGAAGGGCAGCAAGACGTGCAGTGAACCCAAGGGTTGGACCGCATGCGACTGTCCCAAACCCAAGGCCAAGCCGCGCTTGACGTGTGTCGATGGTCAGACTCAAGCCTGTCCTTGCGGCGACGGGACGTTTGGCCGACGCACCTGCGATCGCGGTAAGTGGCCTAGCGGCTGTTTCCTATGTGACTGACGCTGCTGCCTGGACTCGCTGGGCAGGGCGTGACACGGAGTCCGCGTGATTCGCCTTCGAGCAGGGATTGCAGCACTCACCGCGCTGGGAGTGGTGAGTGCGTGCGCGGCGCGGCCAGGGACGCGGAGCGTGGATGATCAGGTGGAAGCACCGGGGTTGACCGTGGACCATCACATCGCCGAAGGCACGGGGGATCCCAAACCGGTGGAGCTGCTCCTCGACGCTGGCACCGAAGCCGCGGCGGAGTCCGAGGTGCCGAGCGAGACGGCTCCCGATCCTGAACCCCTGAGCTTGAAGGATCAGTGGGAGTACACGCTGCACTACGTGGGCGGTGAGGTGAGCGTCGAGCGAGTACGCAAGCTCATCTACCCAAAACCGGTGGTGACGGATCGCCGAATGGGGCGCTTCGCCATCGAGCTCTGGATTGGACGCGAGCTCGTGGAGCGGGTGCGGTTCGACTTCCCGATGCTCGCCGCAGAGGAACCACCCAGCGGGAAACGCAAGCCGCTGCATGAGCCGCCCAGCCTCGCAGCGGGCGCAGACGTGTTTCTCTCGGTGAGAGTTCCGGCGAGCCCACGGGCGACTCGTGCCGTGCTGATCGACCGCGCCACCGGCACTCAGCGCTCGCTTCCGTGGCCGCCGGACTCGCCTTTGCCGCCGGTCGAGGCGTCGCTCAAACCCCCGGCACCTGCAACCGAGGACACGAAACAGCCGCACGAGGCGGAGGACGCAGGCGCTGACGCTTCAGTAACACCTGAGGCGGGAACCAAGCCCGGAAGTCAGCCAAAGAAGACCCCATAGGGGATTCGTACGTCTCAGCGTCTCAAGCCCGTGAATATCGAGACGCCCGAGTTTTTAGTGTCGCTGGAGCCTTTCCCTCGAGACAGTGGCCTTTTGACCGCCAACCGTGCCACGCTACGCGCGCCATGAAGTGCGAGGCGTGCGACCACGAAAACATAGACGGTGCGCGGTTTTGCGCGGGTTGCGGAGCCATCCTCCCGGCCCAGCACGACGAGGGTGAAGACCCTCTCGTCGGGCAAGTCGTCGGAGGCCGCTACCGCATCACCCGGGTGCTGGGTGAAGGCGGCATGGGCATCGTCTACCTGGGTGAGCAGCAGATGGGCTCGACGGTGCGCAAGGTCGCCGTCAAGACGTTGCACGCTCACCTGAGCAAGGACCCGTCGGTTCTGGCGCGCTTCCACCGCGAGTGTGGAACGGTTGCCCAGCTCGAACACCCGAACACCATCAAGTTCTACGACTTCGGGTCGATGCCCGACGGCACGTTGTACATCGCGATGGAGTTCGTGTCCGGCTCACCCCTCGACAAGATCGTCGAGGAGGGGCCGATGCCTCCCGAGCGTGTGCTCAAGGTGATGAAGCAGATCTGCGGCGCACTCGACGAGGCGCACAAGCAGGGCGTCATCCACCGCGACCTGAAGCCGGAGAACGTCATTCTCACCACGCGCGCCGGAGAGAAGGACTTCGTGAAGGTCCTCGACTTCGGTATTGCCGCGCGGAGTGAATCGGCTGACGCACAGAAGGAAGCGAAGCTCACTCAGCAGGGCATGGTGCTAGGCACCCCGCCCTACATGAGCCCGGAACAGTTCACCGGCAAAGAGCTCGATCAGCGCAGTGACATCTACTCGCTCGGCGTGATGGCCTACGAGATGCTCACCAGCAAGTTGCCCTTCGACGCGGACACTCCTTGGGAGTGGGCGACGAAGCACATGACCGCGCAGCCCACGCCGTTCGAGGCTTCGGCGCAGCATGTCTCCGCGCCGCCAAACATGAAGGCGGCGATCATGCGCGCCTTGGCCAAGGACCGCGAGGAGCGTCAGGGGACGGCCGTGGAGTTCTTCTCCGAGCTGTCCGGCGGTGGTGGACTCACCGTGGAGCACGCTCCGATTTCCGGGGGCGAAGACGCTGGAAGCGCGCACACCGCGGCGATGGCAGCGGCGCCCGATTTCGGCGCCATGAACGCTGGGCCGCCGAGTCCTCCGATGGGTGGTCCTCCGATGGGTGGTCCTCCGATGGGCGGTCCAGGCATGGGCGGTCCAGGCATGGGCGGTCCAGTCGCTCCCGCTGTGCTGCCGCCGCCACCGCCAATGACGCAGGCGCAGCAGGGCGGTGGCAACAAGGGGCTGGTGATCGGCCTCGTCGCGGTCATGGGTGTGCTGGGTTTGGCGATCGCAGGCGTGTTGATCGCACGCAGCGGCGGAGACGACGGCCCAACGGGCATTCAGCTCACCGAGTCGGACGCGGGTGGACCTACGGCTGGCAGCTCGGCCACCGAGGTGAAGCCGGAGAACCCGCCGGCGACGGGCAGCGGCGGGGGTGGCAGCACTGAGCCTGACTCCAGCGCCACCGCGGAGCCCACCAGCGAGCCAACCGCAACCAGCAAGCCCACCTCTCAGCCCACGTCTACCAAGCCAGCGGGCAACGCCGCGGCCTGTGATCAATGCATCGCGGTCGCCTCGAGCAGCCCCGCTGCTGCGGCGAACTACTATCGCCAGTGCACGGACGCCGGCAAAAAGGCGACCTGTCAGTCCAAGGTGCGCGCTTCAGCTCCCAATGCCGCGCGCGCGGCAGCTTTCAACGGCAACTGTTCGGCCGCCAAGGGCATCGTGGGCGCCGCGAACGCAATGGGCGCTGGCAGCGGCGCCTTGAACGCCGCAGTCAAGACCTGCAAGTAAGCGCCGAGGAGCCTCGAGTCAGGGGGTGAGCTGTGTGCAGCCACCCGCTGGCTCACAGCTGCAACTTGGAGATGCTCTCACTCGCAAGCTCCGCCTGGTACGCATCCGCAACCTGGCGGCGGAACATCTGGGTTCCGTGGGGTACCGCACTTGCCGCCGCTCACGTCCGGGGGGGCCGGCACGTCCACGACGGGGCCGGGTGAGATGCTCCTTGCGGTGAAAGCCATGCCGAAAGACTGTGCGTCGCACGTCGCGTCGGGCACCGCGTCGTGGGTGCTCGAGAGCATGTCGACCTGCTGGTTTAGATAGCCGAGGGTCGTGGTGTACGAGTCGCACAGGTTTTCGCAGTAGCCGAGTTCCCGAAAGCTGGTGATGAGATCTCCGGGCTTTGCGGTCGCGCCCAGCGTAGCCTCGCTGAAGCGCCACTGGTCGGTCGCGGGGTCTTGCTCGAGGCGCGCTGCGAGCAGCGCGTTATTCAAGACGAAGCGGAAGCCGGATGTCTCCGCGTTGAGTCCGTTGAGCCAGATCTCGGTGTTGTCTGGCAACTCCGCGATCAACCAGCCGCTGCGCACGAAGGCGGTTGCGTCTGACCATTTGCTTTCCGGGAAGTCGCCAGCCGGCGGGATCTGTGCGCCGGCGCGGACGTCCCGGCGCGAGATTTGCCATTGCTTGGTCGCCGGTTGTGGCGCCTGCTCGCGCCACAACGGGTCTAGCAGATCACTGTTCGCCTCCCCTGCGCGACACAGCCAGTTGGCCGGCTCGGTGACACCAGTGCTCGAGTAGACATCGAGGCGCACCGCCGCGTCGTTGGGCAGCCCGTTGTAGCCGCTGATCTTGAACAGGATGCTCATCGCGCCCTTGTGCAGCGCGCAGTTCCAGTCGTCGCCGGTCAAGCGAAACGGCGCGCCCACGATGGGTGACTGCGCGACGAGCCCGAGTAACGCCCCCAAGGCGTTGTCGCGACAGTAGTCGCCGTCGTAAACGTTCTGAAATTCGTTCTTGCAGGCGCGTTGCCGGAGCTTGGGGCAGGTGCCTTGTTGTGAATCCGTGAGGATATTTTCTGGCCAACTTGCGGCGTTGCAGCCGAGGTCCAAGTTGAAGCCCACCTGTTTCCAGGTCACGAGGTCGATGTCTGGACTGTTGCTCCCGAGGTCGAGGGTATCCATGCCCAAGTAGAGGGTCATGTTGCCGCCACCGCTCTCAGCTGGGCGCTGCGACTTATCGGGCCGGCCTACGGTGGGGCACGCCAAATCGCCCTCCGTGTCTTCCCAGAAGCGTGTCCCCAGCGCTTCCTCACCCCCACCTGCACCTGCGGTGCTGCTGCCGTTTCCGCCGCCACCCGTACCTCCGCTGCCGGTGTTGTCAGAGCCCAGTTCGGTTGTGCGACCGCACCCGAAGGCCACGACGATTGCGGTGAGACTGACCGCCGCGTGAAGCGTCCTCACTGAGTCCCGCCCGCGCTGCTCAGGGTGCCCGCCGCGCTGGCGTTTCCGCTCGGACTTGCATCACGGGCCCGGGCCAGGGCCCGTGACTCAAACCGTCGCAAGTGGAGATTCATCCTACATCGCCTCCAGGTCTCGGCACTGCCTGCCGGGTGGAATCTATGAGTGTTGGCGATCTAGAACTGCGATCACAACTCGGAACAGAATCCGAGCACCACTAGGCGATGCTCGGCGCACGACTTGCCATGGCCCTCGGCGTCATGCGTCAAGCTTTCGTAGTCTTTGTCTTGGGTTCTGCCGCTGGCTGCAGCGGACTTCAGCGACCAGCGCCGGTTCAGCGACCGGTGGATCCGCGGGGTCTCGGGGGGGCGCCTTGCCTGCGCGAGCTTCGGTTTGGGGGTGTGCACGGCCACGAGTTTGGGCGCGGTCTGTCACCCTTGATATACGGTGTGCCTCACCCCCAAATCCGTGGGGATATGCTCGGGCTACTCTAGCTCGTCTGTATTGCGGGCTGCCGGGATCGGCGGGATGAAGGCGCAGTCGTTGCGCGACAGGCAGAGGTCGGATGACAGCGTTTGCCCGCCGGAGTTGAAGTACTGCGCGACCATGTTGAGCATGAAGTAGCCGATGTCGAAGGTGCGTTGACTACTGCAGCCGCACGGGTCGTCCCCGGTCTCGGTGCACTCGCTCAGGCAGCGCTTGATCAGCTGATCGGCGGTCCAGCCCGGCTTGTCGAAGCCGTGTTGGCCTTCGGGGCGGGTGTACGGAACGATGTGCGCCGACTTGCCCCCTAGCAGGTCCTGCCCCTCGAAGCCGATGTGCATGGGTACCTCGGCGCGCGGGATAGCGGAGCCGTACAGGTCGTTACCACCGCTGAAGTTCTCGATGTCGAGGTGAACGCCGTTTCCTTGTGGATCGGTGTAGCGCTTGAGGGTGTTCACCCCTTCGGTGGTGTAGGTGTCGATGTAGTGCTGGTTGGCAGGCTCGCCGAAGCGTGGGTCGTTCTCCAAATAGGGAACAATGCCTGAGGAGCGACCCACCAGGATGCCGCCGCTAACGGGCACGGCGGTGTCACCCATCGTGGTGATGATCAATGCGTGCGTGCCTGTTTGCTCCCCAGTGGCGCTGTAGACCAGCGGCTCCCGCTGCCAGTATTGCGCGAGCACCGCAGGGTCGCTGGGATCCAGGATCATCTGGCTGAGGCCGCTCAAGCGGCGGAAGTCCGGGTGCCCACGGCGCAAGCCAAGTCCCTCCATGAGCGCGACGAGTGGTTCCCCAGGGGAATGAATCGTCTCCTGGAAGTTGAACTCCTTCTCGAACTGCTCCACCACGCGGTAGGGCTCGGCACCTTCACGCAGCTCGCAGTCCTCACTCGGCAACACCTGAGGACCGGCGTAGAACTCGATGCGTATCGGATCGCCGACGTCGGTCTCATTCGAAGCGCGGACGATGCCGCTCGGCTCGACGAAGGCGCAGCGACGCTTGCCGTTCCGCTGGTTGATCACGACCATGGTGTCCCAAGGCTTCACGCCGGAAATCGTGGCGATGGGATATGTGGCGTCGTCGTTCAAGTCGGCCACGATGGTCTCGAGCGCCATCTCACCGGTGTCTGGGTCCGTCGTCCCGACGAAGAGCGGGCCCATCACGCGCAAGATGAATGCTTCGGGCACGCCGCTCTGAGTGGAGCGCGGTCCCAGGTCCGCGTAGCCGCCGCCACCAGACACGGGCGCGATCGCGTCGATGCCTGGCTCCACCCCGCCGTTGACCATGGCCATGATGCCGCCCAAGGAGCCACCAAAGTAGAACAGCGGCGAGTCCGCACCGATGTCGACGCTGCCGTCGCCGTCGAAGTCGCCAGCCAGATCAGGCTGGCCGTCGCCGTTCGTGTCGTGTGCCCACTTTGCGCTGCCATCGAAGCCGCGCAGGATGCGCACGAGCTGCATCGTGTCGACGGCGTACTGGCGCACCATGTCTCGGGTGTGGAAGAGGTATGAAGTCCAGAAGTCGGCGCCGCTGTCCTTGGTGCCGTCGTTGTTCTGATCTCGCGCGCGATCCAGGAGCAGCGCGTCGCCGGCCGCTTCGATGCCGTAGCCCTTCAGCAGGCCACGTGCGAGGAGCTGCTCGGTGCTGTTTAGGCTGAGTCCATGAGATGGGCCATCGATGCCCAGCACCGCAAAGCCATGGCGTGCAAAGAAGCTTGAGAACGACAGGACGTCGAAGCGATTACCCGTGTAGCCGTGCCCCAGCAAGATCACGGGCACCTGCTTCCCGTCTTTACGTGCGGAAACTTCTTTGCGCGGGATGGATAGCGTGAAGTAGACGTCTTCGCCGTATCCGGGCGCCTTCTTGGTGCTCAGGTCTTCGGGCCACACCTGGTCGTCTAGCGGGAGCTCCTTGCCGTCGCTGTCGTACTTCGGGAATAGCTGAGGTGAGACATAAGAGCCGATGCTGTAGTAGTCGATGTTGTAGGTGCCATCGATCAGCTCCTGCAGCTCGACACCAGGGTCGGCGCCGTTGAACTGCTGCTGAATCGCCTCGAGCGCGGGCTTCCACACCTCACCGTAGAGCAGTTGCGGCTTCTTCATGCCTGGGAAGGCATCCGCGTCCCGCATTGGGTACAGCTTGGATATTTCTGCAGGGAAGTCCGTTGCGAGGTGTGCCTGCGGGCCTTCGCCGTACAGGCCGTTGCGCACCGCTTGCCAATCCGCGCGAATTGTCTGCGTGGTGAAGGAGTACGTAAAGGCGATGTCGGAGAGCGTGATGCCCTTCGGTAGCACCTTCAGCAGCGGCTGAAGCTCTGCGGTCTGGCCATTGTGATTGATGGTGCGGTATGGCGACCCGACGGGTTCGCCGTTGACGTCCAAGATGCGCCGCGTGACGACCACCGCATAGCGAGTGTGGTCCTCGAGGGGCACGAGCGGTCGGGCGATCAGTGTGTTCGTTTGACGTTCGTAGAACGTCATCAGGGCATCAGCCCGACCCGCCAGGTTGTCTGCCGCTGGGCGCGTGCCCGGGCGGTAATTCGGGCTGTCGAGCAGACCGTCGGCGTCGGTGTCCTCAGGCGGATCCAACACCCCGTTGCCGTTCGTGTCCTCGCCCGAGTCGAGCACGCCGTTGCCGTTTGCATCTTCCCCGGCGTCGAGTCGCCCGTTGCGATTCGTGTCCTCATCCGCCTCCTCATAGAAAAGTGAGACGGACGCGCGGCGCGGGTCGTTCTTCCAGTAGAGTTCCTGGCGCTCCAGCACGGCAGGGTAGTTCCCGTTGCCGATGTCCAGGTGCTGGATCTCGCCGTAGTGCTTCGAGCTCGGCGTGATGTTGATCACATAGATCGCGTCGTCGTCCGTCGCGTAGTCCACGTCGTCGTGACGGCTGACCACGCTCTGGATGTCGATGGGCCCGGTGAAGGGGACGACGATGGGCATCAGCACGCCCCAGCCATCCATGCGGTCGAGGCGTTGCCGGATGCGCTCTTCGAAGCCCGTGGGAGCGACCATCGAGGCGTTGATGCGGCGACGGGTTGGCGATGTCTCGTCGTAGCGCGTGGCGATGTCGTTCGGCAGCGCGAGCTCCGGCAGCGGACGATGGAAGAAGTCCATCTTCACTTGCGTGTGCGAAGGGGGTGCCTCCGCGAGGCCCTCGGGTTGCTGACCGCAGCTCCCGGCGGTCAGCGCGAGCGCGCTCACTGAGAGCACGCCGATGGCGGTGCTGATGAAGCGACGGAACAGACGCGGACGCGTTGCGTGACTCTTCATGGCTTTCAAATCCTCGTGTCCAGCAAGAGGCGCATGGCACCCACGGTCGGCAGGTGTTGGCCATCAGTCTTCGAGAAGGCGTCGCCCGGCGTGAAGACGCCGCCCTCAGCGCCCAACGTCCCCTCCATGCCGTTTAGGTTGACGCGAAAACGCAACCCCACATCGTATTCCGTCCCGAGCACGTGGCTCGACATCGCGCCGAGGGCGTTGCGCGCCGAGCCACCACCAATGACGCGACTGTTGAACGGGTCCGCTGGCAGGCTCGGTGCGAACGCGAACAAGGCGCCACCGTACACCTCGAAGCCGTCCGTGGGTCGGACGCGTAGGCGGGGGAAGACGGCGAGCGTATTCGTAGCGCTGCCACGGGTCGCGATGCGTTCGCGATCCTCCGCGGGCACGCCGACTAGGTTGGTGTCCGCCGCGGTGACCACACCTCGAGCGGTTTGGGCAGCCAATACGTGGCGATACAGCAAGAGGCCCATCTCATAGTTTGGATCCGCGCGGAATGCGTGCTGGTTTGCGTCGTCGAGATCGGAGTCGCCGGATGCGTAGAGTACGTCGACCACGGAGCCGAACAGGCCCGCGTCGAGGTCTGCTCGCAGGGCGATGCCCAGCTGGCTGACGTCGTGCTCGGTGAACGCGGTGCTCGGTGCGAGCTCCGTGGTGCCCGTGATGTAGGCCGCCTCGGCTTGGAGGCTAAACCAGGCTCCGCGCAGTTGGTGCTTGGTGCGACCGTAGATATCGAAGGCTGTGACGTGGGTCTCGTCGCCGTCTTCCGCTTCCTGCTTGCGGAGCGCTCCGTAGAGACCAATGCCGTGGGCCTTACCCTCACCCAAAGAAATCGCTGCAACGACTTGCTTTGCCTTGTCGCCAGGCAGCAACACGTCGTCCCCCGACAGCAGGTCTGGATCGACGAGGTCGCCGCCAATTGCTGCTACCAGGCCCAGATCCGTGTGAGGGCCCGTAGCGATGAGCGCCCGCAGCACCCGGTCTCCAGAGATCGGGTCGGCGAAACGCGCCGTGCCCGGAGCCCAGCCGTGTGCGCCGTCATTGGCAACCAGCCCGAGGCCCCAGTAGCTGGTCATCCAACCAGCGCTGACATGTAGGGCCCGCCCGAAGGAGAGCCGGGCATAGGCCTTTCGCAGCTCTTGATCTCCCGCACGGTGGCCAGGGTACAGCTCGAGCTCTCGGGTGACCGAGTCATCCAAGGGATTCGAGTCCCCGCCGACGATCCCGGTGTAGAGATCGTGCTCGTACACCAGGTCGAGGTGCATCGGCAGCATCCCCAGGCCACTGGAGTAGCGGGAACCGAGGCGCGCCCGCGGACGGAAGGTCGTGCCCTCCGAGTACTCGTTCCCGTCGCGGTCGACCTGAAAAGCGGACACCGACTCGACGGTGAGGTGCCCGTCGAAGGTCACCTCGAATTGGGTGCAATCCTCGCTTTCACTGCCGAATTGCGGGCGATATTGTGTTTCGTCGCCGCTCAACGAGAAGCTTGGTGCTGGTCCCGGACCAAGCTCGGGTTCGGAGCGGCAAAGCGCCTTGACCGCCAAGGCCCTGGCTTCGCCTTCCGCTGTCGATGCTCCCTGGGCGTTCGAAGCGCTCGTTTGCGCTCCTGCCACCGCAGTCCACGAGCTCAAGCTCAAGCAAAGCAGACCTAACCACCTCAGTTTTTTCATCCGGAATCTCTGTCGCGTCGGATCTCGCGGTGCGTCGCGTGCGCGCTACCCGCAGGACCTTCAAGTCCTCGCGGAAGCGCAGCGACAACGAGCCAACCCCAGCTCGTCCCCCCGCTGTCACGCTGCTTAACAGAAAACGGTCGTTCGGTTCAACGGCAGTGGAGCGCGGTTCGAAACCCTATCGACACATGGAACGCGCATCGACCTCCCTGCTGGCGCAAACAAATCGCGGTCGATTTTTCGGTCAGGTGGCCGAGGTGGCGGGCCCACATCGCGCGAATTCCCCTGAAGCTGCCGCTAGTTGCAGAGCACCTACAGGGACGCCGAGCGGCTCCGAGGTGTATACCTTTTGCCACACCCCTTCCTTGACGCACTGCTCAACCTGAGTCTAGATCAGGGCTCGTCGTCGGGCAGGACGGCGCTTGATGCTTTCCAAGCGGAGGTGGGCTCCGCTCGGAGTCGGAAGGACGAGCAAGAAACGACGAAGAAATCGCGCCCCCAACGGGACTTTCTCTGTGGAGGCGTGAGGTGACTTGAAGACGGGGGACACCGCCGAGCTAGTCGGCGCGGACAATCACAACGCTCGAATGTTCAACCCTCACTCGGACCAAACGCCCGCTCGGAAAACTAGCGAGAGGGACTTAGGGCCGAGTCTTCGAAAAGCCCAGCCCGCGAGACCACTTTTTCGCGCAATCCGAAGCGCGGACACATAATCGCCACCGACTGGTGGAACCCCTCTCTCGCGAGCCGAAGCATCTCCCAAGGACTGTCGATGAGTAAGAAGCTCAGCTGGCTCCAAGTCTGCCGCTCCCAAGAATTCTGCGGAAAGTGGGTAGCGCTCGATAACTGCCGATTCGATGAGGCCACCCTCAAGCCCGTGGAGGGAGACGTCGTAGACTGCGACGAAGAACTCCCGGCGCTGTGCGCCCGCATGCGTGAGATGGGCCGCTCCTCGTGTTCCATCGTGTTCTGCGATGGCGACGTATACGTGGAGACCCGGCCTCAACAGACTCAGGACGCGCCAATCCGCACCGATCGCCCAGCCTGAGAGCCGGAGCGCTCAGGCAGCGTCTTCGATGACGCACCTCAAACGACGCTCATCCCGTGGGCGTCGTTTTGCATTTCGCGCGCATCCTCTAGCGGATTTTCGGCTTCACGACGGCTTTGCCGTCTTTGACCACGACGTCGAAGTCGATCTGCTTGCCGCGATGCTTCGCCTGGAGCTTCTGGTAGCTAGCATCGAGCTGCTTCTTCAAACCGCCTACGCTCACGCCCGATTGCTCGTTTAGCTGCTTCTTTGCGGCCATCAGCTTGGCATGAACCGCTTTGACCCGGTCTTCGCTGAGCCCGCCGGGGTTCGCGGCTGCGGGCCGCGCTTGGGCAGCAGGTCGAGCGGCAGGCGCCTGGCGCGTAGCGGGACCGCCGAAGATTTCGCTCGCACGAGCGGAGCCACCGATTGCCGAGCGGATTGGGCGCCCGGGTTGGGGCGCTGGGGCCTTTGCTGGGCCTGGTCTTGCGGGCTCGACGCGGGGGGCGGCTGCAACTGGCCGAGGTGCCGGAGGCGAGGCTGGCGCAGGGCGCTGCTGGGCGGGCGTCGCGGGCCGCACTGGGGGCGCCGCAACTCGGCCGGGAGGTGGGCGCGGTGGTGCTGCGCTTGGGGCTGGAGGCCGAGCTGGAATTGGCGGCCGCTGGGGCTGAGCGCGGGGGGCGCCGGGAACGGGAGGGCGCGGGGCAGGGATCGCCCGGGCTGGGGTTAGGCGACTCGGGACGCGCGCTGGCTGGGGATCGAGGTCCAGATCGTCCAGCTCGAGGCGGTCGAGCGCCGCAGGCCTTGCCGCGGGGATCTTTGGAGCGGTCGGCGGCTCCGCGCGTGTAGGCGCTGCTTTGGGCGCCGGAGGTTGCATGACTGCTTCGAGCGCCCGTTTGGCCTCCGCAGCGAGGTCCAAGTCACCATCCATCAGCGCGGCGAGGTCGTCCGCGGCTGCGTCCATCGCATCCTGGGCGGCAGCAGCTCGCTCCGAGCGCCGCGAGTCTGGGCCCGCGCTCGATGCATCGCTTCCCATTCGCCGCTCAGCGCGAAGCATCTGGCGCTTGTAGGTGCCATTCTCGATCTCGCGGCAGATGCGCCCCCAGTGTTGCTGGAAGGTGTTGTAGCGCTGGATCAGAGTCTGCAGCTTGAAGCGCCGCGCGGTGTTGCGGATCTTGATCTTGCGCAGCGCCCAGAAGCGTCGGTCCACGTCCTTGCGTGCGACCTGGGGCTCGATCTTCTCGATGCCCAGAAAATACTGCTCGTACAAAGCGCGCAGCCGGTCGAGTCGGTGCTCGAGTTCGTTGATCTGGATGTCGAGCTCGTCAGCGTCCAATTCGGTGTGCCCAGTCAGCCTCTAGAATACTGATGCCGACGACTCCATTACAGCGGAGTGATGGTGAGGTTGTCGAAGCAAAGCTTCGCATCCCAATCGTTGAAGCCAAAGTGATCGTGGTCCGATCCTACTAGCGGCCGTGGATCCGTGTAGCTCAAGATGAGGACCTCGTTCACCCACCAATTGACGGTCTTCCCGTCGCTTCGCTCCACTTTGAAGCGATAGGTCTCACCTTGACGCACCTTCGCTGTGCGCACTTCGGTGCTCGCGGGATCGAGGCGGACCTCGGGGCGATTCGCTGCGTGCTCATCGATTCGAGCGAGCACGTGGAACTGGTTGTTCCACCCCCCGAAAATCGTGAGGTAGCTCGAGGCATCGTTGTACGAGGTGCCGCTCGCAGCTCCGAAACCATTGCCCCAGCACTCCGACTTGATGTCCCCCGCTGGTGAGTAGCTCGTCGCCTCGAACTCGATGCGGGCGTTGGTGGGGAGGCGCCGCTTCAGCCAAGCTGGGTGGTTGCGCGCTCGCTCGACGCAGAGCCGGCCTTCCTCCATGCGCCACGCGGCGGAGGTGGCTCGCCATTCGTTTCCGATCAGCTTGCGGTTGAAATCGTCCTTGTACGGACCTTCTAGCACCGGATCCTTGTCAGCCCCGTTGGCCCGGCTCTGGACGACGGTTTTTGGTGTCTCCTGGCGCGGCTTGGCTGCGGCCGTCGTCGTGGGCTTTGCCTGATGGTTCTTGGTTTCGGTGTCTTGAGGAACGCAGTGCAGGCAGCAAGCGCCGGCCAAGCAGAGCAACAATCGCTTCACAGTCGGGGATGCTAAAGGACCGTGAGCGGTTGTGGTACCGGGAGCTAGAGCATGCAGCCCGTTCTCCTGCACCTTCGCTGGTTCACCCAGCCCACGAGCGTGGCTTGGGTGTATGGAGCGTCCGCTCTGGTCGCGCTCGCGTTTGCAGGGATGGTGTGGCGTCAGGGCAGCCGTGAGCCCCGGCGGCTCGCGCCCTGGGTGATCGCTGCTGCGCTGTTGGGCATTCTGGGCGCTGTGAGGCGTCACCAGGTTCTGCCCCCCATGGAGTTCGTGGTCACAAGCAGCGGCGCGTCTCTGGTGCTTGCGGCCGTCACGGCTTGGATCCTCACTTTGGGCCTGGTGCAGCGCGCGGGCGGCGGAGCGGAGCGGGCAGGCAGCGCCTTCTTTGTCGCGGCCGCGGCTGGCTTGCTGAGCGCCCGCTGGGTGTACTTGCTGGCAAATCCCTCCGCCGTCGTGCACTGGGCAAGCTGGCTGTCGGTTCGAGGGGGTGGCTTGCTTGGCTATCCGGGGCTCATCGTGGGCCTTGGAGTGGGTGCCTGGTGGGTCGCTAGGGGCCGTGACGGGAGCGCCGGAGCGATTGCCTCGCGGCAATGGCTCGACGCTGCGGCGCCCGCGGTTGCGCTCGGCGCCGCGGTAGTGCGCGGCGGTTGCTACTTGTTTGGCTGTGACTACGGCCGCCCACTACCCGCGGACGCAGCTCCGGTGCTCCAGCAGCTCGGCACGTTTCCCCACTGGCAGGCCCACACCCTGGACGGTTGGGGCTCGCCGGCCTGGGTGGCTCAGGTCAACGACGGCCTGCTGCCGGACGTGGCTCGCGAATCGTTGCCGGTACACCCAACTGAACTCTATGAGGTCTGCCTCGCGCTGATGCTCTTTGCGCTCCTGGTTTGGCTACGACCCCGCTGCCGCCGACCCGGCCAGGTGTTTGGCGTGTTCGTTCTGGGGTATGCCTGGCTCCGCTTGAGCTGTGATTTGTTGCGTGGTGATCCAGAGCGCGGTCTCTTGGGACCAGCGATCGAGGGGCGCCTGCTTCTGGGGTTGGGCTGGATTGTCTGGGGGCTCTTGGCCGGGATCGCCGCAGCGCAGTTGGTGCGCGATGCGCGCTGGCGATCGTCGCTGCGGATTGCGCTCTTGCTGCCTGGCCTCGTGATGCTCGTAGTGCGTATCGGTCGGCACCCGTGGGACCCGTTGACGGTCAGTCTGACTCAGTGGCTCGCGTTGCTCAGCACCGCTCTGTGCGCCTATGGCTTTCAGTGGTTGGAGCGCCAACCAAGCGTGGCTGCTCCAGAGAGCGATGCGGGTGAGCGTGCGTAGGCGCTGCGCCCTCACCTGCGGCGCGGCACTGACCCTCTGCGTCAGTTACTGCCTCGCGGAACCGGTTCGCGTTCGCTACCGCGCCCCCGATGCGTGTCCCGACGAGCAGGCGTTTCTGGCCCGCGTGAGAGCCCACACACAAGAGCTCGAGATCGCGGATCCAGACAGCCTCGCGCGGGTGCTAGAGGTCAGGATCGAAAGTGACGGGGAAGGCTACGTCGCACACCTGGAGTTCGTCGACTCGCAGCGCGAGCAGGTGTCCCGAAATATCAGCGGAAAAGACTGCGGCGAGCTCGCCGACGCGCTGGCGCTGAACCTGGCGTTGCTCGTAGAAGCTGAGTCGAGTCCCCCCGAGGCGGTGCCGGAGACTGCGCCTGATGACGAAGCTGCGCCGCCGAGGCTCCCGACCCAAGCCCCGAAGCCTCTATCTCCGACACCCCCGAAGCAGCCGGCACGCGCGCAGCCTTCAGCGGTATGGAGCTTGGGCTTTTCGGGCCGCGCGAGCTCTCAGATCGCCCCAGACCCGAGCTACGGATTGGCCTTGGGTCTTTCGCGCCTCGCCTTTTGGGATCCCCAAGGAAATGACCCAGCTGGAGGGTGGCGGACCACGCTCGACCTCAACTACCAGGACTCGGGTCCCGTGACGTTCGAGGCGACGAGCGTGCGCTTTCGATTGTTGGGGGTGAGGGGCGCGCTGTGCGGCGGCGGGACGCTGCGCAAGCCCGTCTTCGCGGAGCTGTGTGGAGCCGCAGAGCTCGGCTACTGGGCGGCGAAAGCCGAGCGCTCCGAGCGCCTGCGCACGGCTCGCTCAGGTGCGGCGACCTGGGGGGCCCTGGGCGTTCCTCTGACCGCTGGGGTGGCCTTCGATGGACTCCAGGTCTTCGTTGCGGCGGGGCCCTGGTTCCCGTTGAACCGCGAACGCTTCACCTTTTCCCGCCCAAGCAGCGTGGTCCACGAGGTACAGCCTGTCAGCGTGAGCGTGGATTTGGGCCTCCGACTCGCGTTCTAGTGAGGCGAATCTGTGATTCGCTGAACAAGTCAACCCAGCGTTTCCTCGCTTCTTTCGCGTTTTGGTTTTTTTCGTGATCCAAGACCGCCCCTGGAGGAATCACCCTGGGTGAGCAGCTCGTCCGCCACCCAGCGCGCCTCGGAGGAGGACTCGATGCACGGCGTCGTTGCTCCTCAGCCGACGGGGCTCAGCGCGGAGCAGCTCGTGCGCTCGCACTTCGACTTCGTGTGGCGACTGTTGCGACGCTTCGGACTGAGTTCAGGGGACGCAGATGACGTTGCTCAGCAAGTGTTCGTCGTCGCGTGTCGCAAGCTCGAAGCGATTCACGCCGGGCGAGAGCGGGCGTTTTTGTTTGGAGTTGCCAGTCGCAGCGCGGCGCGCTTCCGCCGCGACCAAGGACGGCGGGGAGAAGAAGAGCTCTCCGACGACGTGTCCCTCGACGCGCCGGGCCCCGACGCCTTGGTCGATCAACGCCGCGCCCGCGCACTGCTAGACGAGATCTTGGAGCTGATGCCCCTGGATCTGCGTTGCGTGTTCGTCTCGTTCGAGATCGAGGAGCTGAGTTTGTCTGAGATTGCAGAAGGTCTAGCGATTCCTCGAGGAACTGCGGCTTCGCGCCTACGGCGGGCAAGAGAGGACTTCGAGCAGCGTGTGAAGCGCGCGGAACTAACGCGGGCGCACGCCAGCCGAGGAGGAAGTGATGACTGATCCCGAACGCCTGTTGCAGCGTGCGGCTCGTGGCTCGGCGGTCGATCAGCTGCTCCGCGCCGGGGCAGAAGAGCGACCAGACGGCGCTGCGCTGCGACGCACTTTGGCTGCGGTGGGTGCTGGCGGTGCGCTGGTTGGGGTCGCTGGCGGCGCACAAGCGGCGAGCGTTGCGGGCGTTTCGACTGGCTCCGGTGCGGTCGCGGGCGCAGCAGGCGCCGGTGCTTCAGGGGCGGCTGCGGGCTCAGGCGCTGCGTTAAGTTCAGGCGCTGCATTGAGCTCAGGCGCGGGTGCTTCGGGCGCGGCGGCTGGAAAGGCCACGGCGGGTATGCTGCTCTTGAAATGGGTCGGAGCTGGCGTACTTGCGGGAGGCGTGGTTACCGGCGCGGCTCATGTTGCCTCGGCGCCTGAACCTCAGCAGGCAGCAGCGCCCAGCGTGGCCCGCGCGCCAGAGCCCCGTGTCGCCCCAGCGCCGGCGGCGCCGCCACGCGAGCAGGCTGCGCAGCCGGTCCAAGCTGAGGCGCCTGGCGTTCCACATCGTGCGCCAGCGCCTTCCGAGACCAGCCCGGCGGCGTCGGTCGTAGCGCCATCTCAGCTCAGCGCGGAGCTCGCGGCGCTCGGGCGTGCCAAGGCTCTGGCGGTCGGCAATCCGGGGGTCGCGCTGCGCGAACTGGAGAGTTACTTCGCTAAATTTCCGGGTGGCAAATTGAATTACGAGGCGTGCGTCCTCGGCATGCAGGCGGCGCGCCGTGCAGGTCAGCCGGAAGTGGCTCGCCGCTACGCGCGCCAGGTGCTCGCGTTTCAGTCTGCGGGCCCACAGGCGGATCAAGCCCGGTCGCTGCTCGGCCAGTGACTGAATGGGCACTCAGCAAAGTTTTTGTGATCCGGTCACGTACCTCGAGGCATGAGCAATCATGACAAAGCACACGCCCTTCATCCTTTTGCTCCTCGCGGCTGCCTGCAGCAACACTACGGATCTCGGTAGCGGCCAAAACCAAGGCAACCTATCCGACGGTGAAGTAATCTGCCAGCGCGTCAGTGAGTTGCCGTGCGGAGTCAGCGAGGCTACGTGCATGAGCGGACTCGCCGATCAGGACGAGCTCGCCGCCAGTAAAGGCTGTACCGCGGAAGTCGATTCGATGCTCAAGTGCTTCCGCGACCAAGCATTCATTTGCGAAGATGGGGAAGCCGCTACCCATGGCTGTCAAGCACAGCAGGACGCAGCAGGGACGTGCATCTTCGGCAACGTGAACCACGGTTCGTGTGGTGGCTCGGGAACGGGAGTTCCCGGAGGCGCCCAAACTTGCGACGCATCTTGCGATGATGGCGGGCAAGCCTCGTGTGCGGGTGACGGCGACGCAGTGAGCTGCATCTGCCAGAAGGGGCCACAAGCCGGGCACGAGTTTGCGCTGTTGTCGTGTCAGGACCTGGAAACCGCTTTCCTCACGGAATGCTACACCGGGACACCCGCGGGGAGCGGCGCGGCCTGCGGTGGCTCCGGGACCACGACCACCGATGGCAGAGACCTTTGCGACGCGAGTTGCACCAACGGCGTCGATGTCAGCTGCGAAGGCCCTGAAGGTGGTCCCGTGGTGTGTTCGTGCGGCAGCAGTGGTCGCGAGTTCGCACTGACCAGCTGTGACGAGCTGCCATCCCGTGTGCCTGCCGCCTGCGAATGAGCGTGTAACCGTTCTCCCTCGAACCGGCTAAGTTACTTGAATCATGGAGGTTTTGTTCGTGGCGACCCAGCGTGACTTGGACTGGGACAGGCTGCCGCGATGTAAGATTTCAGACCCCTGACGCGTTCTCGGATGACTTGCTAGCCACCCCCACACGTCTATAGGCTAGCCTCTCGCTTCTGGGCGGCTCGCCGTCCCAAACCCGACACACGTCAGGGAGCTTCACGAATGCGTACATCGCTCAAGATCACGACGGTCGCCGTCCTCGCCAGCTCGCTGGCCATGGTGGCATGCCGCAAGAATGACGAAGAGGAACAGGCTCAGACTGCCGGCTATCAGCAGCAGCCTGGATACCAGCAGCAGCCCGGCTATCAGCAGCAGCCTGGCTATCAGCAGCAGCCCGGCTATCAGCAGCAGCCCGGCTACCAGGCCCAGCCCGGCGCGACGACTCCGCCCGCTGGTACTGCGCCGCCTGCTGGCACCGCGCCCGGCATTCCCGGTCTCCCCGGCATGCAGCAGAGCAGCGGCGGTCAGGCACAGGCGCTGGATCCCGCCGCTGGTGCGGTGGCGCAGCCCATCCTGCAGCAGCTGGCCGCAGGCTCCGTTCCCCCCGGCGCCAAGGCCGTTGGCTCGGCGCTGGTTGGCAACTTCCAGCAGGGCCAGACCCTCGAGTCGCAGATCCAACTTCAGCCCGGCAAGTGCTACACGGTCGTTGCCGCGGGGATGCCCCCGGGTGTCACCGAAGTGGATGTGCAGTTCGTTGCGGTAAGCCCCATCCCGGGAATGGCTCCGGTCATGGCTCAGGACAACGCCCAGGGCTCTCAAGCAGTGCTCGGCCCGAACCCCGATTGCTACCGCTGGGCGCTACCCGCGGCTGCACCGGTGAAGCTCGTGCTGACCGTGCGCGGCGGCTCCGGTATCGCGGCGGCTCAGGTCTACGAGAAGTAAGACCGGCACCTGCACAAAAGCTGCGAAGGCCGAGGACATCAGTCCTCGGCCTTTTGCTTTGCTCATTCTCGCTTGTGGGCGCTTCAGTCCGAGGCCCCGCGCTGCCGCCCCCGCAACGCGAGACGCCAGGCCATGGACGACCAGGCGGCTCGAAACGGATGGGATGGTACTGCTCTGTGGGGTGTGTCCGGCGGTGACGGCAGCGCGAGGTTCGAACGGCTCACCACGTCTCTCTTCTCTTCGTTACTTGATCTCCTTTTCTAGCGCATCCAGTTGCGCCTCCAGGTTGCTGGAGTTGATGTCCTTCTCCGCTTCGTCTTCGAAGTCTGCTTCCGTGGGGATTTCGATGCTGTCACTCACAGCGGCTGCGGTGCTCTCGGTGGTCGCGGCCGCGGCGGTCACTCCCGGCGGCTCGCTGGGACTTCCGCTCTTGTCGTTGCAGGCGATGGTGATCGGTGCAGAGAGCGCCAATCCAAGGAGTACGAAGGCGCGGGGGCTCACTTGGCGCCTCCCTTCAACGCCTTCAAGCGCGAGGCGTGGCGGCTGTTCTCTTTGGTTTTGAGCGTCTGAGCACGCTTGACGAGGTCGCTCTTGTCCTCGTTCTTCGCCAAGATCTCCAGACGGTTCAGCTTGGCCATGCGCGCGGCGTGGAGGTTCAACTCCTGCTTCACTTCGGGGCGCTCGACGTCTTTGCCTAGCTCCTGCTTCAGCTCCTTGCGGCGCTTCTCTCTGCGCTCCGCGCGCTTCGCCTTGTAGCTCTCCCACTCGGGAGGCTGGGGCCGCTTCCCCTCGGGTTTGTCCTCGGGTTTGGCCCCGGGGGTGGACGCGGGTCGGTCTTTCTCTGCCTTCTCGTCGGGGCGCCGATCGTCTCGGCGATCCTTGTCGTCTCGGAGACGCGCCTCGGGTTTGGCTTGCTTGTCGTCTCTGGGTGGGGGCTTCTTGTCGGTTTGATGCTGGGGTGGGGGACGCTTGTCTTCTGCAAACGCGGGCGTAGCAAAGCTCAAGCCGACTAGGCAGAGCAGGCACTTGAGTGCGGTACGGCTGGTCACGGGGGCTCCTTCAGTTTCCGAGAGGAAACATTTTCTGGAAACGCGGTGGCGCCGCCTTCAGTGGCTGGTGAATGGCGGCCTGGGGTGTTGTGAAGTCGACAACCCAAGTGCTCGTGGCGTTATTCAAAAAATTGAACGGCGCCGTACTCGAGTCGGTGCGCTAACGCCGAAGCCGCGCGCCTTGTCCTGATCTGAGTTCCGCCGTGGCGATTTCGCCGCGCTGCGAATCGAACTCTCACAGCAAGGAGATCTGCATGACGTTTTCACGCATTGCTGGTGTTGTTCTGCTCACGTTGAGCGCAGGCTGCACCGTCAACACCACTCAGGCGCGCCCCTCACCCCCTCCTCAACCAACGGTTGCGAATGCAGCACCGGCGCCCGCGAATCACGCGGAGCACCGCCAACCCGCGGGATTCAACGACCGCAATGACGGTTGCAGAGACAAGCGCCCAGGCGACGCCTGCAGCAACCGTGGACAAGCGGGGCGTTGCTCTACGGAAAGAGGTAGGCAACTCGAGTGTGAAACTGGTCAGAGCGCGCGTCCCGATCATCGGCGCTGACTAACGCCACAGCCGAGTGAGCTGTCTTCGGGGCGGCTCACCCCACACTCACTTCGACGATCGAAGGTGATCGTGAGTCTTCGACAACAGGAGACATGCATTGATGAACAGCATTCGCATCAGCCTACTCAGCCTTGGCCTCTTCGCGTTCGCGTGCGGCGGAGGACACCCACCTCCTCACGGCCCGCACGGCGGGAAGCCGCCGGAAGAGGCCTTCAAAGCGTGCGACGGCAAGGCAGCCGAGGCGGACTGCTCCATGGCTGGACCGGATGGAGAGAGTCACCTGGGAAAGTGCAAGGCGCCTCCACCCGACGCCAAAGACACGCGCCTGATGTGCGCACCTGAGGGCGGCCATGGCCCAGAGCACCACGGTCCACCACCACAAAAATAGGCGCTATCTCGCCGGCGCGCGGTCGTCGCCTCCGCTGATGTTGGTCAAAACAGCGCGGAACTGTGCGACGGCCGTTCCAGCGCGCGAACAATCGACGACTTCGGCTAGCCGAGCCCTAACGCTCTGCGATGCTCAACCGTCTTCCACGGTAGCGGATGGTCGATTGATCTCGGATGCAGTCACAGCGGATCTGGTACGCCGGGTTCAGCGAGGTGAGCCTCGCGCCTTCGAAGGTCTGGCCAAGGCTTACCTCCGAGCGGCGTACTCCGTGGCGCTGGCGATCGTACGGCGACCGAGCGACGCCGAAGATGTCGCTCAGGATGCGTTGTTGATCGCGTTCGAGCGCATCGACACCTGCCGTGAGCCTGCGCGCTTCGGAGGGTGGTTGATGCAGATCACCCGCAATCAATCACGGAACTTCTTGGACCGTCGTCGTCTAAGAGACGTGCCGGCGCAAGAGCCCAACGAGTTCAACATTGGCAGCCAAGCCGCGGACGATCGCGGTCCCGAACGCGCCAAGTTGCTCACTGCCCTCGAGTTGCTCAGCGAAGCCCAGCGCGAGGTCGTGCTGCTGCATGATCTCGAGGGTTGGACCCACGCGGAAATCGGCCGCGCGCTGGAGCTCTCCGAAGTGATGAGCCGACAACATCTATTTCAAGCCAGGCGCGTGCTACGAGGCGCACTGGAAGAAGGCGCCGAGGGGGCGCCGAGACGCAAAGCGGGAGGAGCTCAATGACTGATTTCGAACGCATCGATCTGTCGAGCCTCGACCCAGCGCGCAATGCCGAGCGCTGGCAGCTCAGGCTCGATGAAACCGTGCATCTGGCGATTCGTGCGCGCAATCGTCGCATGACCGTTGGCCGCCAGATCTACATATGGACCAAGCCGCTGCTCGGCATTGCCGCGGGGATAGCTGGCATTGTGTGGACTGGCGCGCTCCTCAGCGGCAGCGCCCAAGACACGGCCACGGCGGAAGACCCTCACGCCACCCTCAGCGCCTGGGCAGCGGAGGGTGAGGTGCCGTCATCCACTTCCAAGATGCTGCAGGTGATGCAGGAGCTGCCGGCGCAGGCTGGGGACGAGCATGAGTGACGCGGAGAGCCACGTGAGGCCTACCACGGAGCCGCGCAGCGTGCGGCTCGTGACGGCGATCTTGCTCGTCGTCACCTTTGCTGCCGGGACGCTGACGGGCGTTGGAATTACCGTGTGGTTAAAGCCGGGGCATCACGGTCATCCGCCACCCCCGAAGTTCGGTCCGTTGCCTCTGGAAGACCTTGATCTCTCCCAGGAGCAGCAAGCGAAGGTGAAGGCCATCTTCGATCGGCACCGCCCGGAGATCGAAGCCGCGGTGCGCGAGACCTTCCCCAAGGTACAGGCGATCAACGAGCAGACGGAGCGTGAGGTGAAGGAGATCCTCACCGACGCCCAGAAGCAGCGCTTCGAGGAACTGAAGAAGCGCCGCAAGCACCGTCCCCGTCCGCCGGGTGAGCCCTGGATGGGCCCTGGCGGTCCCGGTGGGCCTGGCGCTCCTCCGCCGCCAGACGGCAACATGGCTCCCCCTGCGCCCCCTAGCGCCGACGCCCCGCTCCCCGCACCCTCGGGTTCCTAGCGAGAATCGCCTGCTGAACTGGCACCGTAGCGATTCCCTGCGGATTTAAGCGTTGCTTGCTCTCGATGGCCAAGCGGGTTTTTGGGGGGTGAGGTGAGATGTGCACCGTCACCGCTAACACAAGGCCTCGGTTGGTTGTCCTCTGTTCAACGACTCAAGCCGTTTCGCAAGGAGTTTGGCATGAACATCAGGACCAACGTCACGCCCTTGGCGTGGCTCATCACGGGCTGTCTAGCGCTCGCCGCGTGTCAGCAAACAGCAGACACTTCCACCAGCAGTCAGGCACTCGAGAACAGCGAGCGCACCGCGGCTGATCCCAGCGCCAGTGACGACGCGGATCCACCTCCACCTCCCCACGGTCATCACCATCGCGGTCCTCCGCCAGAGGCGATCAGCGCCTGTACGGATCTGGCGGTCGACGCCAGCTGCACCGTCACGCTGTCGGGGCCCGACGGGGAACGCACGCTCGACGGAACGTGTCGCAGCATGCCGGCACCAGCGGACTCTGCCGCTGACAATACAGCGGTTGTGGCCTGTGTCCCTACGGATATGCCTCCGCCGCGGCATCATCGTGGCCCTCCGCAAGAAGCCTTCGACGCCTGTGCCAGTCTCGAGGCGGACGCAGCGTGCAGTGTGACGCTACCCGGGCCCGACGGGGAGCATACCATCGAAGGCACGTGCCGCACCGCGCGGGACTCGGACACTCTTCTGTGTGTGCCGGTTCATCCGCCGGGACCACCACCTGGGCCGCCTCCGGGCGCGCCAGATGGCGACGCGGAGGAATGACGTTCAACGCCGTCGCGAGGTGTTGCGCTCGTGGAGGATGCGCAGCCCATACAGCGTGAGCGTGTCGTCCACCGTCTCCAGGCTCGTTGTGTGCTGCGCGATCAACGTCGCTAGGCCACCGGTCGCGATCACTTTGCACTCGAAGCCCAGTTCATCGATCAGCTTCTCCACGAGGCCGTCTACCAGGCTCGCGTAGCCGTGAACGATCCCTGACTGAAGCGAGTGCGTCGTGTTGCGACCCACCACCTTCGGAGGGACCGCGATCTCGATGCGCGAGAGCTTGGCGGCGCGCCCAAGGAGGCCGTCCAAGCTGACCTGGATGCCGGGCACGATGACTCCCCCGAGGTACTCCGCCTTGGGAGAGATGCAGTCGAAGGTCGTCGCGGTACCGAAGTCCACCACGATGACTCCCGCGCGGATACGCTCGAAGGCAGCGACGGCGTTTACGACGCGGTCCGCGCCAACGTCTCGCGGGTTCTCGTAGAGGATGCTGATGCCCGTCTTCAAGCCGGGCCCCACGACTAGCGCTTCGCGGGCGAAGGCGTGGCGTACGGCATCCATCATCACGTCGGTGAGCGGAGGCACGACGCTCGCGATGATTGCCGCAGAGACCACGCTCGGGTCGATGCCGCGCAGGGCCAACATCTGGCGCAGCAAGACGCCGTACTCATCCGCAGTGCGAGCGCGAACCGTTTCCGAGCGGAATGTCTGTACGAGGTCTTCGTCATCGTACAATCCGAAGGCGATGTTGGTGTTTCCGATGTCTACGGCTAAGAGCATGCTTCCCTCATTGTCAGCGTGGTCACTGACCGGCGATCGTGGCCTTCTGGATCACGTCCCCCTCGACGACGCGGTCCCAGTCCCCGGTGGCCTTGCCGAGCAATGGATAGCCACCGTCGAGGCGGGGAAATTGGCCGAGAGTGACGAAGAGCTGGCTCGAGGCGGTGTCCCTGCCGCTCAGCGCGAGTCCGATGCCCAAGCGACCGAACGGGACCGGTGACGTCTCACAGCGTAGCGGCTCGCCTTCCGCGCCACCGTAGCTGTCGCTGCTCGGGTCACCGAACTGCACCACGAAGGCCGGCACCACGCGGTGCATCGTCAGCCCGTTGTAGAAGCCCTTTTGCACGAGCTCCTGGATGCGCGCGACGGATACCGGCGCGAGGGTCGGATCCAGCTCGAGGCCAAGCTTGCCCGTGTCTAGCTCCAGGTTCACCACGAGCTTGTGATCCGGACGCGGTAGCTCGAGGGCTGCGATCGACTTCGGCGCGCTGAACTCGGTGCAGCTAGCGCGCTTGTTGCCCGCAGTACGCAGCGCCTTCTCTGCGTGAGAGCGCAAAGTCGCGTTGGTGGACTTGCAGTAGCCCTGTACTAGCTTCTCTCGCTTGGAGGCTTGCTTGGTGTCTTTTAGCGAGACGGCTGCCAGGGCATCGAGCAACACACCGGTGATCTCAACCTGGCTTGGATCGCGCTTCTGCTCCAGAGCGCTGAAGAGTGCCGCGACGACCTCCGGCTCTGGCGCGAACTGCGCACCTTCCTCTTCGGCTTTGCTCCCGCGGTCCGGGTGGGCCGCCAGGATCTCGGCCGCCACCGCGACGACTCCCGGCTCCTTGGCCTTGAGTGCTTCCGTAAGGATTCGATACTGGTCCGCAGCCTCTGGGTGGCTTGCCAAGAGGTTCAGCGCGCCTTCGCGCACACGGCGATCGCTATGCTTCGTCAGTTCGTGCCAGCGGATATAGCGGGCTCGAGTGAGTTCTCCGCGATCCAGCACTTCGAGGACGTGTTTTGCCTTCACGTAGGAGTCGTCGGGATCACACTCGACGAGCTTGGGATAAAGGCTCCGCGTGCCGGCGACACGCGCCGCCGCGCTACAGCGCAGCAAGATGGCGCGGCGCCGTTCAGGCTTCTTCTCCGGAAGCGGCAGCTCCGCCAGGGCCTCGAGAGCTGCCTGAGCGGAGCGCAACGGCGGTCGTAGGCCACTGAGTAGCTCGAAGATGAGCGCGAACTCCGGCTTGCCGAGGCTGGCCGTGACCTGAGTTTGGTCCTTCGCGAGAGCGGCCAACGCGTCGCGCAGTGCATTCTGTCCTGCGGTGTCTAGCTTGCCGAGTCCACGCGCCGCCTCGATGCGGGCCGTCAACGGTTGCTTCGCGTCGGTGACCACACGGTGTAGCTCCGGCGCTGCGTCTGGGCCGCTGCGGGTCAGGGCACGCACGATGTAGACGCTCTGACCCGACTTCGGGTCGACCTTCTCGAGCAACGTATCAGCTACTTCGCGGATACGCTTCGCGACGCTCGCGCTCTCGGGGTCGAAGTGGCCAAGAGGAGCGAGGGCGAGAGGGAAATTCTGCTCGCTCGCGAGGTCCAGCAGGCTCACCACCGTTTCCCCATGGAGCTTGTGTGCGCGGGCCGCGAGGCGTGTCAACGCGAGCGCCGCCTGCTCTCTCAGGCCCTTGATCGGCGAACGTAGCCAGGCGTTCAACGTAGCCTCGGCTTCGACACCGCCACAGCGCGCCAGCCCGTCCGCGAGGGCCGTGAACGGTTCGAGTCCTTCGGCGTTTGGAGTTACCGAGTCGAGGGTCACGCTGAGGCTCGCCGCTCGCGTCACCAGCGCGCGTACGGCAGCGAACTGTTGACCTTCACAGCTGAAGCCGACTCCGTACGCCGCCCACGTGACCACCTCCGGGTCTTCGTCCCGCAGCCGCTCAATGAGTTGCTTGAAGGCCGTCTGATCGGCGATGCGCGCCAAAGCTCGCGCCGCCGCACGACGCACCAGCGGGCTCCCGTGTCGTAGGTCAGCGGCCTTGACGGCGCTCGAGTCGCGCTGCTGCTCAGCGAGCAGTAGTGCCTTCAGGCGATCAGCGACCGCCTCGCTTGGTGCTTCTTCGTCGTCCGCTGCCTGCCCTGAGCCGGCCAAGCTGGTCGCCGAGGGCGCTTGAGAAGCCGCGCCCGACGCGCTCGCGCTGGCACCGGTGCCTTTTTCCTTGTGGCAACTCAAGATGAACACAGGGACGCAGAGCGCTACGCCCCAAAGCTTCGAGGACGGAGTCAAGCAGAGCTCCTCGCGTCCGCTCTTCGGGACAAGTAGCGATCCAGCGCGGACTTGAAGAGCTCCGACAAGGAGCGCTGTGCTCGAGTCGACGCCGAAATGGGGGAGCGCGCAGGGTGCTCAGTGACACGCAGGCCGTGGTCGCGAAAGAGGCCTGCCGCGCGGCGCATGTGGAAGTCGCAGGTCACCAAGCGGATGTGGTCGATAGCGTGCGCGTCGAGCAGCGCTCGGCTGAAGAAGGCGTTCTCGCGAGTGGAGCAGGAGCGAGCCTCTTCCAAGATCAACTCACCCGGGACACCTAGGCGCTCCAGCTCATGGCGCATCGCCTGGGCTTCGCTGATTCCCTGCCAGCGCTTTCCCCCAGAGACGATCACCCAGCGTGCTCCGTGTTCGCGGAATACCCGGGCTCCTCGGGCCAGGCGCCGCTTGAGCGCACCGCGAACGTCGCCGCCAGGTTCGACCCGACAACCGAGGATCACGATGGCTAGCTCCGCGCTCATGCTCGCCGGACGCTATAACCGATCGCCATCGAGTGGCAATTCAGGCGCCGCGATGGCGTGTCTGTGTCCGGTGAGCCTGGACAATCCCGCGTCGTTTTGGCGATTTCTCGCGGTGTGCGCGCGGGATCAGCCACGCGTGAGCCTGCGGACGGTCTCAATCAGGCGCTCATGGTTCAGCGGCCCGCACAGCACTTCGACTCCGCTCGTGTCGCCGAGGTCGTCCGCGCCTTCACTGACCAGGAGCACGCCTAGCGTGGGCGCGGCCTGGCGTAGGGTCGCAAGGGTTTCCGCTGCTATCGGCGCACGCGCCACGAGCACGTTCGTCACAGTCGCTTTCAACACTGCGGCTGCTTCCGCGGGGTTATCCGCTGTACTCACTTCGAAGTGCGCGGCGCGGAGGGCAGATGCCAAGACGCGGCGCATGCTGGGATCCGCATCGAGCACCAACACGCGGCTCGCGTCAGAGATCGGCGCGTTGAGTTCGATCACCGCGCGCGTGCCTCCCTCTTCCCTCGGCTCGAGGCGTACCTCGCCTCCGTGATCGCGTACGATTTGTGCCGTGATGGCCAGCCCTAAGCCGGTGCCTGAGCCATGGGGTTTGGTGGTGGTAAAGGGCTCGAAAGCGCGGTCTCGGATTTCCTCAGCGAGCCCTGGACCATCGTCTTCCACCAGAATTGCCACGTGGCCTTCTGTGGGGTGCACTGAGAGCCGCACCTTGCCGCCTCCTAGCGCGGCCGCATCGACGGCGTTTGCCACGACATTGACCACGGCTTGAGCCAAACGAGGGGGGTCGTGCGCCAGTGAAAAGGCTGGCACGTCGGCGATCTCAAGCTCGACTCCGCGCTCCTTGGCCCGAGGAGTCACCATGCGCAGCGCGAGGGCGATCGTCTTGGCGATAGGGGCAAGCTCGAGGTTTGCTCGCTCTCTCCGGGCGAAGCCGCACAGATGCTGGACGAAGCTGCCGATGCGCTCTGCCGCGACCTCCATATCGTCCGCGGCTTCTGCCAGGTCGAGATCGCCGATCTGTTCTGCGATCTGTGCGACGTATCCGGTGCTCGCGCGTATCACCGCCAACGGGTTGTTGATCTCGTGTGCCATGCTCGCTGCCATTCGACCGACCGTAGCGAGTCGCTCTGCGTGTTCGAGCTCCCGTTCGAGTTTTCTCCTCGCGGTAACGTCGAGGGATACTTCGGCGAAGCGCAGCGCGGTGTACTGGGTGCTGGGGACGGGTGAGAGCGAGAGGTGCACCACGATGTCCAGCCCTTGCTTTGTGCGGCGCCTGACCTCGGTAACCTGGCGTTCTCCGCGGGCGAGGCGCTCATGCGGAGCGCCTCCCGGTTCCAACACGTCGATGGTGCGGCCGATGATCTCCCCCGCTTGGTAGCCGTACAATGTCTCGGCTCCGTGGTTCCACGACAGGATTAGCCCGTCGTCGGAGACGCCGATGATCGCTTCGAAGCTCGATTGCACCAGCAGCGCAAGCTCGTCGACGTGGGCTAGCAGCGAGCGTCTTCCACGGTCCAGCTCAGCGAGTTCCACCTCTCGCGTGAGGAGCTCCGCGAACTGGGCGGCATCGAATGGCTTCGCGACGAGGGGCGCTGTGAGTCTCGGGACGATGCCGTCTGGGTCTGCCATCAAGTAGACGCGGATCCAGGGGTGATCCTCGCGGATCTGTTCGATGAAATCTGGGATCTCCTCGAGCTCGGTGTCAGCGACGAGCACCATCGGGGGGTTCAGCGCGACGTTGCGCCAGGCCTCGTCCACGGAAGCGGCCCAAGCGGCAATCAGGCCTGCTCGGGAGACCGCGGAGCACAACGCTCTCGCGGCTTCTTCATCGTCGGAAACGACCAATACGCTCAACTTGCTGCCTCGTCAGTGTGCGCTTCGCGGGATGAAAAACTGATTGGCAGGGTGTTTTTCAACACCCTGCTAGGTCGTCGAGTTTGGCTTTGGCATCGTTCGCCCAGTCATCGAATGTGCCGTCCGCAAACCAGTTTCTCAGCTCTTCAATGCTGGTCTTCAAGCGCTCCCGGGTTGGGCTCGGCGCGCTGCCCGTCTGAGTGAGCTTGCTGACCAACTCATCGATCGCTTTGCGGATGACACTCGCCACTCGTGCGGCTCTCCCGCTCTCACTTGCGTTCTTCAGCAGGGTCTCGATGAGTTCGAGGCTGTTTTCCTGGGTGAGCGTGACGGTGTTCTCGAGCTGCTTTGGGATCTCGAGGTCGGAGCGCGTGGTGGTACGGGCACGGGAGCGCATGGTGTCCATCCGCATCACCTCCAACAGCGCAGTGCCCACGGTGAGGACATCTCCTGGTTGGACGCCGGTGGGGCCTTTGATCAAGTTGCCGTTGACCCTGACACCGTTGGTGCTGTTGAGGTCGGTTACCGTGAGCCCGTCGCTTGTCAGTCGCAGCGCGCAGTGTTCTCTGGAGACCAGGTCGTCGCTGATCACGATGCTGCAATAGGGGCTGCGTCCGAGGATGGTTTCCCCCCGGCGGATGGGGAAACGCGTTCCCTTGTATTTCACCCAATAGGTACTCACCGCCCAGCCTGAAAGGATAGCCAGAGGCGGCCGTCGAACGGTATCGAAACCTCGCCGGGTAAACCTGCCTCAGCCGTTGGCCGCCGTCGGTTGTCGCTGGCCTGGTCGGGTTCGGTCGCAGCCATCTCCACATCGAAACACCGATACCCGGGTTTCTCTCGAGTGTTCTGTGCAGGGGTGTTCTGCGGGGCGACCCAACAGCTCGGTGGACAGCGCGAACAGGCTTGAGCCGGTGCCTCTAGGTGCCGGCTGGGGGCGCGTGTAGGTGTGGGCGCGTTTTCGGGCGCCCGGCCGAGCTACTACCATTGGCCCTGGTTTCTCCTTGGGTTGCCTGCTAGAGCGGCCTATCCCGCGAATTTCCAACGATTGTCGTTTGTTCGCGCCTTCCTTGGGCGAATTCGGATACTCACCAGCTGAGGCCGACACCGCGGCCACCCACCGCAAGGGACAGAAAGTATCTTGGACGCCATGGGACGTCGAAAGTCCCCCGAACCCGAAAAACCAGCTAACTCCGGGCGAGCCCACAGTGGCTCTCAGCCCGAGCGCCCACGTCGTCGGCGACGGGGGCGAGGCCGCGCTTCAGAGCCTGAAGACGTCCCGCAGTCAGCGCCCGCGAGCAGTTCCGAGCCGCCTCCGCCGTCCGCGCCAGCTTCTGCGCCGGATCGCTACGCAATCGAGCTCGATCCCGAGCTGATCGACCAGGACGCCGCCAAGGTCGTGCGGCGTCTCGTGCGCCACGGATTCGAGGCCTATCTCGTGGGTGGCTGCGTGCGAGATTTGCTGCTCGACTGTTCCCCGAAGGACTTTGATGTCGCGACGAACGCGCGCCCTGACGACGTGCGTACGCTGTTTCGGAACTCACGCATCATCGGGCGCCGTTTCCGTCTCGTTCACGTGTTGTTCTCCGGCGGGAAGATCATCGAGACGGCGACCTTTCGCAAGAACCCGCAGCAGAGCGACGAGCGGGCCACGGATGATCTACTCATCCGCGACGACAACGCGTTTGGGGAGGCGCACGAGGACGCGGTTCGCCGCGACTTCACCATCAACGGCCTCTTCTACGACCTGGAGTCCAACGAGGTGCTGGACTGGGTCGGAGGCATTCCGGATATCCGAGCGCGCACGGTGCGGACGATCGGTGACCCGGTTGTGCGTTTCCTTGAGGATCCTGTACGGATCCTGCGAGCCATCAAGTTCTGTGCACGGCTCGACCTGGGCATTGCCCCGGACGTCTACGACGCGATCGTGCAGTGTCGTGGTTCGCTTGCCATGGCGGCGCGCCCTCGCCTGTTCGAAGAGGTGCTGCGCTTGATGCGTGGCGGCGCGAGCCATCGTTCGGTCTGGCTGATGTGGGAGACCGGTGTGCTCGATGTACTGCTGCCGGAGCTGGCGGCGTACCTCTCGGACACCCAGGATTCCGACGGCAGCACCTGGGCGTTGTTCTCGGCCATCGACCGCGAGACGAAGCAGCGGGGCGAAGCCTTCGACGATGTCGTGTTGTGGACCGCCTTGCTCCTGGAACCCATGTTGGAGGCTTGTGAAGGTGCCTCCGATCGGGTCGAGGCGGCTTTCGACTTCCTGGAGCCAGTGGTTGACCGTTTGAACGTTCCTCGGCGCATTGCTGACGGAGTGCGACGTATCGTAGCGATGATGCCGCGCCTGCAAACGGGGCGGCCTGGACGCTTCGCGCGCACACCACTCTACGACTACGCCGCGGAGGTGGTGGATCTCGCCAACAAGGCGCGTGGTGTAGACGTGAAGCCAAGCCGAGACGCCGCACCCAAAAAGAAGCGGCGCCGCTGACGCCGCTCCCTCACCCCCAAAAACATGCGCTGCTCCTCGTTGACTTGCCGAGGGCGGGCTCGGGGGGGAGGAACAAACGCAAAAGAGGCGGTGCCCAACTGGGACACCGCCTCTTATATCCGCGGGGAACTGTCTTAGTTCACGTTGAGTTCGACGCGCAAGAGCTTGCGGCCGATGAACACGTAGTCTCCGTGACCCAGCGTTGCTTCGGTCTTGATGCGCACGTAGGTGCCGTTGCGCGAGTCGTGGTCAGTTAGGGTGAACTTGCCGCCTTCGTCCGCCACCGTGCAGTGCTGCGCGGACATGTAGACGTCACCGGGGAAGTTGAGGTCGCCGTTCTCGCGGCCAATCTGCAGCGAGGTGCCTCGTGCGCAAACGGTCATGCCGGTGGAACCGCCTTCGAGCATCTGTACCAGGCGGAACGCGGTGGGGTGCTTCGGGGAAGAATAGAAAAACGTCCCATCGCCGTCGGCCGCGTCGGATGCCTTGGGCGTCGGGTCGAGACGGAAGACTTGCTCGCCCGCAAGGAACGTGTCGCCAGCGGAGAGCTCCACGGAGCCACGAATGCGTAGGTAGACGCCGTTCAGCGAGCCCTCGTCACGCACCACGAGACGGGTGTCGCGATAGAAGAAGTTGGCGTGCTTTGGCGAGATGAAAGGATCGTCAGGGAACTCCAGCTGACCGCTGCGACCGACGATGTGCTGGTCGAGCTTGAGGTGATAGCTGAGGGCGTCCATTCCTTCCCCGCGGATCAGGATTAGGCGAGCCTTCTCAGGGTCCTGCATCTCGCTGAAGAAATGCACCTGAAGCTTGCGGATTTCAGGCGGCACCTCGGCCCCACAGCGACCACAGAACTTGTGACCCGTCGGTACGGGGGTCATGCAGGACGTACAGACGAAGTGCTTGGCTTGATCCATCAGTTCCTCCTCGGAGAGCCCGGCGAGCGGATTCGGTGGCCGCGCGAGCTGGACATTTCGTTCTGAGCCTCGCTCAACAGCAGGCTCTTTGGAAAGGTTTTCCGTCTCTCGGAGCAGCTCCGAAGGCGGAGCCTCCACCATGGTGGTCTCGTCGTCGTCGAGCGCCGTTATATAAGGGCTCGTTGGTTCGTCGTGGATCGAGCGAGCTGGCTGCGTCATGCGACGCTGCGCTTCCTCGATTTTTGCCGCGTGGTTCCCGCTCGTGCCTGCGTTGGCGGTGAGCGAGGAGGGGCGTGCTGCCTCGATCGCGAGATCGTTCCCACATTCTTCGCAGACCAGGGTGCCCACCCGGCTGTAGGTCTCACAGCGACCGCAGCAGATGCCGATCTCTTGCGTGGAGAGTTCCGGCGCAGGGCTTCCCATCTCGTTCGCAGACACTAGTACGAAACGCCATCAGGCGTCAGTGGATGAAGGTGAACCGACTCTTCGTGTCGAAGAAGCCATCCTTGCCTGTGAGGCGGAAGAAAACCGACTCCTTGCAGGTGGCGCGATCGACCTGGCCGTAGCGACGCGAGTCGAACGGATAGAGGCGGTTGTCGCTCACCAAGAACACCTTCCCGACGCCTACTTTCTGCTCCGTAATCAGTCGCGTACTTTGGGAGCGGCCAGCGCTGATGTTCCCCCGCATGTGCAGGTGGCCGCCCAAGTCTTCTTGGTCGCAGGTCTGCTCGACTTCGTTTCCCGTATTGGGATCCTCAGTCTTGAACGTACGCTCAGTGCAACCCATGTCCGTTCGCATCGGGCTGTTGTTGACCCAGATGTCGTTGCCCTGAACCTTCACTTGGTCGTTCTCCTCCGCGACGATTCGGCCAATCACGACCTCACTCGGGTCCGTCGGATCGGGACACAGTACCAAGTCGGAGAACTTCGGGTCGCTGAGTCGCCACAGCAGGATGGTGTCGCCTGGGCGCAGCGACGGCGTGATGGAAGCACCGAGCAACGGATCGTTCTCCGGTACCTTCCACCAGCGGATCGCAGTCAAGCGCGCGATACCGATGATCACGCCCACGACGATGGCGGTCCAAATCAAGAACCTGACGAACTTGCGCATGCCCGAGGACGGATCATGTCACGCCTGAAGCGTGGCGGGCAAAGCTAGTCCCAGCTGCGGGCTAGCGACTTGGGCAGCCGGCGACTGGAGGGAGCTCCGCTGGGCTCGCCCCATCGCTGATCGCCCGGGCATTCGCGAAGAGGCCGCGGAAAGCATCGAGGCGCGTGAACTCCGAGAGGTTCACCGTCTGCTCGCTGCCGTCCATCACACTGCGCGAAACCACGCCCACTAGTTCCCCGGCGCCGTTCAGGGCTGGACCGCCGGAGTCGCCGGGACAGATGGAAGCTTCCAGTGTGTAGCGGTTCTCCTTCACCTTCAGTACACGGCCGCCAGGTCGCGGCTTACGGTGGATCGCTTCCCCGCTCAGGCTGCAGCGCCCAAAGCCAACGGTGTGAACTTCCTCGCCGGACTGCGGGGCTTGGTCCAGCTCCGGCTCGAGGGTGGTCATGCCGATCAGTTTGCGTTCAAGCACCAAGATCGCGATGTCACCCACCCCTGCGCGGTGGCCACACGGCGGGGCAACCACTGCATCCACCCCAACTTCTCCCCAAGGAAGGTAGTCGCCGCCGAGTTCAACTCTCAGCTCTTCGGGCTCGAGGTCTTTCTCAAGAATTTCCCCAGAGATATCTCTCTCTGCGACGCAGTGGTGAGCGGTAAGCACCAGATCGTCGGCGATCAGCGTGCCCGTGCAGGTGGCGTTTTCCGCGACCACGCGCACGACGTAGTCGTCCGCTTGAGCGAGGGCAAAGGGCAGCTCCGGCGCCTCGGCGCGGCCAGGATCCTCTGCTGCTGCCGGCGTGGGTTCCTTGGCTGGCGTCTCGAATAGAGCGCTCACGCTGGCGCAACCAGTGCTCAGCAAGAGCAGTGAGAGGAGTGGGAGAGTTCGGTTCACGGGAATGGAGCCTGGGGGGTGAGAGCGCGGTAGCGGGAGGTTCGCGCGGAGGCGCGAGGAAGCTGGACTAGTCTTCGAGGCGTCCGGTGCGAGTGGCGCGAAATTGTGCGAGAGCGACGCGGGCTGGCTGAGCCTCGGGATCGGTGACGCCGACGCGCATGAACTCCTCGAGCAGTCGCTCTTGAGCTTTTCCGCGCGCAAACACCGTGGGGGCACAGCCGGTGTCAGTGCAGCTGGCGAGGACGGCGCGTTGAAGCTTCAGCGCCCGTTCGAACTGGCCGAGTTGGGTCAACGCACGCACTCGCAAGCTCGCGACCCGTGGCTCAGCTTGGAGTTCGGGTGCCACCCAGCTCAGGCTAGCCTCCGCTTGGCCCGCCTGACCGTGGTCGAGCAGCGTGTCCCCAAGCCGAAGCGCTGCGCCCATGTCAGTGCGGTCCTTGCCAAGCTGGGCTTCGAGGGTGCTCACTTCCGCAGGCAGGCTCCCCGATGGCCAGATGAGGCTGACCTGGCGGCTGCTGTTCGAGCCGGCCCACAGCGCCGCAACACTGAGCAACCCCACCAACCACACGCTGGATTTGTCAGATCCCTTCATGAACCCGCAGCGGACACCCGCACCTCCGAAAAGTTCCGACCCAGATCGCTTTGACGGCTTGGGTTGGTTCACGATCTTTTTCCGCCCACACCCTGGGCAGAATCTTACGCTAAAAACGGATGGAAAGCTCCTGCCCTGCTGGGATGCGACTCCAAAAAGGACCGTCAGGGCTTTGTGTGGCTCGCGAAGAAATCGAACACGACCTTGCTGGCGTCGATGTCGTTGCTTGTACGACCCACGATTGCAGACGGTGCGTAGGGCACGCCTCCCGGCCAGGTGTGACCGCCGCCTTGGACACGATAGAGGGTTACGCTGGTGCCTTCAGCGCAGCCTTCACGACTCTCGACGTAGACGCGAGTCTCGTCCTCCGGAGCGCGATCGGGCAGAGGATGTAGGGGCACGCTGGTGGTGCAGCGATTCTGCCGTCCCCACCACTCGAGGCTCGCGGTAGAGGCCACCACACGTCCGCGCTTCCCCAAGATCTGACCGCCGCCGAACGGCACCACTGGATCCGCGGTTCCGTTGAGCATGAGCACGGAGATGGGTCGCTGCGGTGTGGCTGCTTCGTGGATCCCCGGCAGGCTCATCACGACCGCGGCGATTCCGCGAAATCTCTCCGACTGCTCGATGGCCAAGGTCATGGCCATGGCGCCGCCGTTCGAGGCCCCCACGACGAAGACTTGCTCCGGGTCGATCCCGTAGTCGCGCTGCGCAACGTCGATCAGCTGAGTGAGGAACGCGACGTCGTCAACGCCGGCGAGCGCCTCCTGCTTGAACGGTCGATGGTCGTTCCAGGCTTCGTCGATGCCTTGCGGTAACAAGAGCACCCAACCGCGGGCGTCGGCCTCGCGGGTCAGTCCGTAGCGAGTCCCGCGATTGAGCAGAGCCGCGCTGCCTCCGTTTCCGTGCAGCGCGATCACGAGCGGTACCGCTTTGCTCTTCGAGTGCCCAGGCGGCACGTGGACGTAGACCACTCGCTTCCGACCCTGTGCAATCAGGGTGCGCTTCGAGAGACCGCGAGTGCTCCAAAGGTGGCGCGCTACGAGGGTGCACGAACCCAGGCACACCGTGGCCACCGCGAGCAGCAGCGCTCGGCGTAGCCACTTGCTGCGGTGTCTACGCAAGGACCAAGTCATCGCGGTGCACCACGACCAAGTCGCGCCCCACGCTACCGAACAAGAGTTCGAGCGCTGCGGACTTCTGGCGTGCTGCACGAGCGACGTCGAGGCCGCCCAGTCGTGCGAGGCCGCGACCCACTTCGGTGCCCTCCGCGTCCACGATACTCACCGCATCACCCGCGTTGAACTGGCCACGCACTCCAACAACGCCTACCGGTAGCAAGCTGCTTTTCCCCGCGCGCAACGCTTTCGCGGCGCCCGCGTCGATCACCACCGTGCCTCGCGGCTTCAAGGTATACGCGATCCAGTGCTGGCGTGCGCGCAGCACGCCTTCCACCGGGTGGACCAGGGTTCCGACGTCTTCACCTGCGAGCAGGCGCGAGATCACTCGCGGTTCTGCGGCGCTCGCAATTACGACCCAGGCGCCGGACCTGCTTGCTTTCCTTGCGGAATCGACCTTCGACATGATGCCGCCGCTGCCGACTCCACTGGAGCTACCGTGGTCTTGCACGATGAAGTCAGCTGGGAGCTCTGAGAGGCGCTGCCCGGTCGCGTCCAGCACTCCCGAGACGTCGGTAAGCAGGATCAGCACTTCCGCGCCGACCAACGGGACTACCATCGCCGAAAGCTGGTCATTGTCGCCAAAGCGGATCTCGTCGGTCGACACGGTGTCGTTTTCGTTGACGATAGGTAAAGCGTCCGCCTCGAGTAGCTCGCCCAAGGCGTTGCGTGCGTTGTTGAGGCGCTCGCGATCCGCGAGATCCGCGTGGGTGAGCAGCACCTGGGCAGGTATCATCCCGTTCTCCGCACAAGCTTCTTCGTAGCGTCGCATCAGCACGGACTGACCCGCTGCTGCCGCCGCCTGCAACTTGCTCATCTCCTTCGGACGGGCGGTGTAGCCGAGGCGCTCGCAGCCCAACGCGATTGCGCCGCTCGACACCAATACGAAGCGCCGCTCCGTCGAGTCTGCTGCCCGACTCGACTCGGCGATTTGGGCGATCAGATTCGCCGGCAGGGTCGGGTCGCCGGAGAGCGCTCTGGAGCCAACCTTGACCACCACTCTGCGAGCGGTTTGAAGCGATGCGCGGGCCGTTGCCATGCGGCGGCTCGTATAGCATGGCGCTTCGGGCAAGCGTCGGCTCAGCTTGCGAGGGGCGAACGTCAGCCCGCGAGGGGCTTGATCAATTGGAGATCCAGCACCGGGGTCTCGGTTTCAACCGCCGCTGCGATCAACTCGCGGCGACTGCCGGCGAGCATCCGCCAAGCGCTTGTGCGCTTTGGGGCGCGGGTGTCGTCAGTGCTCTCGAGGACGACACCACGGATGTTGAGCGCTCGCTTCAAGCGGGCACCATCTCCGGCGACGCGCACCAGGCATAGGGCGCTGCCTTGCGCCAGCTCCGCGGCTGGGGCGGCGCCCAACAGCTGGCCATACTGCAGCCAGACGACGTCGCCCGTTGATGCGAGGTCGTGCTGGGCGGCGTTCATCAAACGCTCGCAGGACCAGACCAGCCGGGGTGCATCGTCACCACTGCACGCCGCGAGGATGCGCTCCTGAAGCCAAGCTGCGCGGAGATCGTCCAGCCCGTCGAAGGGCTGCTCCAGGATCACCAGCCGCGGCCGCGTCACCACCGCCATTGCGAGACTCACGGCGCAGCGCTCGGTGGGCTCCAGCGCGCTTGGATACGCACCAGCGAACTGGCCCAACCCCAGTGCGTGCAACGTCTGCTTCGCGACCTGAGCGCCGTGGGGCATGCGAAAGAGCTCGGCGACAAAGCGCAGGCTGGCCAGCACGGGCTCGTCGTCAAGCAACCAGCCATCTCGCGGGACCAGGCGCGTGGAGCCGCTCAGGGCCTTGGACGACGCCTCGCCGAGCAGTGTGAGTTCACCGCTCGCCTGCTCCGCCTCGCCGAGCAAGAGGCGCGCGAGAAAGCCCCCATCGCCCACCAACGCGACACGCGTCGCGAAGCTGCTGAAGCTGACTCCCTCCACCAGCGCGCTGCCGCCACGACGCACCGTGAGTTGTCGAGCCTCAAGCGTCGCGGGTCCGGCCGCCAGCGCCGATTCCTCGCGGATAGAAGCGTCACTCATGGCTTCACAGGCGCCATCTCCAGCAGCATCATCGGCTTGTCGCTCTCGTAGACCATGAAAGGCCCAAGCGCCTTGATCATGCCGCTGATCTGCGGGGGGATGCTCAGCTTGGCGTCCGCGTGCAGACCTTCGATGCCAAGTAGCTGGCCGAGGATCGAGGTCTGAATCTCCGGTAGCTCCACCACCGGCGCGTCCGCGCTCAGTCCGGCTTGCTTGCGCACGTAGTCGAGTGCCTGACGAATGCCACCAAGCTCGTCAACCAACTTGCGGTCTTTGGCCTGTTCGCCGGTCCACACCCGGCCGCGACCGACGGCATCGACCTGCTCCTTGCTGAGCGGTCGGCCCGCCGCGACCCGCGTGATGAACGTGTCGTAGAACTGGCCGACCTTCTTGTCGAGCTCCTTCCGCTCGGCGTCGGTGAAGGGTCGATAGAGCGACTCGGCGTCGGCCTTCGGAGTCGTCTTGTAGGTCTTTACGTTGACCCCGATCTTCTCCAGCAAGCCGGCGACATCAGCCTTGCCATAGAAGACGCCAATGCTGCCAGTGATGGTCGCCGGGTTGGCGAAGATGCGGCTTCCTGGTGCCGAGATGTAGTAGCCCGCGCTCGCGGCGTAGCTGCCCATGCTCACCACCAACGGCTTGGCCTTGGCGGTGAGTTCCACCTGGCGCCAGATCACGTCTGCGGCCATCGCAGAACCGCCGGGCGTTTCCACGCGGAGCACCACGGCGCCGATGCGTGGGTCCTCCCGCGCGTCCTTCAGTGCCTCGGCAATGGTGTACGAGCCAGCGAGCTTCATACCCAAGAACGGGATATTGCTGCTGCGTCCGTCGATCATGTCGCCGTCTACGTAAACGACGGCGATGCCGCGCTCCCTACCGAACTTCTTCTTCGCGCGCGGCCCGAGCACGTCTTCATCCACCACCAAAGTGTCGCGGCCAATCATGCTGCGGACGGAGTCATCCAGCTCGTCATCGAAGGCTACGCCATCGACGAACTTTGCCTGTTGTGCCTCTGAGGCAATGAACGGACCCTTGGCGACGTTCGTGCGTACCTCTGCGGGTGTCATGCGGCGCCCTGAGGCGACGGCCTCGACGAACTGCCGCTCCAGCTGTTGCAGCATGTCGATGCGGTCTGCCTTCGCGACCTTGGACGGGCCGGTGCGTGTGAGCTGCTCGGGCGCGCTCTTGTGGGGCCCGATGCGAACAAAATCCGCGCGGATACCGAGCTTGTTGAGCAAGCCGGCGAAGTACATCGACTGGCTCTTCAGCCCGGCGAACCGTAGGCCGCCCGCTGGGTTCACCAAGATCTTGGTCGCGGCAGAGCACAGGAAGAGCGCCATGCCTCCGTTGTCTTCGAGGTGACACAGCACCTTCTTGCCGTGACGCCGCAAGTTGTGGATGGCGTCTCGGAACTCTTGCACGTGAGCGAAGCTGTCCGAGGGGGCGGTACGCAGCTCGAGCAGCACCGCGTCCACCGCCTCCTCTTCGGCCATCTTCCACAGCCTACGCATCATGCGGAAGTGTTGCCGGGGGCCTGGCGTGGACTCGATGCGGACTCGCACCGCATAGCGGGGCGCCTCACCCCCAACCGGCTCGCGGAATCCTCGAACGGCGACGCCCAAGTAGGGGTTGGCGTAGGTGTCGTCTGACCCCAAAGCGTTCCCGCCGACCACACCGCCGGAGAGCTCGGTGCTGCCCGCTGGGTTCGAGTTGTAGAGCGCGAGGCCGAGTGACGCCACGTAGTCCGGTTCGCTCTGGTCCAGGTGGTGCATCGAGACGCCGCCCGTCAAGCGACCCAAGGGCGCGATGTCGAGCCCGATAGTTCCACGCGGAATCCAGTCGTCGGAGTCGACGATGTACTTGGCCTCCAGGCCAAGCTCGAATGTGCGCTCGCCGGTGGGCCGCAGCGCCATCCCGATGTCGTAGGTCGGGGATCGGCTGCCACCCGCGCGGTTCGTTGGGCCGTTGAGGTCACTGCCGACGAATGAGAGGCCGAGCGCCGGTGCGGGCCGCGAACTCATCGCGATGGTGTACGAGGCAAGACGATCATGCACCGCGGCATCGGAGTAGGACCGCTGGAGCGAAAAACCGAGGGAGAACGCGTCTGTCGAGCTCAGCGCCAGACCCCAGGTCACGAACTGGTAGTTCTCGGGGTTGGGCGCTTGTGCCGTTGGGTTCACCGCGTCGACACGCAACCCCATGGACAGGTTCAGGAACAGCGGGGTCGCAAACGAGAACGCGTGTCCTTGCCAAGGCACCCCCAGGTCCTCGTCCAGGAAGATGCCGTTCCAACGCAGCTCAGCGCCGGGCATGAAGCCGATATTGGCCGGATTGAACGCAAGGGCGCTGCTGTCGTCGGTACCAGCGATGCTCGCGCCAAGCACGGGCAAGCGTTGAGTCCCGGCATCTCCTGGCACCTGTGCAGAGGCGCTCGGGCTCAGGCCAAGCAGCAAGAGAGCAGTTGTGAAAGCGAGCCCGAGCGATCTCGTGCGTAGGCGGGCAACGTTGTGTGAGGTCATGCGCTCAAGATCTCCCGAGAAGTGGCGACATTGCGAATTTCCGCGCGGCGGCGTTCAAGCTCCGCGGTGTCCTTTACCGGGAGGAAACGCGACTCGGCGCCCTCGCGAGGCACGCGGACGAATTGGGTGTCCAGGTGGCTAGTTATCTCGCCGAGCAGGCGTTCGAACTGAATGAAGCGCTGGTCCCCGTGTTGCTTGGTCACGGTGAAGTAGGTCCAAGGCATGTCGAGCTCGACCAGCGCGCGGGCGTCCACCCAGAAGGTGTTGGTGTTGAAGACGCGCACGCTGCTCGGGTCGAAGCTCTCCGGCAGCCGGAACTCCTCCAGGATCACTGGTCTACCGTCGAGTCGCGCAGGGATACCGCCGCGGTCCGTACCCACCTTGTCTACGACCTCACAGCTGATCGGCTTCCCGTGACTGAGGTGCCAGCCGATCAGCAGCGGGTCCAAGGTCGCACCCAGGTTGTCGACGTTCGTGATCAGGACGAGCCTTCCGCCGTCTGCGACGAACTGCTTCAGCAGCCCGCTACGGGCGAGCGCCTCTGGCAGGTCGCCATGACCCGGGGCGTGTGATTGCGGCGTGCCTAATTCCCCGCGGAATAGCTTTCCTTCGGGGGTGAGACGCAACGACAGGTTTTGGGGGAAAGTCGCGACGTTCTTCGCCTGTGGGTGGGCCGTGAGGGCTTGCTTCAACCCCTGGTCCGTGGCGTCGCTGGTCATCAACCACAGTGGACAGCCGTGCCCCACACGCTCGACCTCACGCAGCCGCAGATCGAGGAAGGTGTGTCCGTCTACCGCCTCGACGAGCGCCTTGATCACCCCACCCATTCGCGTCGCCATTCCGCCCGCGAGCACGATCAACGCGCAGTGTCCTGCGCGCAGCACCTCTTCGCCCTTGCGGATCAGTGCTGCCCGCTCTGCGGGGTCAGTCGGTAGATCTCGGACGTCCGTCTCGGTGGGCGGATCGACTGTGCCTTTGACGCGATTGTCCGGCTCGCGCCCCAGGTTTCGCTCGGCCAGCCCAACGAACCACCCCGGGTCGAATCCATGGTGGTCGAGTTGGTGCTTCAGCGCGGGGTCGAGAGCAGCCAGCTCGGCGGTCAGGGCTTCCTTCATCGGGGCAGTCATATTGGGCTCGGGATGGTAGTGCGGAAGCCCCGGCTTTTGTTACCTACTCGCAGCGAATCGCGACAAAAGCGCGATAGCGAGCAGCGACGCTACGCTGAACTCGCGGACCGTGCCGTTCGACCCGTTCGTCGAATCTGGGGCTTTTCCTTCGCTCGCATGCGTGTCGGTTGCTAAGTCCATCCTCGATGGCTCGACTCGTGAGGCCTCAAGGGGCCGGCTCGCGTTTGGTTGGTTGGATGTTGCTCGCGCTAGCGCTGGGCACCGCGACGGGGTGTGGCGACGACGCTGAAATCGCGAGTCGTCCAGGGTCGCCTTCCGACGATCCCCGCGACTACGTTGTCGACACGAACGTCAACTACCAAATAGAGGTCTCTGAGCCGCGCTGGGTGATCCCTAGTGACGGTCTCCCCGCGGATACGGCCGCCGTGTCGAACGCGAATGTGGAGATCCACTTCTTCCGCGGCAAGCTCTATATGGCTTGGCGGGCGGCGCCGTTCCACTTCGCGAGCAGCGAGACCAAGATGCAGGTCGTCTCCTCCACCGACGGAGGCGTGACTTGGGGTCACGAGACGACGATCGCTCTTGATAGGGACGTGCGTGAGCCTCGGCTATTCGACGTCTCCGGTGAGTTGCATCTGGTGTTCTTCGAGGCGGGGACCAACGCCCTGGCGTTCGAGCCGAACCGCATGCTGCAGGTGGTGCGCGACAAGACGGGGAAGTGGAATGACGTCGAAGTGGTTGCCGATCAGCCAGAAGTCCCGTGGGACATCAAGCGCCGTGTCAGCGCCGCAGGCGAAGCGAGCCAACTCTGGATGACCTCGTACATGGGGGAGCACTACGGCGGCGAAGGCTCCGTGGTTCAGGTCTACTTCAAGCACTCGACCGATGGTTACACCTGGTCTCCTGTGTCTGGGGATAGCGTGGTGTACTCCGGAGGCGTGAGCGAGGTGGCGTTCGAGTTCACGGAGGCCGGTGACCTCTGGGCGGTCACCCGCAACGAGGATGGAGATGCCACCGGCTGCGGTGCTCAAGTCTGTGTCGCGAAGGCTGGAGATCTCGGCAACTGGGATTGCCCCGACGTCTCCGATCCCGAGCGCTACGATTCTCCGGAGATGTTCCGGCATGGTGACGACCTGTATCTGATCGCCCGGCGAGACATCGGCGGCCCATTTGGAAGCGGACCCGACGCGTGTTCCCTGGTTGCCTACTCCCAACGCGCCAAGACCACCGCGCTCTACAAGATCGACACAGCGCAGCGGAAGGTCGTTCACATTCAGGATCTACCCGGCGCGGGGGACACGGCGTTCGCCTCAGTGCGTCGCGTTGACGCCCATCATTTCCTTGTGGCCAATTACACAGCGCCCCTGGACGAGCCCGATCAGAGCTGGGTTCAAGGTCAGACCAGCGACCGTGGGACGCAAGTCTACTTCGTCGACATCCGTTTCGTGGCCCCGTGAGTCAACGCCCAGCCAGTTCCTGCAAGACTCTGCGGTTTTTCATGTCCTGGGGGTTAGGCGCCCTGGGCGCGCTCTCGCTTCCCGGGTGCGTCCTTGGTTCTACGCTGAATCAGACTCACACGGAGAGCAGTCGAACGCCGGCTGACCCAGCCCAGCGGGACGCCCAAGCCGTACTCGCAGGAACGCCAATAACCCCACGGAAACGCGAGGTGGGCGCGGCCTCTTGCGGTGGTCAGGCGATCGAGCTACCGGGCTACTGGCACTGGTCGGGTGTCGAGTATGAGTGGCGCGCCCCTCGTCGAGAATGTGCGCACGCCTGGCGACGCTGAGGGCGTGGGTAGCAGGCTATTCGTAGGGATACCTCAGACATCCTTGGGCAGCCGCTGTCCGCGTGGAAAGCGTTCGAGTGCACAGCTGTTGTGGGTTTGCTGTGTTTCCGGCGCGGAAAATACCCCAGATCTGCGGTTGAAAACGCCAATAGCTGCAAAAGAAGTAATCTTGTGCCTTCGGGTTCCGGTCTGTCCGCACCTGACCTTTCGTTACCGAAGCACGATTGAGATGCTTCTCGACGTTGCCGCGAGTGGTCTTAACAAGTGAGGGTTAGGACGCTCTGAGGGTCCAATGCGCATTTTCGCGAGGTACCATGCACACCGAACCTGCTCCTTCGGCTCTCTGAGCTTCTCGCCTGCTTCGGATCGCAGGGCGAGCGTCTTCGCACCGCTTCTGACGACACGTGCTCTGGCTATATCTCGTTATCGGATTGTTCGTGCTCCTGACCAGTGGCCTGTGGCTACGGCTCAAGAGCGTCGCCGCCCGTGGTCAGGCACTGAGCGCTCAGCTGTTGGACCTCGAACGGCGACTCCAAGACCACGTTGCCGTGGGGGAACGACCGAGTCGCGAGCCCTCTGAGCAACCTCAGGTCGTGCGAGCCGGAGCGGAGACCCTAAGATCTTCGCTGGCGGACTTTCCGGGTGTGGTTTGGTCGCGCCGCCTCGACGGCTCGCCCGGAGACTTCCTTGGAGGGCGCTACGAGGCTCTGTGGCGCCGGGAGAACGTCACCGAACGCGGGGACGTCTTGGAGCGCTTGCGCTCCGTCGACAGCGAGCAGCGCGTCGCGCGCTTCGATCTGGAACTCGACGGTGTGTCCTTTGACGTCAGCGTCGAGCCGCTGAGCGATAGCTACGGCGGGTGTTTGCTGGTCGCCCTGGATGTCACCGAGCGCCGCACTCGAGAAGAGAGTCGCCTGCAGGTGGGGCTGGCGGACGCGCAACGTGTGGAGGCGCTTGGGTTGCTCGCCGGAGGCGTTGCCCATGACCTGAACAATTTGCTCGTCGGAGTGCTCGCGAATGCCGCCCTGGTGCTGGAGGAGACTCCCGATGACTCCCCGCAAGCCGCGATGCTCTCGAGCATACTGCAGTCCGCTCAGCGCGCGTCAGAGCTAACCCGTGGAATGCTTTCCTATGCCGGGCGGGGACGCGGCGACGTGAGGCCCCACGATCTCTCGGTGGTCGCGCGAGAGACCGTGCAGCTGCTTAGCGCCTATGGGTCAAAGAAGGTGCACGTGCAGCTTGAGCTTGCGGACGCTCTCCCCCCGATTGACTGCGAGAGTGCGCAGCTTCGACAGCTGGTCATGAACTTGGTGACCAACGCCATCGATGCCGTCGGCGACCAAGAAGGGCGAGTGCTGATCCGTACCCGACTGATCGATGTGGGTCAGGAGCTCCTGTCGGACCCGTCGCTTCGCGGCGATCTCAAGCAGGGTCGCTACGTGTCTCTGGAGGTCGAGGACACCGGCGATGGCATGAGCGCCGAGGTCCAGGCACGTATGTTCGATCCCTTCTTCACCACCAAGCCGAGAGGCCATGGGTTGGGGATGAGCTCCGTGTTGGGCTCGATGCGCAGCCACGGAGGGGCGCTGACCGTGAACTCGACCCCAGGCGAGGGGACCGCATTTCGCGTCATGTTCCCCCGCTCGAACCTGGAGCTGCGGCATGAGACGACCAAGCAGCGCCAGGCTCTGCGCGTGGAAGGCTATGCGCTGATCGCAGACGATGAGCCGGAGGTTCGCCGCGTCGCGGCCCGCATTCTAAAGCGCATTGGCTTCGAGTTGCTCGAGGCTCATGACGGCGCGAGCGCCCTCGAGCACTTCGAGCAGTCAGGACCAAGGATCTCTTTGGTGCTGCTGGACGTGAACATGCCCAAGATGAGCGGCGTCGAGGTGCTGAGCGCGATTCGTGCCGCGGACCCCGAGCTGCCTGTGGTGCTCACGAGCGGTTATCCAGAGCAAGGGCTGGAGCATGTGCTCAGTCAGCGAACGCGCTTCTTGCAGAAACCGTATACGCCCAACGACCTCGTCAAGTGCGTCGCCGTGGTGATGAGCGGCTGGCTCAACGCGGTGGAGTCCCAGGCGCGCCTGCGTCCCGGGGCGAAGCTCGTTGACGGTGAAGTTGGGCGCCAGGTAAAGTGAATTGCCGTGCGGAAGTGCTACTTGCGCACTTCGCCAGTTCGGAGATCAATCGGCAGTTCGCGGACGACCTTCGGGTTTGCGCACAAGAGGACCGGAACTGAGCCTTTGACCTGCTTCTGCACGTGGGCCACCAGGCGCTTGCCGACTTCATAGTCATTGGGGATGGCGCCGAAGAACTTCTTGCCGTTGTCCTCGGTGACAACGAAACGCGTTTCTTCCAGCCAAGCCTGACCCTTGATGGCCTTGCGAGTGAGGGGGAAGTCGTAGTCGTCCGGCGTGACCTTGGTGAAGCCATAGAGCAAAGCGTAGAGGTGCTGGCACTCTGGGTTGGCGGCCTTGGGCAGACTCAGCGTGGTGGGCTTCTGGCCAAACTCGGCTTGGTACTGCTTCACCCCTCCGGGCGGCTCGCTCAGCCCGTAGAGTGTCTTGCCCACCAGCACGAACGGCTGTGCGTCGGTCGGGACATAGAGCGCGCTCGCGACCGCCTTTGGCGGCAATGCAATGGACTCCCACTTGCCGCCTTTGACTTGCTTGTAGAGTTTGTCGCCCGAGTTGACCCAGAGGGTCCCTTCAGCGCTTAGGCTCACCGGCCCGGAAACGGGTACCTCACTCACCTTGGTGATGGTCTTGCCGTCGAAGTGCAAGAGCGGTCCTCCGGTCCCACTCAAGTAGACGTCGTCCACGGCGCGCGCCGCCGCGGTCATCTCACCTAGCGGGTGCTCGGTTATGTCGAACGTCTGTGATTTGGTCGCGCCTGGGGCGAAGTACTCGAGCTTGGCACCTGGCTTGTCATCCGCGCACAAGGGCCCCGTCACGAAGACGTGCCCCAAGGGCGTTGCAGCGAAGGACTCCGGCACGATGGCGCTCAGGCAACCAGGGCTGCCGTCTTTCGGCATGGGTACTGAGGACCGAGCAAGCTTTGGCACCGGCCGAGTCGGCGTGCCGGATACCACGCGGAAAGTCGGTGGCTTGCGGTCGAAGCCAAACTGATCGACGGCGAGCGCCAACACCCTGCCCTTGTCCCAACGCTGGACGCTCAGGTCGACCCAGCGGGGTGAGTTGGCGCTGATGTCCTTCCACCCACGCCCTGTTGCCTGAGAAACCTGGCTCCAGCCCACGCGTCCATTCCCGGTGATGAAACTCATGAAGGCACTCTTGGGCCATTCGCCAGCGGCGGTCTGAAACTCGGCGAACACCGGCGACTTCATGTTCAAGCCTTCCGGCGAGCTGATCTCCCCGGAACTGCTGAGCAGCAGAAAGCTGAACGTGAAGTTGCCATCCACCGGATGCGGTCCGACGATCAAGGCAGCGTCGCCGACCGGAGCGAGCTTTACTTCCGTGGGGAACTGTGCCCAGGGCGTGAAGGGGCTCGGAGGGGCCTCGGTGGCCGAACTCCCCGCGACGGATGGGGCGGGGGTGGCGCCAGCGGCCGCGGTGGATGTCGCGGCCGGCGCCGCATCAAGCGCTGTGGCCCCGGTCGTGGTCTCTGGGGATGCGCCCTCGCTGCCTTGTGCTGCTGGGGTCGGCGTGCCGCCGCCACAGGCCTGGAGAGGTAGGCAAAATAGGACCAACTTGCCCGCAAAGCCGAGGTGAGTTCGTGTGCGCTTGGGAGTTGAATGTGCTTCAGGTCGTTTCATGTTCGGTCCCTTCGAGGTCCAGTGCATCACCTTGCTCCCGACTCGTTCGCAATGGGTGGCAGGGTACCACTCGCGAGGAGTAGTTCTTGCTCGATCTCGGCGTCTTCTTTGTTCGCGCGCGGAAAACCGACGCGCTGGTAGGCGACCCACCAGGCGATGGGGAGAGCCTCGCCTTCGGGGTAGTCAACCACCAGCTGGAGCTCTCGCGGCTCACCGTCGAAGAGCCGGTCGTCCTTGTCTAGCTGGCGCTGTGCGAAGCTCCCCACTTTGACCGTGCGGAAGTGACGCGTCAGGTAGCGGTGGTCACGCGCCACCACCTGGTAGTCGGCGCCCACTAGCTCCACCGCTACCTCCAACCTCCTGAACAGGTCTCCTGTTGGCAGCGCATGCCCCACGCCGCGCGCCTCGAGGGTCAGCTCCACTTGGCCGGCGCTCACGCGGCGCGCTTTCACACTGAGAGCGCGGCGTAGCTGATCCTGGCTGCGAGATGCTGCGAAGTCGTGTCGCAAGTGCCCGTCGGCCGCTCGGGTCATGTGACAACTCGCGCAGGTCTCCCCCGCGCGGCTCGAACTCTTGTGCTCACTCACGGTCGACTGCATCAAGAGGCCTTGCTTGCGCAGCGCGCGGTCGGGGAACTCGAACTCGTGGCAGCTCGAGCAGGCGCCAGCCGGCGAACGGCTCAACGTGCGGAGTACCGCGTGGGCGCTTGGGCTTGGCTCACCCTGACCACCCGCCAAGATCTGATCCTGAACCACATGACACGTGACGCAGCCCACCCCGAGCTCTGCGAGAGCCGGCTCCGGCGTAGCACTGGCGTCAGCCTCGGGCGCATGGCAACCGCGGCAGAAGGGCAAGGGCTCGCGCTCGAGCGCCCGTTGGTAGGCGGGCTCGACGAACGCCAACTGGTGTAAGGAGCCGCGCCACTCGGATGCAATGGCCGTGTGGCAAGATTCGCAGGTCTTGTTTTGAGCCAGCGCGTCGAGGCCGCGCGCAGGGTTCGAAGGGGGGGTGAGGAGAGACGTATCAATGTCCGCGCTGCGCTTCGAGCCATCGCGAGCGACTGGTGCAGCGCCGCACCCGCTCACCGCCGCTTGCAGCGCCGAGAGCCCTAACCCCCAAATCCAGATCTGCCGAAGGAGCTTCGGCGTCCTGCGGCGACTTAGACCGTTCATCACCCCAACGTTCGCTCATAGCAAGCGCGGGCGCTGGCCGCAGCAAGTGCCTCGCAAGGCTTGAACGCCGTTGTTCCGATGTGTCTTCCGACCGCAGGCGCTGCCTCGGACGAGTCAGGGCGAGCTCGGGGTCAACCAGGAAAACTCCGGGAAGCCTGGTGGCCTCCAGTGGGCGAGCGCTACGCGATCATCTCCTGGATGATACCCAGAGACTCCGGCATGCCTTGGCGACCGAAGGTGTTGATCTGCAAACCCATGGCGTTGGCCAGAGTGATGAACAGGTCGTTGTGTGCTCGACCGCGCACGTTCCACTTGCGCGAGCCTTTATCGTCCGTGGTGATCTGACCGGAGCCCGGATCGAAGATCGGGCAGCGGATGTACTGACCCGTCTTGAGGTAGCCATGAGCATCGCCGATCACCATCCACGGTAGGCGGCTCAAGTCGTGGCTGCCTTCACCGATGTGCGAGTACACGAACACCAGTGTGTGATCGAGCAGTGATTGACCATCGGTCTCCGGAAGCGCGGCGAGCTGATCCAGGATGAAGGCGACCTTCGCGTACATCACGCGGTGTAGTTCGTCGATGGTAGCTGCTGCGGTGCTGTCGGTGATCTCCGGTTGGTCACCGCTCACCTTGTGAATCAGGTCGTGCCAGTCGCTGCTCCCATAGTCGCCGTCGGTGTAGCCGAACTCGTAATTCGGCGGCTCTTGGATCGACATTGTCACCACGCGGGTCGTATCCGTATGGAGCGCGGCGGCCGCGAGGCGACCGATCAGCTCCGTGTGTACGTGCCACAGCCGGTTGTTGACGTTGCCCCGCTGGTAGCCCTCGTCTAGCGCCGCCCAGGGATCCATGATGCTCGCCTTGTCGGGCCGATTCGCTTCACGGTTGTTGACCACCGCGAGGCTGTCGAACAGATCCTTGCGGTACTGCAGCATCGCGCTGACTTTGTCCTTGTCCTTACCGCCGAGCTTGCTGATTAGGGAGTCGTAGTCACCCTTGACGTGGTTGTAGACGCTTGTGCGTCGCGCTTGCAGAGCAGCCTGCGCTGCGGCGTCAGTGTTCAGCGGATCCGGGAACAGGCGATCCCAGATGTCGGGGATGTACATCAGGTAGGGAACTTGCTGCCCGGGCGCGGAGTAGGAGTGGTGGTTCGTCGAACGCGAGTACTGGCCTGCGCTCTCGTCCGCCATCACCTCGAGGCTGGGCAGTTTGGTTACCGGACCGTCTTTGCTCAGGAACTGCGCGATGGCTTGGTCGATCGACGGTCCGCCTCCAAGGTCACCGGTGGAGCCGTAGCGATCCGCCGCTGTGAGCATATGGGTCAAGCCTGCGAAGTGGGCGTTGCCCGGCGCCGTGGGGTCTACCTCATTGCTCACCATGTCGAGGTTCTCGAACATCGTCACTCGGGAACGATATGGAGACAGCGAGGACATAACCGGGCGGAAATCCCAAGCGGAGTTCGGCAGCGCTGTCGTTTGTGCCACGTACTTCGGACCCTGAATTGCGGGTTCGAAAGTGGTGCGACGACAGCCTGGGCTGACCTCGAGGAACAACATGCGGAGCGGGACGTCGCCCGGTGCGGCCTTCGCGCTGTTGCTGGAAAGCCAGGGGAGGGCGGCGCCAACGCTGCTGGCGCCGAGGAGCTTGAGGATCGTGCGGCGGTCGAATCGGTTCATCTCACGCTTCTTTCAGATCTCAGTGGAGGGCTCGGCTCACAGCTTGGGCCGGCTCAGGAAGGAGGGAGTAGTGACCAGGTTGATGATCAGCTTCTGCATGCTGTCGCCATCGGTCTCGAGGAGTTCGACGGCGAGCGCTTTCACCTCGCACGAGTCGGCGTTGGCGACGGAGCGACCGAGGGCATAGCGGAACAGATGCTCCGACATGCAGGCCGCGACCTGAGGGCTCGCTGCGAGCTTCCGGGATAGGTCGACGCCGTTTTCGATTTGGCCTTCGACGTCGCTGGTGGGAAGCGTGCCGGTCGCATCCACGTTGCAGCCGTTCTCCGTGTCGCGGTAGCGGCCGAGGGCGTCGTAGTTCTCGAAGGTGAAGCCCGCGCCGTCGATGGCTCGATGACAGTCTTGGCATTCCGCTCGTACGGTGTGCGTCTTCGCGACGCTGTCTCGCGTCGTGCAGACCTCGCTCGGGTCGACCTTCTCCGGCTCCTTGTTCAGGTTCTTCGGGTCTGCTGGCCCCGTCGGTGTGCAGAGGAAACTGCTTAGTAGTGTTACCCCGCGGAAAATTGGTGAGTGGCGCAGCCCATGGGAGGTCGAAGACAGCACGCCCGGTTGGGTGAGGATGCCGCTCCGTTGGTCTTGGGGGAGGTCGACGTAGACCAATTCGTTCGTTCCCGGCGCGGCCACGCCGAAAAGCGGTGCGAGACGATCGTTGACGAAGCCAAAGCTGCCGGTCATCAGCGATGCCCAGGAGTCGTCTTCCCACAGGGCCTTGTCGAGATACAGTCGAGCCGACTCTTTGAGATCTGCCTTCAGCTGGGTGTCGAACTCAGGGAAGGTGTTGGGGTCCAGGCTCAATCCGTCTATCTTGTAGAGCCTCATCCACTCGGCAAGGAAGTTGGTAAGCACCGGGCGTGAGCGAGGATCGGCCATCAAGCGCTCCGCTTGAAGGCGAACGCCGTCGTCAGTGTCCAACGCGCCGTCGCGGGCCGCGGTAGTGAGTTCGTCGTCGGGGAGCGTTTCCAGGAAGAAGTACGAGAGGCGAGACGCCATCTCGTAGCCACTCAAGCGGACCGCCTTGTCGCCGACGGGAACGTCTGATCCAAACTCCGCGCGGAACAAAAAGAGCGGCGACTCCAAGACGGCGCTCGCGACCATCTGCACCGCGTTGTCGAAACCCTGCTCCGCACGAGCGGTCGTAGCGAACGTCTCGAGGCGCCCTTGCTCGTCGCTGTCGAGAGGGCGCCGATAGGCGCGGGTGGCGAGGTTCGTGGCGATCTGGTTGACGCAAGTATCGCTGTCGTCGCTGCAGGGGGCCCAGCTGCTGAGGCTCTGAGCGGCCGCGGTCGCGACGTCGCCGGACAACTTCACGTACAGTTCGACGCCAAGCGGCGACGCAGACTGGCCGGAAGAGTTGTTCGTGAATCCATCCACTCGAGTGTCGGGAGCGGTGTCCAGCGGCGGCAGCGCGACACCTGGAAAGAGATCGGAGACACTGTTGCGGTATTCCGCCGGGCTGAGGCGTCTTAGCGGAGCGGAAGAAGACTGAAATACAGCATCGAGGCAGGCGTTCTGCGGGTTGCTAGTCCCGCCGCTACCGCCGTTGCCGCCTGGTGTTCCATCACCGCTCGCGCCTGGATCACCGATATTGCCTTGGCAGCTCCACCCCGCCAGAGCGGCGCAGGCGAGCATTGGGATGGCAAACCAATGTGTGGGTTTCATGGCTCTCCCTTCGCGCTCACTGCCCCGCTCGGCTCCCACCTCAGGAGCCGAAACGTTCCAGCGCGCGTAGCCATCACACTACCATCACCAAACCTGACAGTGGCTCGCAGCCAGGGAAGGTGACCGGCGCTCGTGGCCCCTGATTGCCATGGTCGAAATATACGGGTTTTCCTGTGGTAATTGGCGGATTGGCTAAGGCTCGCTGGATGATTCCCGTGTGCTTAAAGCGCGAACGAGGCCGATGTAGGCAACCCAAGCTGATGAGCGCTCAGGTCTTGGGCTACTGAGAGACCAGACGCACGAACGCTCCCTTGCCGGTCTGTTCGGAGGTGCAGTCGGCCATCCGAAGGGCGTACAAGTAACCATCGGTAAATTGCCGTACGGAACTAATGGCGCCGAGGTGTCCCGCGGCGTCGTTCTTTTCGGTGGCCCCGTCGGCGTCCAGCAGCAGGGATCGCGCGAACCCAGTGCAGGTGTCGCCGAAGAGCACTCGGTCATTCATTTGGCCGCCGTATGGATCATTCCCCTCTCGTCGATAGGCAGAGCTGACCCACACCACACGGGTGCTTGCAGAGGTCGCTTCGGGATCTTCCTTTACGAAGGCATCTCCGCTGTCATGAGAGAAGTAGGTCGCCGGATCGCGGAACTCGTTGCAGCGATCGCTGCCGACCTCCTCGTCGTCGTCTTCAGTTGTCTCGCTCGAGGGTACGCAAGGCCCTTCAGCTTCGGCCCAGCCGAAGTTCAGTCCCGGTGAGCTGGCCACATTCACCTCCTCGAAGTCGAACAACCCGACATCGCCGATCACCACGTGTCCGAACTGATCGAATCCTCCTCGCCAGGGAGAGCGTAACCCCCATGCGTAGGCAGCGGCGTGAACCCCCGAGTTCGTTTCCGCGGGGTTCCCAGCTGCGGGACGATAGGGCTCCATACCACCCTGCGGGATGATGCGTGCGACGGTGCCCAACAGGTTGTTTGTGTTCTGCCCGTTCTCGTCTCGGACCTTGTCGCCAAAGAACGCGTAGAGAGGCCGCTCATCGCCTTCCTTTTGTGGTGCGAAGCCAATCCAGCCGACGTTGTGCCAGGGGCGAGTTGCCAGTGGGTCGTCGACGCTGAGGATCTCTGCGCGAGTCTTCGCGATGGCGGAGTAGTCTTCGGATGTGAACTCGTAGCGATAGACACCACTGGCAGTTTCACTCGTGCAGTAGCCGAGATAGAAGTAGTGGTTCTCGCTGAACTTCGGATCGAGCGTGATGGAGATCAGCCCGCAGTCGAGGGGCGCTACGACTTCCGGGATGCTGAACTGGCCCAACAGCGTTAGGCCGGGTGTGCCTTCATCGCTAAGCGCGTAGTGCAACACACTGCCTGCTTTGTCGAGCACCAGCAGTTCGTGTGTTGCCGGGAGGAACTCGAAGTCGGTTGGATAGTCCGGCCAATCAGGGGCTACCAGCTCCTGGGCTAGCAGCTTAACGGGTCCTTCGGGCTGCGGCTCCGGCTTCTCGTTGGCACCCCCGCCATCGCTACAGGCGGTGAGGGCGAGCAGGCTCAGTATGGCTAGTTTTTTGGGGGTGAGGTCAGTTGTCATCAAGCTGTTCGATCCATTCTGCGATGGTATGCATGCCCGCGTCGTCCTCACGCTGCACGCCCAGCGGAGGCATCGGCTTCGCAAGGCGTCGGCCAGCGACGGAGTTCATCGCTAGCAGCAGCAGACTGTTGTCTGGATCCCCGGGGATCACCCGGATGCCCGCGACCGACGCGCTGCCGGTGGACTCGACATTCACCAAGTTGGCGACGGCGTCCTCAGGTAGCAGCGAGAACTCGCTGTTTGGGCCACGCCAGTCGTTGTGACAGTGGGAGCAGTTGCCGACCAAGTAGCCGAGCGCCCGACTCTCTTCGTCGTCGCCGCGTAGGCTTCGTTCGGGTTTAGCAGGAGGATGCGCGAAGGCTTGGGGGCTCAACGTGCCAGCGTCTTCTACTTGTTGTTGATAGCTGTTGAGCCCCAAGAACGCCTGAGGACTCGAGTCGTGGCAAGCCGAGCAGTCGCCTTCGCTCGGTACCTCGTGGGTGAGCACGTTCCCCCGAAAGTCACGTACCTCCAGCGTCGTACCCGATTCCACTCGAGTCGCGTCGCGAGACAGCGGGTCCCAGACGTAAACCGCGTAGCGCCGCTCGCCTCCGGCTCCTAGCTGAATCACTCGTGTTTCCGCGGGGACTGGCTCGCCGCTCGCGTTTGCGAAGAATAGCGTCTTGAAGGCGATGCTCCCGGCAGGGACTTTCCAGCTCGTCGGATCGGAGGCATCGATCAACTCGCCCTGCGGAAGAACCAATTGACGCCGCTTCCGCGCTCCGTTCGTCCACAGGGGAAAATGGGGCTCGAACTCCAAAGCGTGGGGATTTGCCTCGCTCGACCAGACCTCTAGAGGCTTGGAGAGATCCCAAAGGCCCACGCCGGACAAGCGCTCGGGGAACTCGCTTTCCGGATCTTCTATGAAAGGTTGAGGAGGCGGGACTCGGTTCCCTTCGGAACTACATGCGAGACACAACACGCAGATCGAGCCAGCGAACCAGCATCTGATGCCCATGGCAGTCGCTCAAGCGAACACCGTGCCAATGTGTTCTGACGCCCAAGTTGCTTGAAAACAGCTGTCTCGACGCTCAACGCGTAGGTGGGCCAAAGTGCGTCACAAGCGCCGGCGTCGACTTCGCTGATGGTTGTGGTGCCGACTAGCGGCGATCGCTCCGGTGACTTTCGCGCTCTGCGCGGGACACTGGCGGAGTGAAGAGACGCGTTCCTCCTAGCTCACTGAGATCACGATCTTCCCACCGGCGTTGTTCTGATCCATCAGGCGGTGCGCATCTTGAAGCGCTTCGAACGGCATCACGGGACCGAGCTGGAGGGACAGCTTTCCCTGCTCGACGAGATCGACGTATTGCTGAAGCTCGGCTTGCGAAATGTCCGAAGAGCCACCGGAGTAGCTAGTTAGCTTCACCCCGGTTGGGATGTCTCCCATCGGCGTGAACTGGCCAAGGGTCCATTCGCCTCCGAGGATGCCTGTCATGCACACGATGCCACCGGCTCGGGTCGCAGCGAGAGAGTCAAGCAGCGTCTTGGTCCCGATCAACTCGAGCACCCGCTCTGCACCTTGGCCGCCGTAGTACTCACGAACCTCATCAGCGAGCTTGCCAGTATCGATGAACACGTGGTCCGCGCCCGCAGCGAGCAGAGCATCTCGGCGAGCGGCGCTTCGAGAGGTGGTAGCGACCCGCTTTCCGAGCGCCTTGGCTAGGGCGAGCGCCGCGTAGCCGATAGACGACGTTCCCCCACGGATCAGCAAAGTTTCCGCACGGTCTATTTCGAGCCCCGTCTGGAGCGACCCGTGGGTGGTTTGCAGCATCTCCGGCAGGGCAGCCAGGCGCTCACTCTCGAGGGACGTTTGTAGCTCGAATACGTGCTCCCGAGGGACGCAAGTGTACTCCGCGTACGAGCCATCGAACTCGCGCCCCATACCCCCCATCATCGCCACGACGCGCGCGCCCGGCGCCAAGTCGGTGCCCGGGGCGGCTTCGACTACCCCGCAACACTCGATGCCCAAGACTCGCGGAAAGTGCACGCTAGGCGAGTCGCCATTGCGAGTGAACCACTCCGACCGATTCAAGCCAAAGGCCCTGACGCGGATGAGTGCCCAACCTTCCGCGGGGGTGGGCAGCGGGAGCTCACGCAGTAGCAACTGCTCCGCACCGCCGGCTTGCTCGATGACGTACGCCCGCATCTTGTCCTTCATGGTTCGTCCCCCTGACTGGCTCACGGTAGGTGCGCGAAAGCGCCTCACCGCGGACCTGAGTCATGGGGCAACTCGCGGCGGTCGTACAGCCCAACGCATTGGACACCTCTTTTCGGCGCACTTGTCCCTGTGACGAGGCGCTGCTACCCCGGTTTTCGTGGTCGACCTTCGTCAGTATGCCGCAGCTTTCGGACGTGGAGGTACGGGCCTCGCGCTGATCGTCTGCGCCTCGTCCGCGCTGACCTGTTCGGACCCCCTCGACCTCTGCGGCCCCAAGACGGCGAACCTGGAGTTCTTCTCCAAGGGGGACTGCATGCTGACCCGCGCCAGCTTCTTTCAGGGCCATGAGTGGCTGACCTACTTCGGGAACGCGAGCCTACCCGGTGAGACCCGATTCTCGAAGAGTGACTTGCAGACCATTGCCGAGGGGAATCGCCGTGTCGATTGGCCCAAGGAGCTCCTGGTCAACATGAACGCCGGAGTGGTGCAATACGCGAACGCGCTCACCGAATATACGGATCGCCCCGAAGTTCAGCGCTATCACTTTCTGCTCGATGACAAGAACACGCCGGCGGACGCCGTAGCGGACTCCCAGGCGGAGCTGGAGCGGCTGACACTGATTGCCCTCGAGAACTGGACGAGCGATCCCGTGAAGGCGCTCACCCAGGTCGGCCGCGCCAACCACTTGATCCAGGACTCCTTCTCCCCGGCTCACGCCAGTCGTGATTCATTCGACCCGGATCAGCCGTGGTGCATCCTCACCGTCAAGGCGTTCATCAAGCGCGCCGACGGCCATGACTCCCCTGAGATCGAGTATCACGGCGGAACGAGCAGCGACACCGTGGGTCACACCACGACTCAGGATTCCATTTACCGCGAGGGGCGCGATTGCCTCGAGCCTAGCGGCGCCACGCAAGTCGAGGCTTGCCTGTCAGTGCCTGCGAAGCGCGCGATCCTCGCGACCGCGGACTACCTCGAGCTGGTGCAGACCCTGGCTGCCAGAGTGACTGCGGGGCAAGCGACACCCGAGGAGGCGGTATCCCGAGACCTGCCGGGCTACACTTCGGAGCACCTAGCGCTGTGCGCCGACTGAGTGCCATGCCCCGATCGAGCCGCACGTCGGCTCCGAGCTCCGCGCTGGCCGCGCGCCGCGCGCGAGGCGTGGCCCGCACCCAACGGTTTCGGGTGGGCTTCCCTCCGGGGTTGCGTCGCTTGGCATTGGCCGTGGGCCTAGCTGTCGGTGTCGGAGGCTTGCTGTATGTATCCGAGAGGAAACAGCGTGAGGCGTGCGAAGCACGCGTCGCGTTGCTCGGTGCCCGGGCTCCGGAGTGGCGCAATCCAAGTGGAGCTGGGATCTGCGCTGGCGAGAGTCGCCCTCAAGCGTTGGTTTTGCTGGAGGTCCTCGAGCAATACCCGACGCTACCAAAGCTCCGGGTCAGGGTTGAGCCGCAGCTGGTAGGCAAGAGCGCGCAGGTCGAACTCGACAGCAGCTCCATTTTGGCTCCCCCTGGGGATGCTGCGCTCCGTGACCCTGCGGTGTGGTTGCATGAGGTCGCCCACCTTCAGTCCGCGGGGAAGCGACCGTCAGAGCCGATCGCGCAGCGCGTACTGCGAGCCATCGAGGAAGGCGCCGCTGACTACTACGCCGCGAGTCTCACCGGTAACGGCACCCTCGGGGTGATTGAGGGGCGTGCACAGCGCGATCTAAGCCAGAGCGTCGAGCCTCAGTTGACGGAATGGTCTGCGTTGGCCCTTGGCGCTGCCGACCCCCATCGCTTCGGCTGGGCGCTTGCGAGTCAGCTCTGGAAGCGCCTTGGCGCGAATCCGATGCTCGCTGCCGATCTCCTGCGTGGGCTGGCAGCACTCGAGCCGGGGGAGACCAGAGGCGCTTACGTCATTCAGCGGTTGAGCCAGGCCATTCCGCGGCGTAGTCGCGCTCCCCTCGCAACCTGCTTGTCGGCTTGGTTGCCTCCAGAGCTGCGACCTCAACCTCACCTGGAGAACACGAATTGATCCATCCGCGCCAGACCGGCGGTCGCCGTCTTGGGCTCAGGGAATTCAGAAGCATGCATACACAAAGCTCGAGTACGTCGCGGAGCCAGGCTTCGCGCAGCGCGCCTTCGCTGAGCACACTGCTGCTGCTTTCGTTGGTGATGTGGCTCACGCTGCTCATGGGCGGCTGCACGCTGCATCACAGCAAGCAGGCGCTCGCAGCCGGCGATGAACCACCGCCTGCGCCAAACGCGACCTTCATTCAAGAGGAAGACAGCGGAGTTTCCCTGCTTGGTTTCGTCGAAATCGCTGAACCCGACCACTACGCCGTGCTGCTGGAGCGCGCGCGGCGTCGCTACAAGTGCGGGCGCATCCATCACGCTCAGCTCGACTTCTTCACCGACCACTGGCTCCTGATCGCTTTCCCGATCAGTCGCATCACAGCCATCTGTGATCCTCCGCAGGGAAACACCGGCGAGGCACCTCAAAAGCCATGAAGCTCTGGCCCGTCATCTGTGGCGCCGCCAGTGCGTTCCTTTGGTGCGCCAGTGTGGCGGCTGAGCCTGGGTCGACGTTCGAGTCGAACGTGGAGCCCGAGGCCAAGCCACTGCCTCGCCTGGAGCAGAAAGACGCTCCGCGCGAGGACGGCTATTTCGCGGGCCGTGTGCATGAGGGGTTTCGCGATCACTACTGGGTGCTTGGCGTGGGGGCCGAGTACTTCGCGTCTGCGGCCAAGAGTGTGGCGAGCACGGGCGAGGAATTGGTCGGGCTGACGGCGATGTGGCGCCTCGGCGCGTTTGGGCCGCACTCGCTGTTGATGGTCAAGCCCGGCGTTGACCGCTTTCAGGACTCCCGGGTGCTAGCAGGGCTCGGCTTGCGTGGGTTCTACGAGATCCCTGGCCTCACGGAGCTGTCCTATGGTGTCGGTGGGCACGCAGAGGCGCGCCTCGCGGATCACTTCTGGCTGGCCTACCTGACACCGCTGGAGCTCGGCGCGGTGGTGTGGCGCAAGGGATCTTGGAACATCGAGACATTCGTCGGGTTGCGTCGCGCAGTAGCCGGCAACCTGATCAACTACTACCTGATCGATCCCAACGGGTTCGACAACGGGGACGCGTCGGACAACCTCGATGATGTGCTACACGGCACGCCGTGGAGGGTGTTTGCGCGGGTCGTGTTCGGGCGGAGGGTGGACTAGTGCGTCAGTGGTGCTCCCGAGCCCTCGGCGGTGCAGCGCTCATAGGCCTAGCAACCACGGCGCACGCCAAGGACTACCGCCTGTCCTCCCCTGGAGGCCGCTCAATCTACGATGAGCGAGAGACCTTCGGTGATGTCGTCGACCAGCGCTCACGCCGTTTTGTCGTAGAGGCTGCGATCGGTTCGGGGCCCGAAGGCAACGTCGGTATGCTCCTCGGCTACATCAACTTTCCGGTGCGCGGTCTCGAGTACTATCTAGGCTTTGGCGTCGAGTCGAACCCAGCGCGTCAGTACACTGCGGCGGTACGCTACCTGTTCAATATCGAAGGGTTTCGCCCCTACGTTTCCCTGGGATATCAGTACAAGGATGTGTTCGCCATCGGCACCTATAGCCACAACCTCTTCGGTGAGGTTGGCTACAGCTGGGTGCTACATCGCACCTACCACCTCACTGCTGGTGTCGGCGTACGGCGTGTCCTGACCGTCAACGTACGCGACGACTCGCCCCTGCGAGGTAGCGATACCGACCCTCAGTTGCTCGACGACGAACTGAACAACACGCCGCGCTGGGTCCCCATCTTCGCGTTGCGCTTCAGCCGCGCTTTCTGACGCTTCCGGCCACGCTTGGGGGCGTCGGCTTCACGTTCCGGGGACCGCTTTGCGCGATCCCGATCGATGCCTTGGCGATGGCCAAATCCACGACCGTGGCGCGCGTTCAGCTTGGTGTCGTCTCCGCGAGTGGGCGTCGCGGGCCGATGTTGCGGGCGAGATGGTGCGCCGCGCGTCGGGCTTGCGGGGACGCGGGGTGGCGCTTGGTGGGCCGGGCGCGCTGCCGGCGGAGGAGGCGGCGGGGGCGGCGGGGGAGCGTCCGCCCTCGGTCCGGTATGGATCGAGCAACCAGCGAACAGGCCCAGGCCGGCGGACAGCAGCGCGACCTTGGTCAGCTTCGCGACGCTCTGGAATAACTGGGCTTTCATCATCACGCTCACGGCAGCTCTCTCTTGGACGAGGGTACTCGCCGGATTGTTCTATGCCGGATCGTTCTGCGCTCGACCGGTTCTACGCCTGGTTGTTCTACTCAGCGCGCGGGTGATTCTACCCTGGGAGCTTGCCAGCCCGAGCGGGACTGAGGTCTGCTGAGGCGTGCAGTATGTGCGCCCAGGCATCGAGAGCCGTGAACTGGTGCTGGTTGGCGGCGGGCATGCTCACATTCAGATCTTGCGTCGCTGGGCCATGAAGCCCGTGCCCGGGGTTCAGCTCACCCTGGTCGTCGACCGAGGCGACGCAGTCTATTCCGGAATGGTTCCAGGCTTCGTTGCCGGCGATTATTCCCTCGAGGAAATAAGCATCGACCTGGCACGTCTCGCAGGCCGGGCCGGCGCGCAGCTGATCCCGTCTGCAGCCATCGAGGTGGATCCAAGCCGTCACCGCATCTCGTTCGCAGACCGACCAGCGATCTTCTATGACGTTGCGAGTCTCGATGTGGGCTCCCGAGTGCTTGGCTGGCGACTAGCGGGTGTTAAGCAATTCGTGCTAGCGACGCGGCCCATCGCCAAGCTCACTCAAGAGTTGCTGGGGCGCCTGTCCAAGCTGCGCGGCCCGGGGCGAGTGTGTGTCGTTGGCGGCGGACCGGGTGGAGTGGAGCTGGCCTTCTGCTGTCAGGCTCGTCTGGCTGCCTTGGGGTTAGACGTGGGGATCACCCTCGTGGACGCTGCTTCGCAGATCCTCGACGGCTACCCGGATGCGTTGAGGCAGCGCACCCTGGAGCTTGCCCAGGCCCGCGACATCGAGCTCAGGCTCGGACGGAATGTCGTCGAGGTGCGGGAGGATGGCGTGCGCCTGGAGACGAGCGAGGTCGTCGCAGCCGATCTGGTGTTGTGGGTCGCCGGCGCTGCGCCGCCCGCGTTGATCGAAGACAGCCCACTTCCGAGAGATCCACGCGGATTCACGCTCTGCGACGACGAGTTACGCGTCAAAGGCCACACTGACCTGTTCGCGGTCGGGGACTGCGCCGTGCAGGCGAATCATCCCTGGGTGCCTCGGGCTGGGGTGTACGCCGTACGTCAGGGGCCGGTGCTGGACCACAACCTTCGCGCCGTCTTGGCTCGCGCCCCGCTCCAGAGCTACGAGCCACAACGGGACTACCTCTCTCTCTTGAATTTGGGGGGAGGGGTGGCGCTTGGCAGCAAATGGGGGCGCACCCTCGAAGGCCGCTGGGTCTGGCGGCTCAAGGATCGAATCGATCGTCGCTTCGTCGAGCGATTCACGTTCGCCGACGCGACCCAAGAGCCGACCGCTACGGCTGAAATGGAGTGCGGCGGCTGCGCGGCGAAGCTGGGGCGGGAGACACTTCAGGACGCGCTGTCCGGGATGGACACGGAAGCGCCTGACGAGCGAGTGATCTGGGGGATCCGCGAGGCAGAAGATGTTGCTGCGTGGAAAATGAAGGATGAAGTGGTCGTCGCCAACGTCGACGCCTTTAGCGCGTTCACCCGTGACTACTTTGCCCTGGGCCGGGTTGCCGCCACGAACGCGTTGAGCGATCTGTGGGCGAAGGCCGCGCTGCCGGAGGTTGCGCTGTCGAGCCTGGTGATCCCGAAGGCAGACCGGCAGAAGCAGGCAGCTACCGTGCAGCAGATCCTCAAGGGTGCGAGTCAGGTGTTCGATGCCCATGGTGTGCAGCTGCTCGGCGGACACACTCAAGCTGGAGAGCAGCTGCAGGTCGGCTTTGCGATTTGGGGCCGCGCTCGCGGTCCATTGCTGCCGAAGCGTGGAGCGCAATCAGGTGACTGCCTAGTGCTAACCAAAGCCCTTGGCAGCGGTGTGTTGCTCCATGCGGATGCGATGGGTGACTGCCGCTTCGACTGGCGCAAGGAGCTGTACGCGTCCCTGTTCGCCACCAACGCGGACGCTGGGTTGCTCGCCCAGCGCCTAGGCGCTCGCGCGGCCACGGACATCACTGGGTTTGGGCTCCTCGGCCACTTGCACGAGATGTTGCACGCCGATGGGCTCGGTGCAGAGCTCGAACTCTCCGCTCTGCCCGTGTTGCCTGGTGCGCTCGAGCTGCTTGCCAGAGGCTATCGATCGACGTTTCACGCGCAGAACTCCGCACTACGAGAGTGGTGCCAGCGTTCGACTCGCGAGGGCGCTGTTGAAGCACGCACCGAGCTGTTATTCGATCCGCAGACCAGCGGGGGACTCCTGATCGCGATCTCGCCGGAACAAGCTGAAGAGCTACTCAGGCAACTGTCCAGCGCCGGGCTGCCTCAAGCGAGGCTCATCGGTCGTGTGAAGGACCCCGGCGTATCCCTGGTGTGACAAAACTCAAGAGCCGCGAGCGAACGTGCTCACGGCTCTTATCCGTAGGGAACCGGTGTATGCTAGTTGACGTTCACTGTGATCGTCAGCTTCTGCTTCTCGATCAGACAGCGATCTGCGTTGCAGACGGAGAAGGCCAAGGTTCCACTGATGGTCTTCGCGCCCTTCTCGCTCGGGGTGAACGGGATCGCCATGGTTGAGCGTTTCTCGCTGACGTTCATGCCCTTGACCACCGTCTCGGGGAACGTCACGCCTGCAGGCGCTGGATCGAGTGTGAACTTGTAGGGGTACTTATCGTTGCAGTGATATTCGCCCTTGGCGGTCAGCACTGCGGTCAAGGTGCCTGGCTTTCCGGCGGTGTACTTGCCGCCCGCGAGGTACGCCCCGAATGAATCGCCAGTGGCCTCCGCGCCCTTCTTCTCCTCAGCGGGCTTCTCCGCTGCGGGCTCAGCCTTCGCAGCGCCTGCCTTCTCTGCTGTCTTCGCTTCGGGCTTGGCAGCCTTGTCGTCTGCCGGCTCGGCCGCTTTTTGATCCTCAGCCGTCTTGTCGTCTGCGGGTTTGTCTTCCGTCGCCTTGTCCTCCGCGGGCTTCTCCGTTTCCGCGGGCTTGGCTTCGGGTTCTGCAGGCTTGGTGTCGGCGGTGGTCGCCGCTGCCTTCTCTGGGCTGGGTGTTGCAGCCTTGTCTTCGCAGCCGAAGCTGAGGCCAGCGGTCAGGGTCAGGATCGCGAGGGAAGCGAAACGCAACATTCGGGAGAGATAGCACGAAGCCAGAGGATTGGCGCTGAACAGTCGTACAGCGCGAGTCGATCTGGCGTGGTGGTCCCGAGATTGACCTCACCCCCCGATCTTTTTGCGCTGCAAAGTCGAACGAGAGCGCCATCGAAAAGCGCGTTGCGGAACCTCTGCGGCGCGTCAGCCCGCCCTGGAGCTACTGCTTACTTGATTCGCGCGCTCATCAAGCACGCGCCGCACGATGCGTGCGAGCTCCTTCGAGTGGTAAGGCTTGGCGATCACCGCGGAGAAGCTGTCGCTCGAGGTGTGGGGATCCACCTCGTAGCCCGTGGCGAGAATTACCGGGATGTTCACCTCGCGCGCCTTGAGCTCGGCCAGCAATCGGCGCCCACCCATATTCGGCATCACCGCATCTGTGATCACCAGGTCAAACGCCTGATCGCCCTTGGAAATGCGTTCGAGCGCCTCTGCCCCAGACCAAGCAAGCACCACGCGATAGCCACAAGCGTCGAGGACACCCTTCGCGGCCAGGAGCGGCGCGTCTCGATCGTCGACGACCAGGATTGATTCAGTTCCTTGCGGCAATGCTGAAGTGAAGCGGTCGCTCTCGACCTCACTCGCATCCGCTTCACGGGCGGGCAAGTAGAGGGAGAACGTCGTACCCCGACCCATCAAGCTGGAGACCGAGGCCCAACCGCCCTGTTCCTTCATGCTTGCGTAGACCATCGCGAGGCCGAGGCCGGTGCCTTCCCCCGCCGCCTTGGTCGTGAAGAAAGGCTCGAATACTCGAGACTGCACTTCCTCGGGGATACCGTGACCCGTGTCGGTCACGGTCAGCACCAGGTAAGAGCCGGGCAGACTACGGGCGGAGGCGGCTGTGAGATCTGCCACCCGCATCTTGAACTCGAGCCTACCGCCCTCTGGCATGGCGTCCCGGGCGTTGAGCGCAAGGTTCAGCAGCGCTTGTTCCAGCTGTCCTCCGTCGCCGAGGATGCACAAGTCTTCTTCCTCGAGGTCTAGCTTGAGCGTGATCGTCTCCGCGATGCTGCGTTCGAGGAGCTTGGCTACGCGACGCACGATCTTTGCGGGCTGCATTGGCCCCATCGTCGCTTCGCGTTTGCGAGACAGGGTGAGCAGACGCTGAGTGAGCTCCGCGGCTTGCCACATCGACTGCTCCATCTGCTCCAGATGCTCGTCGAGTTCCGGGTCGTCCTGCTTCAGGCGCACCAGGGACACGCCTGCGAGCATTGCAGTGAGCAGGTTGTTGAAGTCGTGAGCGAGACCACCTGCCAGGCTACCGACGGCTTCCATCTTTTGGGCTTGGACGAGCTGCTTGAGCAGCATGTGCTGCTCGGTGCCATCGGAGATCAACGCTAGCGCGCCGCCTCCCCCAAGGGGGGCGACGCTGAGTTGGATGTGCCGCTCGAGCTCCGAAGACAAGTGCTCCTTCTCCCCCTCCTGACCCTTCTCAGGCGCTGCGAGGGTGTGCTCCGACTGGATGCGCTCCTTTCGTAGTAGTACCGTACGGATACGATCAGACACCCCTGACTCCACCCACTCTTCGCCTTCCAGCAAATCAATGGAACCGCTCTTGGTCATTTGCTTCAGGCGTCGGTTGCAGATCGCTACTTTGCCGTCGTCGCGAATGTAGGCGATGCCGATGGGGGCGTCGTCGAGCAGGACGCGGAAGCGGCGTTCTTCGCGCCGCACGTCGTCTAGCAGGCCCTTCACGAGCTGCGAGCTACCCCAAGCGCGCATGCCCATGAAGAGCGCCAGCATCACTCCAAGCCCTACCAAAAAGGGCACGAGCTCCGTGGTCCACTGAGTGTGAAAGGCGAAGGCCACGACGGTGATCGCCAAGACTCCCAGCGCAGGCACCAATGCATCGAGGGTGGGTGACACATCGCTCACGCGGGAGCGCTCGGTGTGCAGCCAGTCCGCTTCGTAGGCGGCCCAGATCATCAGGCAGAAAGCGCCCACCCAGAACACGTCGATGACATGACCCGCCTCGTACGAGCGAATCAGGAGCGAGTGCCCATAGAGCGTGGTCACCGCCGCGAGTAGCGCTGTGGCCAACACCTGCACCGAGAGGACGCGCCGTCGCCGACCCCAGTTGTATTGCCACAACGTACTCAACCCGAACAGCAGCATGGACAGGTGCAACACCGGGTACGCCAGAGCGCTCGCGACGTAGGTTCGTGATTCCGTGAGCTGAGTCGCCGGCCGGTAGAGCATCATGGCGCCCACCATCGCCGCCACGCTCAGCGTGACTCCCAGGTCGCCTACGTGCTTCAGCGTGAGCGGCACGCTCGGAGCGCTCTGCTTCTGGAACCAGAACCCCGCGATGAACGCTGGTACGAGCGCGAAAAAGAAGACGTCGGAAACCGCGGGGAAAGGCGTGATCTGAGTGGCTACTAGCTCGAAGTAGTCCCAGATCAGCATGCCAAGGAACCACGACGCGCAGCCGATTGCGAAGCACCACCAGGCGCGACGTTGATGCCTCCGCTGTTGCCGCAGTGCCGTGTCGACGCACTTGGCTGCGGCGATGAGGCTGATCAGCGTCCACCCGATATCCGTCCACCAGTGCACCGCAGTGCTCCGCCCACGCAGCAGCACCACGCCGCTGTGGAACAGCACGCTGACTGCGAATAGCAAGCCGACCAACCGCACGCGGCCGGAGCGCTGGGCCTGACTCGCCTTGCTCCGCAGCTGGGCGGAACTAGACGGGGTCGCCCTGTTCGGCTGAGGCGCTTGAGTAGGCATCCTCAGCGGTCAGTATCCGCGCATTCGCGTCTCCCACCAAGAGGCGCGTTGGCTTGTTTCGAACCAGGCCACACTTCAGTCAGGCTATCTGCCTGGCAGGCTGACCGGCTCATCCTCGGAGGCGACCGACCAGAACGCCGATGACTGTTTCCACGCGGAGCACGCGCGGTCCAAGTGTCAGCGGAGAAAACCCCGCGTTTGCCAGGAGTTCCAGCTCGAAGGGGATGAACCCGCCCTCCGGCCCAACCGCCAGCGTCAGGTACTGGTTGCTCGCGCGGGGACACGCCTCCGTAGCGGTTGGGTGGAGCACGAGCTTGAATCCCTGCGCTTGGCTCAGCTCGTCCTCCACGAACGGCCGAAAGCGACGGCGCACGTCAATCCTGGGCATCAAGGTGTCGCGTGCTTGCTCGAGGCCAAGCACCGCCTGGTCCCGCATCCACTCCGGTGCCAGGCGATGGTTTTGCCAGTAGCTCTTTTCCACACGCGCCGCGTTGACCAGAGTCAGGCGCTTGATCCCGAGCGTCGTTGCGTCGCGGAGCAGGCGGCCGAGGACCTTGGGGCGGGGCAACGCCAGCACCAGGTGCATGCCCGCGTCTTGAGGGGGCGTTGCGCGGAGCTCGATTTCGAGCACCACTCGGTCTCCGGACAGTTCGACCACCGTGCCTTGCCCCACCGCGCCATCCAGCATGCCGACGCGCAGGTGGTCTCCGACGCGCGCGCGGTGGACCTGACGCACATGGACAGCACGGCGCCCTATCAGCACCGCTCGCATGCTGCGAGGGTCTAGCTCGGCTGGTGAGATCAGAATCAGGTTCAACTGCCTGGGCCTCTGCGTCCGAATGACGCGTGCTGTCAACGGAGTCGTCGGTCGCAGGTTCGAAACGCTCTCCATCGGAAGCCAAACATCCGTTAGGCTTTCCTGGTCATGATGCTTCGAATTCGCCGTCTGCTTACCCCAATTGTTCTCGGACTGTTCGTCTCTTCTGCGTTCGTCGCTTGTGGGAGCGATGATGACCCCGGCGCTGGGAGCGGCGGGACGGGGGGAACAGCGGGGACGGCTGGCACCGCCGGAGTGGGCGGCACTGGAGGGACGGTGGATCCCGACGCACCGCCGCTGCTGGGCCAGGACTGCGATCCCCTGTCCACGCACTGCGGCTTCCCGTTCCCGAGCAATGTGTACCTGGTCGACGATCCCGACGGGAAGACGCCGTCGGGCAAAGTCGTCGCGTTTGGCAAGACGACGCTGCCACGCTTCGCGTTTGGACCTTCGATTCATCCCGCGCTCTTCGCCCACCTGGACGGCTTTTCCCCGGGGCAAGGCCCGATGACGTACTTCCCGCAGGTCGCAGACGACGGCTTCCCGACGCCCGAGTCCATCGATGACTCGCTCAAGGCGGACTCGCGCACCATCCTGATCGAGGCGGACACCGGTCGTCACATCCCTCACTGGGTGGATATCGACTACTCCACCAACCTGGACGGCAAAGACGGGCTCGACGACGAACGGACGTTCATGCTCCGGCCCGCTGAGCACCTCAAGCACGGCACGCGCTACATCGTGGCCATGCGCGGTCTGAAGAACTACGACGGCGCGCTGATCGAGCCGAGTGAGGCCTTCAAGTCGCTCCGCGACGGCAGCGATTCGAACGAATACTCCGTGAATCAGCGCCGCGAGCTGTACGCGGACATCTTCTCGAAGCTGGATGCTGCTGGCGTAGCGAAGGACGACCTGCAGATCGCTTGGGACTACACCACGGCCACGCGAGAGAACACCACGGCGAGGCTGATCGAGATGCGCGATCTCGCGCTGGCAGCGGTCGGTGATGACGGCCCGACGTACAGCGTGAAGTCCGTCGAACCCGATCCGAACCCTCACATCAAGTACCGCGTGACGCTGACCATGCAGCTTCCGCTGTATCTGACCAACTCACGGCTCTACAGCCAAGACGATCCGGATCAAGCGGTCCTCAACGTGGGCAGCGACGGCAAGCTTGCTCAGAACGGCACCATGGACTTCGACGTCGTGGTCCACATTCCCAACTCCGTTGACGGCACAGAACCACTCGGACTGCTGCAGAACGGGCACGGGCTGTTTGGCAGCAAACACGAGGGCCAAAACGGCTACCTCGCCACCATGGCAGACGACTACAAGTGGCTGGCATTCAGCGTCGACCTGTACGGCTTCTCCGGTGATGACGTTCCCCTCGCGATCAACGCGCTGGGCGGCGATCCAGACCTCTTCGAGTCGTTCATCGCCCGCCAGCACCAGGGGCATATCAATCAGCTGCTCACGATGCGCATGATGATGGGGCGCATCGCGAAGGAAGGCATCACGTACAACAACGAGACGCTGATTGCGCCGAGTCAGATTGACCCCAGCGTGCGCGCTTACCGCGGGGATAGCCAGGGCGGCATCATGGGGACGGTGTACATGACCATCTCCACGGACGTCACCCGCGGTCTGCTCGGCGAGCCCGGGTTCCCGTACAATTTGCTGCTCAATCGCAGCCAAGACTGGCCCGGTTATGGCTTCGTGCTCAACGCGGCGACGGAGACCGCGCTCGACGTGCAGCTCACCCTCGGGCTGATTCAAATGCTGTGGGACCACACGGAGCCTTCAGGCTACGCGCACTACCTGACCGGTGACACACTGCCGAATACTCCGGATCACCGCGTGTTGATTCACTCCGCGATCGGCGATCATCAGGTCACGAGCTATGCGGCGCAGCTCTTGGCGCGCACGGTTGGAGCGAAAGAGCTCCTGAGCAACGACGGCAAGGTGCCGCGACCGGTGTGGGGCGTGGAGACGGCGGCTGGACCGCTAACCGAAGGCTCCGCGCTGGTGGAGTTCGAGTTCAACCTGGCGCCAGAACCACTGCGCAACTTGCCTGCGACGGACGGTGAGGATCCCCACGATCGCGTGCGAGTTTTGGAGCCTGCCTATCAGATGCAGGACGAGTTCTTCCGCACGGGAACCATTCGGGCCACCTGCGACGGGATCTGCAACTGCGACGGACCCAACGAAGAAGTTGGCTGTAACTAATCCTCCGGGAAACAACACAAAACACACGAGGCGCGTCAGCTGACGCGCCTCGTTGCTTCCGTGAGCCGCAGCCTAGAGCGAGCCCGCGATACCGAACACGAGCGCGATGTTGCGATCGGTGTAGTCCACGCTCGTCTGGCCGAAGTCCTGGCTACCGGAGAAGCCCAGGTCGAGCACGACGCCGGTGATGAAGCCAAAGCCTGGCCGCGGCGCGATGCTGAACAGCCCCTCCAGCGTCAGCCCGACCTGATCGAAGTCCGGGTCGTCGAACGTGTAGTAGGTGAGGCCACCGCGCGGCCAGAAGCCGAACACATCGCTGATGCCGATCATGTAGCCGACTCGCGGAGCCAGGATGAAACCACTGGGATCGTTGGCGTCGTCTGAGATGTCGAGGCTCGCGTAACCGAAGGCGCCGCCGATGCTCAGATTGTCGTTGATGAAGTAGTCGAGGCCAAGGCGTGGTGTGTTGTAGGGAGTCGATCTGCCTCCACTCCAGCCGAAGCCGAACCCCTTGAACGTCCGTTCGTCGTCGTTCGGGGTATCGAAGCTGAACTTGTCGTTGCTGAAGCCGAACAGGCGCTCGGCGCTGAACACGAAGTTCCCCTCGGCGCCAAAGCCGCCTTCTTCCGCACTCGCCAGGCCTACCGTGCTGGTCACCGCCAGAGCAGCCAGCGCGCTCACGATTCTTCGTTGCATGCGTCGGTTTGAACCTCCTCGCCCGACGTGGGCATGCCCACCATAGCCGTGGAACCGGGGTCCACGAAACCGTCGTTGGCGGACAGCGCGTTGGCCCGATGCGTGCACTCTGCAACCGCGCCAGTTGGCTCATGCAGTTCGGCGCGAATTGCCACGCCGTTTAGTAGCGGCGCCCGACGGGAATTTGGGGGTGAGGGTGAGACATTGCGCCCCTTCGCGCGTTGTGCTTCGCTCCGCGAGCCGATGGTCCCACGCCCCCGCGTGGGGACGTGATTTCGATGGTCGAGGTCGCGTCAGGGAAGCTTGGTGACCGCCTCAACCGAGAGCGGAAAGCCAACGCGGAGCCGCCGCCGTAACCTCGCGAACGTGTGTGTTTGCTAGCGCCCTTGGGGCGCATCTAGCTTCGATCGATAGCCACTGGGGCAACCTGGGAAGGAGATCGGAGCGAGCGAGGAAGCCGGAAAACCTGCTCTCGGTGCCTCTCTTGAGGCCAATCCTGCTGCCCTAGGCAGTGCGTCGGGTGCGAGCTCACCCGCGGGAGTAGCCAAGCCATGCAGAAAATCATCGTGCGCCCGCGCATTTCGCGCGGCGACGCCGGGCAGCGCCAAGCTGCCCGTTATACACCCTTCGCCCTCATCTGGTGTGTGATGCCCCTCGCGTTGGGTGCGATGGCGTGCAGCTCAGAGTCTAGCAATCAAGCGGGCGCTGCAGAGGGTGGGACCGCGGGCCACGCTGGTCTAGCAGCAGGGGGAGCCGCCGGTGAAAATCCGGGAGGAAATTCAACCGGCGGCGTGGAGGCCGGGGGAACCGCAGGCGCTGGTGGCATCGCGGGTGCTGGCGCTGGTGGCGTCGCTAGTGCTGGTGGCTCGGCTGGGGTCGGCGGGGCCGGCGGGGAGTGTGCAAACGCATCTCCGTTCGCGATACGTGCCGTCGACCACGAGTTCGGCTCAGGGCAGACCTTCGGTCAGCAGGACTTCCCCCAGAACGTGCTCGGCCCGCCGCGGGGTGGAGGATGTTGCGGAGGTTCTCTGGACGTCGTTTCCCTGGGGATTGGTGGTTGGGTCGTCCTCGAGTTGGGGGACACAGCCGTCGACGGCCCCGGGGCGGACCTGCTGGTGTTCGAAAACGCGTTCGAGTACGGCTCCGGACAGGTCTTTGCGGAGCCGGGAAGCGTCGCGGTCAGCGCTGACGGAGTGACCTGGTATGAGTTCCCCTGTACTGCGCTCGACGCGCCCTGGGGGCAATGCGCAGGCACGCACGCCGTCTACGCCAACGCGGACGAAAACGAGATCGACCCCACTGATCCAGTGGTGGCGGGTGGTGACGCCTACGATCTAGCGGACGTCGGCCTGGCCGAGGCGCGCTACGTGAGGATCACCGATCGGGCTGACCTCGCGAGCAGCGTGTTCGACTTGGACGCGGTCGCGGTGGTCAACGGCCAGTGTTCCCAGTAGCGCCATCGCGTCGCCTGTCGCACTGCTGCCTACATCGCCTACATTCGCGCGCTGATCTTCCGTATAGAAAAAGCTCCAGGGGAGCGAGCAGTTTTGAATAGCTTCCCCGGTGCGAGCCGGACTCAGATTTGCACGTGGTATTGTGCTCTTCACTTGCGAAGGGAAGAGCATGCGACCACTACGCTGGCTAGCGATCCCCCTGCTGTTGGGCGCCTCCTGCGCCGGGTGGAGTTGTCAGGGACAGATCGGTAATCCGGGAGCATCCGGGGAGCTTGGAGGAGGCGGTGAGGGGGCCGGAGGCCCTGGCTCCGCTCCGGTGTCATTCACCTGCGACGAGACGAAAGCGCCTGACGCGGTTCCGCTGCGTCGTCTCTCGAATGTGCAACTACGCAACACCGTGCGCGACCTGCTCGAGCGGACGCTGCCCGGTGACGCGGACACGATCTACGCGAGCGTCGAGACGACCTTGAACGGTTTCCCTCAGGACGCGCGGAAAGGGCCGGAAGAGCACTGGGGCGGCTTTACCCGCGTGGACCAGTCGGTGACTCAAGAGCACGTCGATCGCGACTACGACTTGGCCGTCGCGCTCGGCAAAGCACTCACCGCGGATGACTCCCGGCTCTCCGCTGTCGCTCAAGCCTGTGCAACGGACGGGGACGCAAGCAACGACGATGCGTGCCTTGACGCCTTCGTGAAGGGCTTCGGCGAGCGGGTGCTCCGCAAGCAGCTCTCGACGGAGGACGTCGACTTCTACAAGCGCCCCGCCGGCACCGCGCCCTTCGAGCGCGCGGATTGGGCCGATGTGATCGCGTTGATGATCGCATCCCCTAACTTCTTTTACATGGTGGAGCACGGTGGAGACGAAGCGGTCGCCGGCAAGCCCGATCTGTTTGCCGTCTCAGCCTACGAGCTCGCGTCGCGCCTCTCGTATCACTTCTGGCAGAGCATGCCTGACGACACCTTGCTGGGGCACGCGCGGGACGGCAGCTTGCTCGACCCCCAAGTGTACTCCGCGGAAGTCGACCGCTTGTTTGATGATCCGCGGACCCGCCAGACCATCCGGCAATTCTATGCGGAATGGTTCAGGCGCGCGGACGTAGCCCAACTGAACACCCTGGTCGGCACCGCAGCGTATGACGAGCTGCGGGGAGACTTCGAACCCTCACCAAACTTGCGCGACGCGATGTTCGACGAGGTGACGGACATGGCGCTCTACTACACCCTCGACACGCCTGGCCATGTCGAGGACTTCTACCGCAGCCGAAAGGCGTTTCCGCGCAGCCAGGAGCTTGCGGACTTCTACAACGTCCCCGTGTGGGATGGCGTCGGTGAACCCCCTGACTTCAGCGAGCCAGAGCGCCAGGGACTGTTGACTCGTGCAGCGATGGTCGCGACAGGCGCCGCGAACACGCGCCCAATCATGAAGGGTGTGTTCATCCGCAGGGCGCTGCTTTGTGACAAGCTGCCGCCGCCTCCCGCGGACGTGATGGCGACGACCCCGGAGCCGGCGACCGATGCAACCTCCAGGCAGGTGGTGGAGAACCTCACGGGGACTGGCATCTGCCCGGACTGCCATGCAAAGGCCATCAACCCCCTCGGCTTTGCCACAGAGAATTTCGACGCACTGGGGAGACCCCGCGACATCGAGAAGATGATCGACCTCGTCACTGGCGCGGTGCATGGCGAGGCGCCCGTCGATACGGAAGTGGTCGCGCGCATCACACCCGAAGACGAGCGTATCGCGAAGGACGGTATCGAGCTGCAAGAGCTGATGATCGAGAGCGGGAAGGTGCAGGCGTGCTTCGCCCGTGCCTACTTCCGCTTCACGTTTGGGCGCACGGAGCAGGTTAGCAAAGATGCCTGCGTGCTCGACGTAATGCACCAACCTCTCAAGACCGGTCAGCCCATCAAAGAGACGCTGCGATCCGTCGCCCTTTCGGATGACTTCCTGCAGCGCAACTTCGGAGACAAGTGAGATGAAGGTTACAAGGCGACACGTGCTGCGCGGCATCGGTGGATTCACCCTCGCGCTGCCTTTCCTGCCCTCACTGCTTTCCAGCAGCGAAGCCAAAGCGGCGCCCACGGGGCCAATCCGCCGCTTCATCGCCATGCGCATGGACCACGGTGGACTCGGGAGCGCCAACGTCTATCCGGACGACGCGCTTCTCACCGAGCAAATGGACTACGCGGGGCACACGATCCGACGTGGCGATCTCGCGTTGGGGGATGTCAGTGGAACCGCACGTCTGTCGAACGTCCTCAACGCTCCGGGTAGCAAGTGGACCGCAGCTCTGGCCGCCAAGATGAACGTGGTGCGTGGCCTCGACCTGCCCTTCTACATCGCGCATCATCGTGGCGGTACCCTGGGGAACTACGGGGACAGCGACGATCAGCAACGGGAGTACGTCCCGACGTGTGACCAGGTGCTCGCTTGGTCTGACAAGTTCTACGGCGACCTCAGCACGATCCTCCAGCGCAGCGCGGTGCTCGGCAGCGGAAGCATGTCCTGGAACCACACGGTTCCGAGCGACAAGAACTCGCCAATCGAACCGCTCCACGCCGAGAACAGCTCGCTCAGCTTGTTCGACCAGCTGTATCGCGATCCCGGTAACCAGATGGAGCAGCGCACGCCCGTCGTGGACCTGGTGCTGGAGGACTACAAGCGCCTACGAGATGGGAACCGTCGTCTCTCGAGCATGGACCGTCAGCGACTCGACTCGCACATCGCGAAGCTCGATGAGATCCAGCGTCGACTGGGTGTCACGCTGTCTTGCGATGGGGTCACCCGGCCGACGGAGGACTCTGCGGATCTCCAGCGCGACAACTTCCTGCACAACGTGCCGAAACACATCCAGTTTTGGAGCTTGATGAACGATGTCATCGTTGCCGCGCTCAGCTGCGATACGACACGCATCGTCACGCTGCGTACTGGGGATATGTGGGGCAACGGGGGAGCGACGGGCTGGTTCCACGAAACGCCACTCGAGTGGCACCAAGAAGTCGCACACAAGTGGTTCCAGGGCGACCGGCAACAAATCCTTGCGGAATCAAATCAGCGCTTCTTCGAGCACCTGTTCCTGGACCTCGTCAGCAAGCTGGACGCCGTGCAGGAGGCGGACGGCAGCACATTGCTCGACAGCTGTCTCGCGTTCTGGACGCAAGAGTCGGGCATCCACACGCACGACCCGATCGACTTCCCGATCGTCATGGCTGGTAGCGCCGCCGGCTGGCTGCGTACCGGCCAGTATCTCGACTACCGCAACATGAACGTGGTGGCTCACAACGGCCAAGGCGACAACGACAGCGGTGAGGTCACCCACGTGGGGTTGCTGTACAACCAGTTCCTCGGCACTGCGATGCAGGCGATGGGACTCAGCCCGGCGGACTACGAGGTCGAAGCTGGCGGCGGTTACGGCTACCACTGGGACGAAACACGTACCTGGTACGCCGGCTACAACAAGTATCCGGCGAGCGTGAAGAACGTGCGCGGCGAAGTGCTACCGTTCCTGAAGGCGTAATCGCGGTGCGCCACTAGCTGGCAGCCATTCTGATCTGTCACAGGCAGAGCAGCGAGCGGCTGTGAAGGCTATACTGCCTTGCGCCCTGGAGTTCCTGATCGAGCCACACCACGACGTAGCCGATGCCGCCGTCGTTGACACTCGCTGCGGCCTCGAGTGGGCCCTGACCCCCGATGATTTCGCGGACGGGGAGGCCTCTAAGCAAGCCTGTGCCGGAGTTCAAAAGTGACCAGAGGTACACGCGTTCGTCCTGTCCCACGATGGTGAACGCGCTTGCCTTCGCTGACGTGGCTAGGGGGCTGAGCGGCCCAATTTGGTCGAGGGTGGTCAGCTCACCCAGTTGCTTGACCGCGCTTGGGAGGGTGCCGCCCACGAACACATTGGCGATTTGACTTGGTTGAACCGGGCCAGCGAAGAGTCGTGCGGGCAAAAGGTTCGGGTCTGTCGTGGTGGTGAGACCTACCACCGTGAAGCCGTGGCTGCTCGCGTCGGCGATAGTGGCGAAGGTTGGGCGCGTCGCGGAATCCTCGAAGTTTGTCTGGCGCTTGGTCGCAAGCTGCGCCGCGTCTGCGCCGTACCAGCCAGCGCCCGTTTCCGTGAGGATTAGGTGAATGCCTCCAGAGTAGGCGTAGAAGTACGGCTCCTCCGCGTCCTTAGGGATGGTGGTGAACTGGGTTGCTGGAGGCCCGAAGAAGAGGTCCGAAGTCCCGCACTGGACGGCATAGTGCAAGCCCCCGTTGTATGAAGCGAGGAGAGAGTGTACGTCACAGGTTGGTGGCGTCGACACATCCGTACGGGTCGGACTGAGCGGACTCGCCAAGTCGTTCCCGGTGCGGGGAAACGCGAACTCAGCCAGGCCGCCGGAGTCCACTCCAAACAGGCGTAGCTCGTTCGCGTCGCACGACCCCGCGACGATGCGAGTGGGTGCGCCGGTCCAAGTTCCTTGCTCGTCCACTGGATCTGGGTCGCCGTTGTAGTTTACCCCGTAAATCGCGGCATCGGTTCCCAGGGGACCCGCGACGACGAACGCTCGGTCGGGGTCGCAGCGCACGATGAGGAGATCCGGTCTCTCATCCGTTTTCGGTCCGAGGTCGGCGACAGGCCCGAGCTTGCACTGGGGGGTCGTGCCGCCAGTGCCGCCCGTCCCACCCGTTGCGCCGCTCGCCCCCGTTCCTCCGTTCGCCCCCGTGGCGCCGCTGCCGCCCATGCCACTGCTGCCGCCCATGCCCCCGCTGCCGCCTTGTCCAGATGTCCCTCCAGCAGCCGAGGTGCCAGCATCCCCACCGTTTGCTGCGGTGCCAGCACTCCCACCAGCACCGCCGGAGTTGTCAGCCGCAGGCTTGAATTCATCCAGGCCGATCAAGCCGCTGCAGCCGACCGCGGCGAGTGCCGTCGAAACCAAGAGACAAGAAACGAAGCAAGCGGAAAGCCGAGGCATTGGAGGCCAATCCTTGCCCACACACACGGGAAATGCAAACTCAATCCGGTGTACCCGCGCGGTCGCCGCGATGGCGTTGACCCCACTCTCGGCGGGTTCTGGGCTGCGCGTGAATTTCAGGCACAGCGGGTGGTGCCTTTGCGGCACGAGTGGCTAGCAACAGCCACTGAGCGCTGCGCCTCACCCCCAAAAAAGACTGAGGATTCATGGACGTGGCGGGGGGAGGCGCTTGGTACGGAGCTTGCTCCTGCTACGCGTATGCTTGCTTTTCGTTCCACGGTTCTTGGCGCACTGCTGGGGGCCGCTTCATTGTTGTTGCTCACCGGGTCCGCTCAAGCCGCCGTGCCTACGTGGGAAGAACTCGAGCGGCCATTTTCCGCGCGGCTAAATGAGATCGCGAGTCACCCCGAGCCGGATCGCTCGCGACTCGAGCTGACTGACCCGCGTTGCAGGAACGGGATCGCCTGCAATGGGGATCTGCGACTGGCGGGCGAAGCGGGGACCGGCGGCGACCGCCTGGTGTTTGGCACCATGACCGGGCTGAGCCTCTCGGGTCGCTACGACCTGTTCCAAGTCGGACTCGACTACCATCACGCTGCGGGTTCAGGCGACATCACCAATGCGTACACTGCTCACGCTGGTCTCGCCTGGCAGTCCCCCTATGGCCTGCGCCTCGAGGGCGGCGTGCTCGGCGGGTACGCGCTCTCCGATATCGAGGTCGAGGAGGCGCGCATCAACGTCGGCCGCGGCATCGTTGGCTTGCGTGGCGCGATAAGCTACGAGTTTGCGTCCACCAGCACGAACCACCTGCTCGTGGGCTTGGTGCTCAACGGCGGTACGAGCCTCAGCGATTCCCACCAAAAAGGCAGAGGTGCCTGGGGCGGTGCGACGCTCAGCCTTGGGTACGCGCTGGATATTTGAGCCCCGGTTGGACTCACCAAGGCCTGCGTTCCTTGGGTCGCAGAACCCAGACGCACTGGCGTTTGCGCGGCCGTCTGGGCGCGACTAGCCTTGAGCCGTGGGCCGTCGAATGAAGCGTAGACCTTCTCGCGTCGTGACGCGCGGGGGTGCGCTGTTTAGCGTCCTGCTGGCTCTCTTGGTTGGGGGGAGGGCAGCAGCAGACGGGCCGGTGCTCCACGAGTACTTCGAACCGGATCCGAAGGAAGACGTGATGCTGCAAGCGACTGCCATGGGCAGCGACTTGCCGGCGGCCATCGATACACCGAGCGGCGTGGTGCGCGCGCCCGATATCTCCCGCATGCCTTCCCAAGTGGAAAAGGCCTACGGCGGGAGCTCCACGCCAGAGAGCGTGGACGCCAGCTACCGCATCGACTCCGACACCACGCGCCCGGACGTCGTGAGCTATGACGACCCCTTCACGCCCGCAGTGACGCCCTTCAAGCGCCTCTACGCCTACGACGCGGTGAGCGACGCGTTGGAGCTGGTGGTGGAGGACAAGTCGATGACGAAGCTCAGTATGGGCGGCGTCACCCAGGTCACCGACGACCAGTTCTTTGCGGATATGACCGTCGATCTCGAGGCGGACGTCCCCGTGCGCGTGCCATCGCCCGGGCCCATGGCAAAGCTGCTCAAGGCGCGCTCTCAGCCCGAGGTGAAGTTCGAGATGCTGCGCGACAGTGCGGACAACTGGTTTATCCGTGCGGAACAGCGGGCCCGGGTGCGGTTGGTGATGCAGATCGCCGTGCCCCGGGATGCGTTTGGTGGGCGCTACGCGGACGTGAGCTTCGCGTCGCTGAAGCCGCGCTTGCCGGCGCTGCCTCGTGCCGTGCGAGACGACGCGCTCGAGGTGGCGCGTCATGTCGGCATTACCGCGGGGCAAACGCCGCGTAGCGTGGTTCAGGCGCTGGTGGGCTACTTCCGCGGGTTTGCTCCGAGCGGTCAGCGGCCCCAAGGCGGCGGCGCCGCGCTCTACAAGGAGCTTGCGCTATCAAAGAAGGGCGTGTGTCGTCACCGCGCGTACGCCTTCGTGATCACGGCGCAAGCGGTGGGGATCCCGGCGCGCATGATCCGCAACGAGGCCCATGCTTGGGTCGAGGTGTGGGACGGCCAGATCTGGCATCGCATCGACCTCGGCGGCGCCGCGGGGCGCATGGAGCTCGAGCAGGATGAGTCGCGCCAGGCACACGTGCCACCTCAAGACCCCTACAAGTGGCCCGAAGGCAGCGAGTCGGGAACCGAGATGGCGGATGAGGCTCGCAGCTCCGGACAGCAGCCAGGGGGCAACGGCAACGGTGCTCCCGGTGGGCAAACTGGGGACGCAGGAGCAGCCCAGTCGTCGTCAGATCCCGGCGGAAGTGACTCCAACCCCGGCGCCGCGTCGCCGCTGTCCATGCTGACCCAGGACGGAGGGCTGTCTCGAGACGAAGACGACAAGCGCCCGACGCCTGATATGAGCTTGAAGCTCGGCCAACCGGACGTACAGCGCGGACACGCCCTGCGAGTGACCGGCAGCGTGAGCTCCGATAGCAAGAGCTGCGGCGGTGTGCGCGTCGACGTGGGCCTGAAGAGCGCTAGCGGTGAAGTCTACCTGCTTCAGTCCATTTCCACCGATGCCGAGGGCCGCTTCGATGACTCGGTGATGGTTCCGTTCCACCTCAGCGTGGGTGAGTACGAAGTCATCGCGAGCACGCCGGGGAATGAGCGTTGCGGAGCTGCCCTCAGTCGTTGAGAACGGCGGCTCCCACGACCCGCGACGGGATGCCTCAGTCGTAGAGCGCGGCGGCTCCCACGACCCGCGACGGGATGCCTCAGTCGTAGAGCGCGGCGGCTCCCACGACCCGCGATGGGCGGGCTTGAATGGGGGTCGCTAGTTAAGTTACCGTGCGGTAACTGGCTAGTCTCGGCCTTCGCTTGGAGCTTTGGATACGGAACGGCCTGCGCCTTCTACTGAAGAGCATCGTGAGGGCCCGCTGCGTGATCGTCCTCATTTCGGCTACGCTCACCCGCCTCTGCGCCCGCCCCCTGCGGGCCGTTCCGCCGCCTCCACAACTCCCTCGTATTTCCTGGGGTAAGGGCGCTTGGCGTCTCCCTAAGACTGAGCCGTCCGTTGCCTTGTCTGCCTTACGGTTCGGCGTTGCCTCGGGGAGACTGAGCCGTCCGTTGCCTTGTGCGCCTTACGGCTCGGCTCGGGGCTTCGCCCCATTGCCTCCGGTAGTGACTCATGGCGATTGGAGGCTGGCGGGCTTTTGGGTCTTGCCGGTTCGTGCACTTTGCGTCTCGGCTCGGGGCTTCGCCCCATTGCCTCAGGCATTTGTGAACGTGACACGGCTCGGGGCTTCGCCCCATTGCCTTTGGCTTTTGTTGAAGTGATACGGCTCGGGGCTTCGCCCCATTGCCTCAGGCTTCCGGTTCGCGCACGAGTCACTTCGGCTCGGGGCTTCGCCCCATTGCCTTTGGCTTTGTGAACGTGACACGGCTCGGGGCTTCGCCCCATTGCCTCAGGCTTTCGGTTCGCGCACGAGTCACTTCGGCTCGGGCTTCGCCCATTGCCTCAGGCTTTCGGTTCGCGCACGAGTCACTTCGGCTCGGGGCTTCGCCCCATTGCCTTTGGCTTTTGTTGCTCGGGGCTTGGGCCCGTTGCCTTCGGCTTCCGGGCCTTTGGCTTTTGGAAGGGGATGGCGGCACAGAGGTTGCTTAGTGCGCCGTATGGCTCGACATCCTCGCTCCCAGGCGTCGCGCGTGCGTGCGCCGTTCGTGATCACTGCCAGCTTGGCACTTTTGGCTCCTGCGTGCGGCGGAACGGCAAGCGGTGGTGAGGGCGGGGCTGGAGGCACCGCAGGAACCAGTGGTGCGGGAGGCAGCGGCGGTGCATCGTCAGGTTGCCCGACTTCGCTGCCCGACGATGGCACAAGCTGTGCCGTTGGCGCGAAGGATTGCTACTACGACCGCTGCGGCGCTGAGGGGCTGAGCGATCTCGTCGCGAGCTGCAGCGCGGGGAAGTGGGAGGTGCGTGAGGGCGGCACCTGCAACCCTCCGCCGCCGCCTGAGGAGTGCCCTGCGACCGAGCCGACCACGGGCGGCTATTGCAACGTCCCGGCGGACCAGTACTGCAGCTATCCCACAAGCGAGTGCTGCCCCGACGTGCAGGCGCGTTGTGTGGACTACACTTGGGATGTTTCGGTCTCGAGTTGCAACCCGCCGCCACCACCTGCTTGCCCGGAGGAAATGCCGGAGGACGGAAGCTCGTGCGCTCCCGCCGATGTGTGCGGCTACACGGTGCAGTATTGCAACTATGGGACGTGCACCGAGGGTGGCTCGAGCGGATTTACGGCGTACTGCGACGGTACGACCTGGTCGGTTGATATCTGCAAAGGCCTTTGATGGCTAGGCTTCGGGGCGTGTTCGGGGTAACGGCGGAGTATGTCCGCCGCGGTAGAACAGGCAGAGAACCGGGTCGAAAGTGAAAACGCTGGGGAGTTTCCGCCCCTTGATCTGGTCGCGCCTCAGCTGACGATTCGCGCCGTCTTGACCGGTATGGTGCTCGGCGGGCTGTTGTCCTTCTGCAACATCTACAGCGGGCTCAAGATCGGCTGGAGCTTCAACATGTCGGTCACCGCCGCGCTGTTGTCGTTTGGCTTCTGGCAGGGCCTGCATGCGCTGTTCAAGACCAGGCGCTGGGGGTTGCTGGAGAACAACATCAACCAAACGGCTGCGTCCGCGGCGGCTTCGATTGCTTCCGCGGGGTTGGTTGCCGCGATCCCGGCGCTCACCCTGATCAATGGCTACCAGTGGACCTATTGGGTGCTCGTGGTCTGGACCTTTGCCGTGAGCGTGCTCGGCGTGACGGTGGCTATTGGGCTCCGACGTCAGTTCTTGCTGGTCGATCGACTACCGTTTCCGTTCGGTATCGCTACCGCAAGCACCGTGAAAGAAATGTACGCCAAGGGGCGTGAAGCCGTGCTGCGCGTGCTTGCCCTGATCAGCGCAGGCGTCGTCGCAGCGGCGCTCAAGTTGATGGTCGATCTGCTGAAGGTGCCGAAGCTGCCAATTCCGGGATCCTTTGCAGCCAAGGGGGCACTCGCCAAGGGCGGCGCCAGCAAGCTCTCGTTCTACAACCTAGGTTTTGCTCTCGATCCTTCGCTGTTGCTGTTCGCGATGGGCGGCATCATGGGTTTCCGTGCTGGTGTTTCCGTGTTGCTTGGTGCGCTGGTCGCCTGGGGCGCGCTTGGTCCGTACGCCCTCGAGCAGGGCTGGGCAGAGCCGGGCAAGGCTGGGGCGACTTGGTTCTCGACAGTAAACAAGTGGATGCTCTGGCCCGGCGTCGCGTTGATGGTCACCTGCTCACTGACCTCCTTCGCCTTCTCTTGGCGCGCCGTCCTGCGGGCGTTGACTGGAGCGCGTCGCGCCGCGGGTGACGCGCCCGCGGAGGACTCGAGTCACGATGTGCCGACCCGAGCGTTGATTGGCGCCATCCTGGCCGCACTGCTGCTCGCGACGTTTACCCAGGTCAGCCTGTTCGGGATCGTGCTCTGGGCGGCGGTGCTTGGTGTTGGCCTGACGTTCGTGCTCGCGATCGTTTCCGCGCGGGTGTCCGGGGAGACGGGGCTTGCCCCCGTGGGACCAATGGGCAAGGTGACCCAGCTGTTCTTCGGAATCATCACGCCGGGGAACGCCGCGGCGAACCTGATGGCCGCCAACGTCACGGGCGGCTCGGCGAGTCAATGTGCGGACTTGCTCCACGACATGAAGACCGGGTTGCTCATCGGTGCTTCCCCACGCTTTCAGGCGGTTGCGCAGGTGTTCGGTGTGCTAGCCGGTTCGCTCGCGGGCAGCTGGGCGTATTTGATCATCATGCCGAACCCACAGGCGCAGCTGCTGACCGAGGAGTGGCCTGCTCCAGCTGTTGCCGCGTGGAAAGCCGTGGCGGAGATCTTCGCCAAAGGACTCGAGACCATGCCAAAGGGGGCGATCGGGGCCATGCTGATCGCCGGTGCGCTCGGGATCCTGCTTGCGATCTTGGAGAAACAGAAGGCCAAGTGGGCCAAGTTCGTGCCCTCGCCGGCGAGCATCGGTATCGCGATGGTGATCCCGGCGTACTACTCCGTCTCCATGTTCCTTGGCTCCGCTGTGGCGCTGCTTCTGACTCGCAGCGTGCCCAATTGGTCCGCGCGTTTCCTGATCGTGGTCGCCTCAGGTTTGGTGGCTGGGGAGAGCCTGGCCGGCGTTGGTTTGGCCATCAGCGAGACGCTGAAGTTCGCTGCTGGTCGTTGATGCAGCTCCCATTCGGCTTTTTTGGGGGTGAGGGGAGCTGCGAGATCGCCGTCGGAGACTGCTGGAATGCCGTACAGCATGTCCAAGCCCGATGTGGCACATTCGGGGGAGCCCATGAGTGATCTGATCGTCCCCTTCCTCTACGAACTCCGGAACAAGCGCTTGAAGGTGGGCACCCAGGAGGCCGTGCAGCTCGCTCGAGCGATGCGCCTTGGGTTGCACAACCACACTCTGGATGGGTTCTACTACTTGGCGCGCTCGCTGATGGTGCACAACGAGGCGGATCTGGATCGCTTCGACGAGGCGTTCCTCGCGCACTTCAAGGGCATCGTGGTGGAGACCCAAGAGCTGATCAATCAGCTCGAGGAGTGGCTGAAGGATCCGAAGATCCTCGAGACGTTGACCGACGAGCAACGCGAGGCACTGCAGGAGCTGTCCAGCGAAGAGCTTCAGCGCATGCTGGAGGACCGCCTGCGAGAGCAGAAGAAGCGCCACGAGGGTGGGAGCAAGTGGATCGGCACTGGGGGCACGAGCCCGTTTGGAACCGGCGGTCAGCATCCGTCCGGAATCAGCATGCGCGCTCAAGGCCAGAAGGGGCACGGCGGTAAGGGCGCGATGGGCATGGCGGACGCACGTAAGTACCGTCCGTATCGCTCGGATCTAGTGCTCGACGTGCGGCAAATCGAAGTCGCTCTGCGCAAGCTCAAGAACTACAGCCGTGAAGGGCTGGAGGAAGAGCTCGACATGGAGGCTACCATCGACGCCACCGCCAAGAACTTTGGCGAGCTGGAGATCGTGCTCAGGCGGCCCAAGAAGAGCAACGTGCGCGTGCTCTTGCTGATGGACGTGGGCGGGTCGATGGACCCATTTGCTCAGACGGTGAGTCAGCTCTTCAGCGCGGCGAAGCGCGCGTCCAACTTCCGCGAGGTGAAGGCGTATTACTTCCACAACGCGGTGTACGGGCGCGTCTTCAGCACGGAGAACCTGATGGACCCCATCGCGCTGCCGGATCTGCTAGATACGCTAAATTCCCGGTGGAAAGTGATCCTGGTTGGCGATGCGGCGATGGCTCCGGGGGAATTGCTTGGCTCGGGACCCTGGGGGTCGCCTTACGGCCTGAACACGTTTGGTGAAGGCCCGACGGGGCTCGACTGGTTCGCGCACATCGCGGACAAATTCGATCACTCCGTGTGGCTGAATCCGGATCCACCTCGCTACTGGGGCGGCGGTACGTGCAAGGCAATCGGCGCTGTGTTTCCCATGTTCCACCTCACCCTAGAGGGGCTAACGGAGGCCATGGCGCGCTTGTCCAAGGGTGCCGTCGTAGCGTCCCATCACCACACCGTAGGCCGCTAAGCTAGCCAGGCCGCGGAGCGCGCATCCAGCAAGCTGATTAGGGTGCGGATGGCGCAGGCGGGGCAGCATCGCTGGCGGCGGGCGCGGATGGCTCAGCTGGGATAACGGTGCCCGGTAAGATGGGTGTCGGCGGGATCGGGCTCAGGCCCTGGGGTACCGGCACTTGCTTCTCGTGCTCGCGAACGTGCTTCGCGATCGCCTCTACCGGTTTGCTGAGGTCGATGTCCTGGAAGAAGTAAGGGCCGGGGCGTTCGTTGGTCGCGGTGAGCGAGTAACGCTCTGACTGAGCCATCGTACCAACCTGCACACCTAGCTGGACTTGGGTAACGAAGAGCGCGTTTGGACGTACGACTTCGACGCGGATGGCGTTGTCCGCGACGCGAATGCCTCGCACTTTCCAGCCTTCGCCGAGGTCGTCGCCGCGCTTGAGGCCAAGGAGTGCGGCCGCATCCGCTGGAGGGTCGCCACGGTTTTCCGTGGGGAACCAGTGGTCGAGTAGGAGGAGATTGAACTCGTCCTTGGTCATCTGCGTGACGCTTGGCGCCGGCGCCGCTTGCTCGGAGCCGGGCTTCACCTTCATGAGCAGGAAGATCACGGCAACGCCCACCACGACTGCCAGAGCCAGTCGGAGGGGGACTTTCGAGTCGTTCGGGGTCGGGCCTTGCTTGGCTTCGCTCAAATCACTTCACCAGCTGCTGCAGATGCTTGGTGTTGTCTAGCAGCTCCTTGAGCGCAACGTCCTGACGACGCGCGGCTTCTTCGATCTGGGTGGCTGCGGCGAGCGCTGCTTCTGAACCGCGTGCCTGCTGGCGGTGAGAGACGTTCAGCTGGTTGACCATGTTGCTGATGTTCTCGATCGCCTGAGTGATCTGCCGCCCACCGCGGGTCTGCTCCTGGCTGGAACGCTCCACTTGCTGGCTGATCGTGCGCATCTTCTCGCCGCTCTTCATGATCAGTTCGGAGCCGCGTGCCTGCTGGGCGGTCGCTGCTGCGATCTGCTGCACCGTCTCTGCGATGCGGCCGATAGCGTCAGTGACCTGCTTGCTGCCCTTGGCCTGCTCGACAGTGGCGCGTGCGATGGCGCGCACCATGTTCGTGCTCTTCTGGGAGCTCTCAAGGATCTTCTTCAGTGCGCGCTCGGCCTCGTTGCTGACCTCGACGCCTCGATCAACGTTCTGCGCGCCGCGTTCCACCGCTTGAATTGCGTTCTTGCTCTCCGCCTGAATCGTCTTGATGAGATCGGCGATCTCCTTGGTGCTGGCACCAGCGCGCTCAGCGAGGTCCTTGATTTCATCCGCGACGACAGCAAAGCCCTTGCCGTGCTCGCCGGCCTGCGCGGCAATGATGGCCGCGTTGAGCGCCAGCAGGTTGGTCTGTTCGGCGACTTCGTCGATCACGTTGAGGATCTGACCGATCGCGTCGATGCGTGAACCGAGGTTCGAGATCACCGCCACAGCCTCCTGGCTGCTCTCTTTGATGCGGTAGATTTCGCCGATCGTCTTGAGGATCGACTCGGCGCCGCGCTCGGCGTCCTGAGCCACTTCTTCGGACAAGCGCGCCGTCTCGTTGGCGTTCGACTGCACTTGATCGATGGACACGTCCATCTCGTTCATGCTCGAGCTGGTTTCCTCAGCGGTGAGCGAGAGTGCGTCGACGTTCTTGGCGACCTCCTTGATGGAGTACGCCATCTCTTCGATCGAGGCGACGGTCTCACGCACGCTCGCGCCAAGCTCGCCGATGTTCTCCGCGACTTCGTCGTTGGTCGCCGTCATCTCGAGGATACTCGAGCTGCTCTCTTCGGCGCTGCCCGCCAGCACCTCCACGTGCTGGGCGATCTCGCGGAGGTTCGAGGTCACTTCCTTGATGTGTGCTCCGGCTTGCTCGGAACTGTCGAGCTGGTGAACCACACCCTCTGACAGCATGTTCACGGCTTCGGCGAGAGCTTGCGCGGCGGTCTGTGCCTCTTGCACCCGGCGGCTCCAAGAGGCGTGCTCGTCCTGCAACACGGCGAGCTCTGCCTGGAGCTCCTCGAGCTCTTCGGGGTTCGCGGCGGGAGCTTTCCGCAGGGATTCAATTTCCGCGTCGCGCTCCGTCAGCGCGCGGTTCTGCCGCTCGATTTGCTTCTGCAGGTCCCGGGTCTTTTCATCCGTGCCGGATTCCAGCTCCTTCACTCGGTCTTTCGCGTCGCTGATCGTCTCGACCAGCGTGCCAAGCTCCTCGTAGAGCGCCGCCACGGCATCCGGTGCGCCCTCAGGCGCGCTCACGGATTTGCCCATGCCAGCGCGCCGGATCGCGTTGCGAATGCCATCGAGCTTCGGTCCGCCCGCCGCTCCGCTGAACAGCAACGCCGCAACACCACCTGCTCCAGCGATCACCGCTGCGGTCATGGCGTTGTCCTTGCCCACGAGGACGCCGATCACGGCGGCGATTACCACCAACAAAAGTCCGAGAAGCTGGCGCTGAGAGAGTGTCATGTGGCGAGTTGCTGACGATTGAGGGAGGCCGTGTCGCCCTCGATGGCTCCGATGGGCTGCCCTATGGGCACTGGCAATGTCGACGGTTCCAGGCGAAGCGCACTTAAGTCACGCGATCGCGGCTAGGCTCAAGGGACGGACAGAGTATTGGGCCCCCTGCTGGCAAACAAGAATCTTGGAGCGAGGGAGAATTTCAGCGACTTCGCGAAACCGTAGCGAACTCCGGGTGGGGGCGCAGATGTACAGTGGTGCTACTTGAAGTCGCGCGTCGATGGCGGCGCTTCTGACAAGAGTGGCGGACCGCCGACGGGCAGTGTCACGCGAAAGCACGCTCCTCCCCCAACACGGTCCTCGTAGGCGATGTCCCCTCCATGTTCCACCACGATGCGCTGAACGATGGCGAGACCAAGTCCGGTGCCGTGGGGCTTGGTCGTGACGTATGGCTCGAACAAGCGGGCTTGAACGTCCGTGGAGATGCCGGGCCCGTTGTCCTCGACGCGAATCTCGATCTCCGTGCTGTCGACCGGCTTGAGGCTAACCCGGACTTCCGGATTGGCGACCTCGCGACACGCGTCGATGGCGTTCTGCAGCAGGTTCGTGACGACTTGCACCATCTGGTCGGCGTCCGCTTGGACTTCGGGACAGGGCTCGAACCCGAAGCTGACCTTTGCTCCCGTGTTCTCGTGCAGCATCACCACCTTGCGGATGCTCTCCACCAAGTTCAGCGGAGCCGGGTTGGGTGCGGGGAGACGCGCGAAGCGCGTGAACTCGGAGACGATGGTGTTGATCCGGCGGACCTCGTCGAGGACGGTTCGCGTGGCTTCATCGAAGTACTCGTCGAACGCCTCGTCGTTGCGCGCGCGCAGCCGACGCAGCGTTTCTACGGCTGCGCGAATGGGCGCGAGGGGATTCTTGATTTCGTGAGCGACCTGGCGCGCGATTTCTCTCCGTGCGGCAATGCGCTCCGTCGCCGCGAGACGCTTTCGCAGCGCTGCGAGGTCCAAGATGGCCTTGTTGAAGGAATCGGCGAGCTCTCGGAGCTCCCTCCCCCCCCGACCCCGAACCGGTTGGGGATTTCCGACGACCACGACTCGCGCTTGCTCCGAGAGATCCGCGATGGGGCGCGCCAGACCGCGTGCCATCAACATCGAAAGCAGGAGCGCGATGCCCAGGGTGACACCACCGATTGCGAGGATGGTGCCGTCCAGATGCTTCAGTGCTTCGAGCAGCGGCACCCGCGACTTGGTGGCGATCAGCGTGATCCCGCCAAGCTCCTCGACTTGTAGGCGCTCGACCATTTGATCGCTTGGGACCTTCGAGCTGGAAGCCACGCGCAGTTGGACGCCATGGGAGCGACCGACGTCTTCCAGCAGGCGGTCCAGATGGCGTGCTGCGTAGATGCCAATCCAAACCTTGCCCAAGCGTCGAGTGCAGTGGGCCTCGACGGCTAGCGGTTCGCCCTTCCCACCGCGAACGCCCGCTGCCTGGCTTGGCTTGGCGATGCGTGAGGCGAGCTTTGGGTCCGTCGCGCCCACCACCAGATTGGGATGTACCGCTCCGAGGATTTCGCCCTCGCTGGTGATCAGCACGAGCTCATCGACACGCAAGGCCTTGCGCATGTCCGGCACGCGCAGACTCGCCGCGAGTCGCCTTCCGGAGTCGAGGCGCCCGGTCGATAAGTCGATCAGGGTGCTATCCAGCGTCGGGTCGTGGCGACAGATTGGCTCGACCATCTCCGGCAAGCTCGTGATGTCGGTGCTGAGCTGCTCGTTTAGCCGCGAGACGGCTTCCTTGAACTGCTCGCGGAAGCGCTCTTCTTCAGTGCTGCGCCAGGCTTCGCGCACGCCGAGGCCGACTGCAGCGGTCACTGCAATCGTGAGCACGGCGATGGCGAGCATCAGGCGCTGCGCGAGAGTCACAGGGGCATCCTACGCTAACGCGCCTGGTCGACGCAGGATTCCGCCTTCTCGTTGCGCGACGCACGACGCGCTTCTACGGTGCCCGGCGTGAGCCAGCGCTTCAATAATCGAGCTTCGCTCTTAGCCCTGTTCTTCGCCCTTGGCTGCGGCGGCGCCAACCAAGAGCACACCGAGCTTCCGCGTAGACCCAAGGGCGCGCTGTCGAAGGACAAGCCGGGGACCAACGTCGAGGTTCAAGGACTGCGTTCCCACGTCTTCGCGAAAGTGCCGGGCGGCACCATGGGGCCGTACGTCGGTTCCAGGAGTGAAGGGAGCATGGCGATCTGGGCGGCCCACAAGGAGTCGGGCACCGCCTGGTTCAGTCAGGCATTGGATCCCCGAGGTCAACCTCGTGGCAAGGTGCACGAGCTTGGGGCTGCGGCCGGCGAAATCGGTTTGGCGACGGTGAGGCCCGTCGGCGAAGCAAAGGCCGGGGGCAACCTGAAGGCCAAAGGCTTCGTGATGCTCTATAGCGAGAAGAGCGCTGCGGAGGAGACAATCAATCTGCTCGCGGTCGGGCCGGGTGGTGAGCTCGCGAGTGGCCCCATGGCGCTGACACGCGCAGCGGACAGCGTGCTTTGGCTCAGCTCCGTGCCGACCAAGCGGGGCGCCTTGGCCCTGTGGGCGGTGCGTGGATCCGGCAAGGCGGAGCTGTGGGCGGCTGACTTGTCTGATACCTCGGGGAAACAGGGCGCGGTCTTCAGCAAGACGGCGCGCGCCTGGCAGGCCGTACCCTTCTCAGGAGGTGCAGCCGTTGCGTGGATCGAGGCTGGCAGCGCTGCTGGTAGCAACGGTCCGGTGATGTTGGCCTTCCTCGACGAGCAGGGGACCGTAAAAGGCAAGCCGCTGCAGGTCAGTGGAACTGCGAGCGCGCAGCTCGATCTCGACCTTACCGTCAGCGCCAATGGTCTGGTGATTGGTTGGTCCGACAGCAAGAACCTCGAGCCGCGAGTGCAGCTGGCGTTGGTCGACGCTCAGGGCAAGCTGTTGGCTGGCCCCGTGGCGAACTTGCCGGGCGCCGGGGAACAAGCGCTAGTGGACTTGCTCGCGCCCGCTCAAGGTCTCGGCACTGCGTATGCCGTTTGGGAGACTCCAGGGCTCAGCAGTGAGCGCGATCGCTGGCTGGAAGTCGCGAGCCTCACCAGTGACCTCAAACCTGACAAGCGCGCCAAGCTGCGGGTGGTGGGCGCTGACACCACACCGGAGCTCGTGGCCACGAATGCTGGCATCGCGGCGTTGACCCTCGCCGAAAACTGCCCTGAGGAAGTGGAGTCCTGCGACGATGCGGACCTACTGCCGACGTTCGTGCGCCTCGATAGCAAGCTCGAGGTAGTGGCGAGCGAGCCGCTCAAGACCAACGAGTTGCCGAAAGGCATCAACATCGCGTGGGGCTTGTCTTGTCCCCGAGAGAGCTGCTTCGCCCTGGCCGCCGACAACCAAAACCCAGCGCAGCTCTTCAGTGTGGAGCTTGCTCCAACTGGGACTGCCTACCGGGCCGCGGCGGAAGCGTGGACCCCTGAGTCTCCCCCACGCCTCGAGACCAACCAAGCGCTCGCCATCAGCGACCCGCTCAGCGACGTTGCCGCGGTGAAACAAGGCTCAGGGTCGCTGGTGGCTTGGCTCACCTTCTTCGACCCGACGACGCCTTACACGCGGCGCACCACTCCGGCTCCCGACGGCCGCTTCGATCCGGTGCGCGCCCTGCTGAAGGTGCGGAGCGTGGCCAGCGACGGCACTCCGGGCGCTGTGGAGACGATTTCCTACCGCGCGCGGTCGATGGGTGGTGTCGCGCTCAGTGCAGGCGATCCAAAGGGCAACGACGCGCTGCTCGTTTGGAGCGCGCTTGACAACAAGGTGCCGCAAGTCTTCCTCACGCTGCTCGGCGCAGGCGGCAAGAAGACGAAGCAACAAATGCTGACAAGGGCGCCCGGGGAAGTCAGCGATGTCGGCGCAGGGTTCGTTCCCGATTCGGCCCTGGGAGCCGGAGGCTGGATTGTTGGTTGGGTAGACGAGCGCCATGGGGATCCGGAAGTCTACGCGGCGCGCATTGGCAAGGGCCTGCAGCGCATCGGGCCTGATCGCCGTGTGACGTCGGTCACCGGCGCCGCTACGGATGTGCGTGTATTGCCGCGCGGAGATAAAGCGTGGCTGGTGTGGTCGGAGGCTCGAGATAGCGCCGCGGCTGGCGTTGCGGACATCTTCGTCGCCACGCTGAAGAGCGCCACCGCTGAGCCGCTACCGGGACAGCGAGCGCTGGCGAAGACGAAGGGTCACTCCCACTCTCCAGCGGTGGCGCTCGCTGGCGAAAAGCCAGTCGTGGCGTGGCTGGAAGAAGGCGCCGAGGCCGGTGTACGGGTCGCGGTGCTGAGCGACTCAGGCGCGTCGGAACGCGATCCGTTGGTCATCGAGCTACCTGATGCCGCACGACCCACGTCGCTCAGCATCGAATGTGATGGGCAGCTCTGTCATGGCGTGGTCAGCGCTGCGCGTGGCGCCGCTTCGGAGCTCTACGGCTTCACCGTGCGACCGCCGACCGCCGTCGTGAAGGTGCGCCGCTTGGCGCGCCTCGAAGGGCCGAGCGAGCAAACCGCCGCGCCTGCGCTGCAGGGCAACGGTTTGTTCTTCGCGGATCAGCGCGAGGGACGCGGCTTCTTGCGGCTGGCGGAAGTCACCTGGTAGCCGTCAGCTTGGTCTCCGCTGGTTTTGCCACGGAGCCGCGGCCGTCGCCGGGGAGCTGCGGCCTTCAGGGCTTTGGGTGCGCCAGGAGCCAGTCCACTAGGGCGCGGCGGTAGTCGTCGGTGAAGTTCGGGATGTGGCCCACGGCGTTCATCTTCCAGAGCTCCACGGCGCCGCCCGCGGGGCACTCGGTGTACTCGAGCTTGTCAGTCTCCATGCCTGCAACGCTGGCTTCGTAGTCTACGGGTTCACCAAATGGGGTGAGCGCGCCGGTACATCCGTTCTTTGCCGCCCAGGTCGCGACGCTGGCTTCAGCGCCGGGAACGCCGGGAACGGTGACGTAGGACACCGTTTGGTCGTCGGTGCCGTGCATCTGAAGCGCGCTCACCGGTGCGCTCGGTGCACACTTGGTCTCGTCGCTCCACATCTCGCCCGCAAGGCTCGCGATGCCGGCCACCAGATCTGCTCGATCGCAACCGAAGCGGTGTGACATGAAGCCCCCGTTGGAGTGACCGATCACGTAGACGCGCTTGTCGTCGACGTTGTAGCGCTGCTTGGCCTCATCGATCAGTCCGGCGATGTACCCCACGTCGTCCACGCCGGAGTTGCCGAAGTCGCAACACGCGTCCGTTGCGTTCCAGAAGCGCTTGCCATCGCCGCTAATGGTTCCGTCGGGATACAGATAGATGAAGGTCTTCTCCTCTGCGAGCGGCTTGAGCTTGAGCACGACGGCCTCTTCGGCGGCGCCGTTTGCGCCATAGCCGTGGAGCATCACGATCAGCGGAGTTGGCTCAGCAGGGTTGTAGCTCTCAGGGACGAACGGCGTCACCGGGCGGTCACCGCCCATGGGCGATGTGTCGACTCCACCCTCACCCCCAACCCCAGATCCAGAGCTGCCACCACTGCCGCCCGTCGTGGTCCCCGCGGTGCCGCCGCTTCCACCACTCGCAGCGCTGCCAGCGCTCCCGCCCGAGCCTGAGCTGCTTTCGCTGTCGGAGCCGCAAGCCACACCGCTGAGGCCGAGCAAGCAAACGGAAACCAGCGCGGCGCTCTTCGAGAGGCGGGCGAACTTCAGGACGCGAGAGGTCATGAGTCAGTCTATCGCAGCGGCCGCCGCGCGACGCCAGCCCGGTGACTGCTTTGGCGCTGCGAGCACCCTGGTCACCCGACTCCCGGCGACTGGTGCTTCAGGTTGACTCGGGTTCGCCGTCTTCGACCAGCCCGCGGAAGCGTTCGTTGAGCCAAGCTTCGAGTTCATCGAGGGGCGCCTCGAAGTCTGGAAGGCGCACGATGCGTCCGCCGACATCCCGCGCTAGGGCGTCGAATTCCTCGGGATCGAAGGCATACGTGGTCTCGTTCATCACGATCGCCCAGGGCCGCAGCGTAGCGGCCGCGGTCGTCAGTTGTTCGACGAGGCACTCTTCGATATGGCCGTTCAGCGCGCGCAAGGCCGCCGCGCGACAGATCCGCAGGCGCGGCCCCTCGATACCGCACGCGAGGACGATGCGTTGGCGTACCTGACGAACAGTCTTCACACCGACGGGCATGGCTCGGACCAGCTTCTCGGTAACTCGCAGGGGAGGCAAGGGAAACGCGCTGCGGGTCGGGCTACGGCGCCTCCTGAGCAGCAGTGCGAAAGCTGCAGGTTGCTTTGACGGTGTGGCTGATACGCCCCACTCAGATCTCGACCGAGTGGCTTGGATGCGTTGAGGCCGCCGGCTATCCTCAACGGATCGTGGCGAAATCAGACGACGCGGCGGAGTCGAAGCAAGGCAAGGACCTCGAGCCTGTCGGCGACGACGCAGTGAAGAGTAAGCGCGCGCTCGATGAGTCCCAGCTGAGAGCCAAGAAGCACAACTCCATCATCCCAACCGCGCAGATCGAGCTCGGGCCAAGCAGCCTGCATGAGCCGGAGGAGCTGAAACCAGCATCCCAGGCGCCGGTAATCAAAGGCTTCGAGTCCGCCCCGCCGGCAAGCACCCGCGTGCCTGAGTCCGTCGCGCGCCTGTCAGAACGCGGTGGTTCGCTGAGCGACAGCGATCGCTGGACGGCAGCGGGTGCACTGAAGAAAGCGGTGGCAGAAGGCGATGAAGCCGCCGTCGATGCGGCGCTGGCGAACCTGCCGGAAGTGGCGAAGCTGGCCTATCGCATCGCCGAGGTCTACTCCGTGGCAACCACCGGCTTCTCGGGGCCCCTTTTGTATGCACGGGGCGGCGGCGCCGTGGAAGCACTACTGCTCGAGTTCGAAGCCGCCGCGAAGAAGAAGTAGCCAAGAGGTCGACGGGTAATTCCCCAGGGAATCGACCGCGCCGCTCCAAGAACTGCAGCCGCTTCAAAAACGGCAGCCGCTGCGAGACCGCAGCTTCAGGACTCCAGCAGCTCCAAGACGCGCTCCGGGGGGCGACCGATGCGCGCCTTGTCGTCGACCACCAGCACGGGACGCTCGAGGATGCTGGGATCCTTGACCAACGCGGCTACGATTTGTGCCTTGCTGGCGGTCTTGGAGAGCCCGAGCTTCTTGTATCCAGGCTCTTTGCTGCGCAGCACGTCGTGCGGTTTGAAGTCGGCGTCTCCCGCGCTCAGCGCCTTCAGCAACGCCTCGACCACGGCTTTGCTCGGCGCTTGCTTGAGGTACTCGCGTACTTGAATCGCATCGGCACCTAGGCGGTCAGACAAGAGCTGCAAAGCCTCACGGCTCTTGGAACAGCGGGGATTGTGCCACAACGTCACGCTCTGCTTCGACATGGCGCGGATACTGACACAGCCTTCGACCTCTAACGGTGAAGACTTGCGCGGCCTCGCAACCTGGTGCAAGGGGAGGCAACCTTTCTAGTGCCAAGCCTTTCTTACAGCCAGGCAGGAACGCCCAACCGCGTCGAAGCTCTGCGCCCCAGGTGGGTTCAGCGCCCCTCGTGGGTTCAGCGCCCGCGCGTGCGCCGAATGCGCGGTGTTGGGGCCGTGTTCGGCTTGGTTTGGGGGTTAGGGGTCACGTCACCTCACGTCGCCTTGGCGGCAGCGCCGACCAAGCCGGAGAGCTCCGAGCCGCAATATTCCCCGTGGCAATCCAAGAAGGCGACACCGTTTGCCTCTCTGGCGACGGATGTCGGCGTGGTCTACGCGCGGCCGCGCTTGACTCTTGGCTACGGTGCCCCGTTTTGGAACTTCGTGGGCATCGACGCGTACTGGCTGGTGACGAACAGCTTCACGTCGCCCTACGTGGGCTGGCGAGCGAGCCTGCCGTTTCTCGATACGTTCTTCGGGGTGCGTCGCACGATCCCCTTCGACCGCCGCTTCTTGCGCAAGCAGGAGAAGTACGCCGACACGGACCTCGGGCTCGAGAACGGCGGGGAGCGTAGCAGCTACACTGCGGTCGATTTCGAACTCAACTTGGCTGCACCCGTCGCCCACGGCGGTGCGTTCCTTGGGGTGCACCCGGTGTTGATCGACGTACCCCGAGACACCTACGTCTACGAAGAGGTGCTGCGCGTGGTGATGCGCCCTCCGTTCGCGATGGGCCTTCGCGGGGGCTATGTTTACGGTTTTGGCGAGAGCCAAGACGTGCAACTCGGCGCGCTGGCGGAGTATGTGGTCGTGCCCGGAAGGCCCCGTGGCGTGACTCGCGGCGGTCCACTTTTCCACGTGAACTTCAGCAAGCACCTCGAGGGCTTCGCTGCGTTTTCCTTCGTACTGGACTCGCCCGATGCGCTTGGAGTCGTGGACGGCACCTACGCATTCCTCGGTCTCTTGCATCGCTGGGCGCAGCGCTTCTAGCTGCCGCTGAGCATATCCGCAGGGATAATCTAGAGATTCGCCTTGGCGCTCGAGGCAGGCACCAAGCCTTTGCACTTCTGATCGCGGTCTGCCGTCAGGCGCGCTTTGTCCTCTGGCTTGGCGTCGATCACCTTCAGCTGGGCTTCGGTGCACAGGTTGTTCTTCTTGAGCTGGTCGCTCAAGTCGCTGACCATTCGCACGCGGATTTCTGCGAGCTTTTCCTTTGCGGCGGTGCCGCTCGCGCCGCCTTTGTCCATCGCGGCTTCGCAGGATTTCGCCGCTTCTTCTAGCTTGCCCTGTTTCTCGAGCTCGAGGCAGCGCTCGTAATCGCCCCTCGCGGCGTCACAACCCACGCTCAGGAGAGCGGCGATCACGCCTCCCCCGATACCTGCCCAGCGTCGAATCATGGCGGCCTTATAGCAGCCCGACGTAGTAATGCATCGCCTTGGTTCTGCCTAGCGCAGGCTAAGCGCAGCACGAGCAACGATGGACTCCACGGCGGCGCGGTAACCGTAGCTTTGAACCGACGGATCCACGTTCTGTTTGGCGCAGATGCTCGTCGTGACGCCCTGGTCACCCAGAGCTCGCAAGAGTTCGAGCTGGCGCACTCCCGGCGTGGCTCCCGCGCTGTGACGATCTCCGGTCGTCTTGCCAGTATCAGGGTCTACGCAAATCGGATCGCTGCTGATGCCGTAACACTCACAGCTCGTTGTGAGGCAGGGGTCAGGCTCGGGCAGCGGCGAAAGGCAAGCGTACTGCAGCGCTTGGCCTTCGGTGTCGTAGTCGTAGCCGTTTGGGTAGGCGAATCCGTCATCCTGACTGCGGATCCCCTGACCGGTGCGCGGGGTAATGGACTCTCGCATCAATGGATCTCCAGCGGCCCCGCCTGCTGTCGGTAAGAGCTCGCTCCAGCGCTCCTGCATCTCGGCGGCAGTGGCGAACACAAGGGAGCCTTTGGTGGTGAGGCTAGATGGCCGGGCGAGATCCTGCCACGGCACACCCACCAGGGCGGCGAACACGACATCCTCTGGGCGGCGCGTGGGCCCCGAGGTTGACTCGAAAATAGGATTGGGGAGTCGTTCCCCGTATTCATCCTTGATCGTGGCCTCTTGGAATGCCGCGCGGTAACGATCGATGGGGTAGAGAAAGTCGACGCCAAAGCGCCGTTTTTGGTCGAAGCAACGCAGGTTCGGTGGATCCTGGATATCGTCGAGGCGGGGCGAGTCGCATCCGGGTGCAGGGCTAGGACAGCCTGCAGGCGGAGACTGCCCGCACGAATGGCAGCATGGGTCATTCGGATCCTTGTCACACGCAGCGGAGGGCGGGGGGAGCGTGACTTGATCGCCTAGCGAATCGATCGACTGCAGCCCGAGCCAGTACTGGTTGAGCGTTGGCACAGAGCAGTCGTTCTCGTTGCTGAGCATGACTACCAGCAGCAGCGAGTCTTCTCTGAGAAACACCCGCCGCTGCTCCAGCAGCTCGTCGTCGACGCCGACTCCGACCGCGCAGCCATTGGAGGTGTCACCGTCGAAGCACGGCCCACGCTCGCTGCTGCGGCTGGGGTGTGAATCCGCTAGGAAACGATACGGCGCTTCGAGGCTCGCCTCGTAGCCGCAGCCGCGGGAGCCAACCGCCAACACCTGCTTGCGGGTTTCGTCCAAGACGGCGCCGAGGTTCGCGGAGCCCGCCGGCGCCTGTCGTGCTTCGGGATCCCAGGAGACTAGACCAAGGCCCCGATAGCCAGCTGTGCCGTCATAACGCTCGAGGCTCGCAAGGAGATGGGCGTGATCGTTCTGAGCTGGCTCCCAGGTTGGCCAGTTTGGAGAGCAGCTATCCGAACCTGCGCCGCCCAGGCTGGTGGTGATCACTCCAATGTGCAAGTCCCGAACGGGCGGGAGTTCCCGCTCGAGCCCATCTGGGCAGGCCGCGGTCGGGTCCGCCAAGGTGATGCGCTGATCCGCGCTCACGCAGTCGGGGTTGACGAGCCGGTGCACCAGCAGCGGAGCGGCGTCGGCGAAGGTCGCCTGGAACGGGTCCATGCCATAGGAGTTGTCGACGACGAAGAGCAAGTCGACCTTGGTCGGTGTCGCTGCCGTGGGGGCGGCGTCGGAGTCAGCCCCCGCGTCGGTATTCGCGCAACTCGCCGGGTCGCCCTCACAGCCAAGTAGCGTGCGGCCGCATCCAGCCGTTCCGAGTAGCGCGCCCACCATCAACCAAGTCAACCTGCGTGCAAGCATGATCCTAGCGTCTTACCCGCTGGGCGTTTCCGACCTTCCTGCGCCTTGCAGGCGTTGAACCCCTCATACAGAACGACGTTCCCGACCGCGTGGAACCAGCCCAGTGCAATCGGGCGACTGGAGTGTCAGCTCAAGCGGCCGCGACGGCCCGCGGTTTGCGGGCATCGATCAGAAACAGCAGCGCGAAGACCAGGAAAAAGGCCATGGAACTCAGCTGATAGAAGGTGAGCCCCCAGAGCACGCGCGGTTCTGGGCGCAAGAGCTCGGTCGCGATACGCCACAGCATGTACGCCATCAGGTAGAGCTTGATGAGCTGCATACGGAACAAGCCGCGTCGGGCGGCGAGGAGAAGCAACACTGCGGCCGTGGCGTGAAACGCGAACTCATACAGCTGCGTCGGATGCCGAGGCAGCCCATCCTGAAACCGCACCGCCCAGGGCAGGTCGGTGGGGCCTCCGAAGCAGCAGCCAGCGTGGAAGCAGCCAAGTCGGCCGATGGCAATGCTTGCGGCCACCGGTGCGGCGAAGGCATCCCCTGTCTTGTGACGCACGCCTGCTACCAGCTTGGCCACCTCCACTCCGAGGTATCCCCCCGCCAGGCCCCAGGTGATGGTTCGCCCATCCTTCAGCCAGGCGCTGCCGTCTACCAAGCTCTGCCAGTCCGAAAGCGCGTAAGGCAGCTTGGCGAAGAAGGTGCTCCCAATGATTGCCCCGAGGAAAAGCGCAAGGCGTTGTAGCCGCGTCTCGTGGGGCCCCCGTGGAAGAGCTCGCCGGACCAGCACGCCCACGACGAGGGCCGTCCCCATCAGTCCGAGATAGATCCAGTCCATCAGTCCGAGCTGGTGCGCTGAGTGAGCTGGATGAGTTGCGACTCCAGCTCGGGCAGAGCTGCATGCCCCGGCCGATACAGCACGTTGTAAGCGCAGAACGGGATCACGTGGCCGCTTGGCAAGACGTGATGCGTGCAGCACTTCATCACTCTTCGCAAATCGAAGTTGTACACATCGAGGAACGACGTGATGGCGATACGGAAGACGCGCTCGGGAGACAGCGTCTCGTTCAGCGCGGCGCCGAAGAAGTCGACCACCGCCTTCGCGTCTTGCGCCCCGACTTGACTTAGCTGTCGTTGACCGAGGGCTGTGGCGAGCCACGACTCCACCGTGGCGCAGTCCCCAGCACTGCAGCCCTCTGCGCGCAGGTACTCTTCCACGAGCTGCCTCGCGCGGGGTCGATCGAAGGCGATGCCGTTGGCGAGCAGGTCCTTGTGCTTCTGCGCGTCGATGAAGCGCAGGAGGGGGTACAGGCGTTCTCCATCCCGATAGGCGTAGCTCAGCGTGTGGCAATTGGGATGCGCGCACGGCAACGGCATGAAATCGGTTTCCCGGAACAACCCAGCGGTTTGCTCGGCGATCCCTTTCACGACGTCTGGGAAAGTGACTCTTCGCTCGAGCGTCTCCGGGAGTTCGCTGCGTCCGCTGTAGGTCGCCGGCTGGAAGCTCACGCCGCCGATATTCGGGCGCTTCACCGCGTAGTCGATCAGCGCGCCGAGCTGGTTGTCATTGATTCCAGGTTGCAGCGTGGCGACCAACGTCACGCGCACGTCGTGCGCCGCCAGGAGGTCGAGCGCCTCGAGTTTTTCCGCGAGGATGTCGGCGCCACGCAGGCTCTCGGTAGCCTTGGCCTCCAGGCTGTCGAGCTGAAAGTAGACCTCGAATCGACGCTCGTAGCGCGCCACGTGCTCCACCAGCTTCGGGTCGCGCGCGAACCTGAGGCCGTTGGTGTTGACCATCACGTGCTGGACGTTGCGCTCGTACGCATACGCCAGGACCTGCTCGAAGTCTGGATGCAGCGTGGGTTCGCCTCCAGAGAGCTGAAGGATTTCCGCCTGACCTTCAGCGGCGACGAGGCGATCGATGGCGCGCTTCACGTCTTCCAGGGACTCATGGGCGCCGCCCGGCGCGCTACTCGCGTAACACATCGGGCACCGCAGGTTGCAACCCTGCGTTAGCTCCACCAGTCCGATGCAGGTGTGCTGTTCATGCTCGGTACAGAGGCCGCAGTCATAGGGGCAGCCACGCTTCGGCGAGATGCCAAAGCCTGCGGGGATCTTCCCCGGGACAGCAAACTCGAGACGGTCGTAGTAGTCGACGTCCGAGCAAATGAAGTCCTCGCGCGCTCCGTGCTCAGGGCAGTGCTTTTGAAAGTAGACGCGTTTGCCCCGCGTGATGATCTTCGCGGAAACGACGCGATGGCAGTCGGGGCACAAGCTCTGAGTGAGGCCCAAGAAGCTGTAGTCGCGGAGTTTCATCAGGGCAGGCTCGCGAAGCAAATGATTGCGAAGATGACCACCGCGGCCACCAGGAGCATCAACACGACTGCAGTCACCACCAGAAACACAGTGACGCCGATCGCCAGGCCCTTGATGACCTTGTCTCCTGGGCGGTCACCGCGGCCCTGAACCGCACCGTCGAGGTTCCTTGGGTAGGCGTCAGCTCCAGCTTGAGCGGAGGCCAATGTCGGGGCGGCTGCTGCACCCAGCGCAGACGCTGACGCTTGCGCGGACGCGCGGGCAGCAGCCTCAGCTGCGTCGGCTTCAGCCGACGCCGCGTCGGAGCGCCAAAAATCGAGCCTGCCTACCCAGGCGATGCGTGCCAGCACGACGGAGACCGGGAGCACCAGCACACCGTACGGAACCAGAAGCCCGGGTGCTATCGCCCACAGCTGCGCGCCAACGAGCAACAACACTAGGCTCGCCAGGATCACTATCACGAGCCAGGTGCGATCGCGCTTGGCGACAGCCGGAGTTGCCGCAACGCCGACCCTCGGCAGCGAACCCTTGCAGAGCCAGCAGCGGGTGGCGCCCACGGCCACCGTGGTTTGGCAGTGCGGGCACGGGTAGGTCGCGCTCACGACTCTTCCCCCGAATCAGCCATAGGGAGGTCAGCCGGAAAGGTCGAGTTGGGCGCGCTGTCTACGGCGGCGAACAGTCGCTCTGCCGCGTTGATCAGGACGATCAACACACCGGAGAGAATCACCACTGCGAGTCCGAAGATCAGCTGGTGGTAGCGGGGGACCGCAAGCGCCGGACGCAAAACCGCCGTGTGCCACAAGAGGACGCCGTAGCAGACCAGCGTACCCGCGCCGGTACACGCGATCAGACGCTGGCTGAAACGCGTCGCGCTCAGAGCGAGCACTAAGAAGAAGCCGATCAACATCGGGCTCTTTGGCCCGTCGAGGACCGCTAGCACGGCGGTCATCATCGCAAGATCGATGCTGGTGGTCAGGTACTTGAGCCAGATCGGGAAGTAGCGCAACCGCATCACGACGACCGTCAGCAGTGCCGCGCCGACCCAGCTGCCAACCAGAGCGGTTACCATCGCATGCATGTCCCGGCCGACGACAGAAGGCATGCCGAGGGCGCGCGACCCGTGGTGATTGATGATCTCGATGACGTAGAACGCCAGCACCGCCGACGCGCGCGCCAGATTTGCGAAAGATTCCCCGCGGAATTCTTGCTTGCGCTTGGCGATCTGCCAACGATTCGGGAGCATGGGCGCTTCTGAGGTTAGAGCGCCGCGGCGCTGGCCTTGGCTTTGTTTGCCAGGGCGACGGCGCCTTGGGCCGCCGCCACCTGCTCGGCTCGAGCGAACTCGCTTCGAGCGCTGTTCATGTCTCCCCGCGCCTTCATCAGCTCTCCGTGCAGGCGATGTAGCTCCGACTCGAAGAGCCGCTCGTCTGAGGCCTCCACGTAGTCGAAGGTCGAGCCCAGCGTGTTCTGCGCGGCATCCACGTCTCCGCGTGCGAGCTCTGAAGCCGCCAGCCCGCCGTTGAAGTAGGTCATTGCGGCGCGAGTTCCGATGGCCATCAGCGCGCTAATTCCCATCCGGATATCTTCGACGCCGGACTCCGGGTTCCCGAGCCCGGACACCGCCCACCCTCGGTTGACCTGACCTTGAGCCGCCCAATGCGGCATGCCTTGTTCGTTGCCGAGGCGTATCACTGTCTCCGAGTGTTCCTTCGCCTTGCTGAATTCGTCAACCAAGCAGAAGTGAGTGGCCAAAACGCATTCCACGAAGCCTCGAGTGCTCGGTTGGCCGAGCTGCTCAGAAAGCTGGAGTGCTTGGTTCACGCGCTGCTTGGCCTTTTCCGTGTGTCCGTCGTGGGCGTGCACCCAGGTGAGGAAGCTTGCGCACATCGCACCCGCGTCCTGCCCGAAGAGCAGCGCCAGCTCGGCGTGTTGTTGTGGGTCGTATAGCTCCAGGCCCGTTTCGAAGGCGCGTCGCGCGGGCGCGACCTCCCCGCGCATGAAGCGGGCAGCGCCCAGCGCGGTGTGCGCCGCGAGCCGGATCCCGCTCTTGTCCGAGCGCTCTGCGAGCTCGAGCAGCTCCTCTCCCATGCGCTGCGCTTTCGGGTAAACGCCGCTGACCTCGTAAAAGGTCCACAGCCCCCAGAGCGCCGGGAAGAGCTGGTCCGCTGCCGTGCCCGCGTTGCGCTGGCAGAGCTCGTACAGTTCCGCGTAGTGGGCTTCGACCTCCGGAGCCGCAAACCCTCGGGTGAGCATCAATGGTGCGCCGAGAGTCACGCGTAGAGAAAGCCGCAGCGGGTCATTGTCGGCGCTGACATCGGTCGCCAGCAGTGCCAACCCCCGCTCGAGGTGGTTGATCGACTCGGCGAGTGCGAATTCACGCAGGGCGCGCTGAGCTGCGTCGTGCCACAGCAGAGCGGCTTGACTGGTGTTGCCTGCTTCCGTGTGGTGATGCGCCAATACGGGAGGGGGCGTCTCGGTGAAGCGATTCGAGAGTAGCTGCGCGATGCGGCCGTGATACTCGCGCCGCGTGCGGCGAGTGAGCGACTGGTACGCCGCGTCCTGAATCAACGCGTGTTTGAAGGTGTAAATCGCCTGATTGCCTTCCCCACGCCGATACAACAGCTCGGCGCTGGTGAGGCGAGCCAGTTCGTGTTCGAGCTCTTGCGGGTCGAGCTCCAAGAGCTCCTGCATCAGCTGAAACGGAAACTCTCTACCGACGCTCGCGCCGACTTGAACGATCGTCTTCGCTGGTGCCAAGCGATCCAGGCGAGCCATCAGGGAGTCCTGCAGCGTCGCCGGGATCGCGACCTGGGCCCGCAGCGCATCGCTGTTCCCGGCTTCGGTCACCATCTTCGTCAGCTCTTCCACGAAGAGCGGGTTGCCGTCCGCGCGTCGCACGATCTGCTCCAGGAGCTCAGCTGGTAGCGGAGCATCTGCGATGCGCTTCACGAGCTCCATCACCTGGTCGCTGGGGAGGCGGTTCAGCTGGATCGACGTATCCACGTTCCAAGGCACAGCGAACTGTGGACGCGTCGTCATCAACAGCAGGAGCGGGCGCGTGTGGATCCGTTCTGCGACTTGGGCCAAGAGCTCGAGGGTCGAGTGATCCGTCCAGTGCAGATCTTCGACGCAGATGAGCGTTGGCTTGTCCTCGGCGAGTCGAAACAGGAACGCGCACAAACCCTCGAGGATGCGCGCTCGACGGACTTGGGGAGGCAGAGCGTTCAGCGGACCCTCAGTCTCGTCGCCGAGGAGGCTCCGCAGCACCTGACCGTGTTCGGTGTTGAGCCGGAACTCTTGCGTCAGTGCATCGACGATGGCCTGCGGTGCCTCGGAGTCGATGTGCGGAGCGGCCTGTCGTATCAGCTCTCCAACCGGGTGGAGTGCAGTATCCGCGTGGTAACTGGAGGATCGAGTCTGCAGCCAGCGATGGGGCCGGTCTCCCAGGCGCGCCCGGAAGGCGCGGATCAATGCTGACTTGCCGATCCCCGCGTCGCCGACGACGCAGACGGTGCGTCCACCCCCTCTGGACACTTCCTCGAAGCGCACGCTCAGGGTCGAGAGCTCCGCATCACGACCCAGGAAGGCGCCGTTCGCCGCGCCGGGTTCCCACTCGTCGATACGACTGCGGGTAAAGCCCATCACGCGGTGGAGCTCGAGTTCCAACCCCGCGTCGACCTTGCGTCGCCCGCAGCTCTCCAGGTCGAATACGTTGCGCATCAGACGTACGCTGTCGCCGCTCACGAGTACGCTGTCTGGTGGGGCGTGAGACTGAATCCGCGCGGCAATGTTGGGTGTCTCGCCGACCGCGAGCTGTTCTGTGGCGTGGACACCGCCCACGGTCCCCACCACCGTGGGACCGGTGTGAATTCCGATGCGTGCTGAAACTGAAATCCCGTGGTCCCGATGAAGCTTGCTTTGGTTGAGCTGTGTCAGCTTTTGTAGGATTTCGAGCGCCGTGCGCACGGCGCGTTGCGGGTCGTCCTCGTGGGCGCTCGGATAGCCAAAGTACGCCAACACGCCGTCCCCCAAGTACTGAGCGACGTGACCTTCGTAGTGCTGGATCACCTCTTCGCAAACCGCCTGATATCCGCGAATCACTTCGCGCAAGTCTTCAGGGTCTAGCTGGGAGGAGAGCTGGGTCGAGCCGACCAAGTCGCAGAACATCACCGTGAGCTGACGCCGTTCGGCCTCGGGTGCGCGAAGTGAGGTTGGCGACCCTTCGCTCTTGCCTTTGACGCTGGGTGGAGCGCTGGAGGAGTGAGGTTCGATCTCGCTCACTCGATCGCTGCGCGCACTGGCTCCCAGCTTCTCCCCGCACTCGTTGCAGAACTTCGCTTTGGGAGGGTTGGCGAAGCCGCAGCTCGCACACGGGCGAGGCATCGCGTCGCCGCACTCGTTGCAGAACTTCGCTGTTTCCGGGTTCTCAGTTCCGCACTTGCCACATTCCATGAGCAATCCTCCAGCGCCGCCTCAGAGGCCGCTCATCAAATCAGGCAACCGTCGGTCACGGATCGAAGCTTCCTGAACAGCAGAAAACGGCGCAGCGAACAGCGCCGCGTCCTGCTGCCTCGAGCGAAAATACTCGAAGATGAAGCGCATGCGCTGGGAAAGTTGGGCCCAGTCTTTGGCCGCGGTGCCTTGGGCCACCGGCGTCACGTTGGCCAACCAGACCAATGTGCGGTTCAGCCAACCTTCGAAGCGATCTCGTGTCCCCAGCCCAAGCTCTCGCGCGTCGTAGGCGCCGTACTGGCGCATGACAGCAACCAGCTCGTCATTCTCGAGCCGCTCCAAGTCAATTGGCCATAGACCCATACCCGGCGCCGCGGGGATGTCTTCGCCGAGACGCAGCGTGCCGTTTGGCAGGGGCATGGTCATCAAGAGCTCCGTGGACAGCTCGCGAGCGATATTGAGCAAGTCGTCGGTGATCGGACTCAGCAGGCGGTCGAGGATGACATGGGCGCGACCGAGGACGCGTTCGTCCAGGCGCTGCGCGAGCGAGCGATGGTTCGTGGCGTAGACGAACTCCTTCACCGGGACCTCCAAGGAGCCTTGGATATACGTTTGGAGTCTGGTCTGTTCGTGAAGGCCGCCTTGAGCGTTTGCGAGCAGCAACTGTTCAGCCTTACGGTTAGGGTCCGATTCGAACATCGCCTCGTAGTAGTGACTCATCGACTCTCTCAGCAGGCTCTGACCACCACGCTGCACGCTCTCGAGGCCACCGGGTGTGCGGCGTACGTCGTCTGGTAGCGTGGGCCCAGGGTCGAAGCGCTCCAAGAAGCGCTGGAGCTTTGCGTCGTCTCGGGTGCGGTCTCCACCAAACGTCTGGATGAAGCCGGCGAATGCACCGCCCAGCTCCGCGAACACGATCTTGTTGCCCGTGCGGATGTACGCGGCGATCTCATGGATCACATCGTCCGCTGCCCCGAGGAAACCGGCGTGGTCCTCTTCCAGCTTCGCTGCTGGGTCCACCTGGCGAAGCGCGCGCTGGAGTTCCGCCTTGCGATCCATCAGGTTGTTGCGGCACTCGTGGATGACCTGCTCGCGCGGGTTCCGCTGATAGGCGCTCTTGTGCTCGGCGCGCTCGATGAGCGTGCGTAGTGCTTTGGGCACCTCGTCTTCACGGATGAACGTGCCAGCCGTCTTGGAGGCCCAGGTGGCGTAGGTGCACCAGTTGAGGTTCCTCCGCCCCACGAGGTTGCCGAGCTCGCTCGAGATGTCTGCGTAGGTCTGGGTGATCAGGAGGTTCCGCAGGACGGGCTGGTCGTCCATGTCCGCGATGGCGCGGACGTCGTCGGGAGTGATGCGCGGCATACTGCGGCGGATGTTAGTGGCACTTGCTCTTCCCTAGGAGGATTTCGGTGCACTGCTCACTTCCCCGGCAGACCTGCCTTTTCCGCGACGGTTGCTCCTCAGGCCGCTGTCGCGCTCTCGGCTGGGGCGGCGCGATTCACCGCCTGTTCGATACCGCGCAGGGCGTCGTCTCCAATGCGCTGGAACATCAGGGCCAACATCGGGCTTCCCAGCCTGAAGAAGCCCTTGAAGTCGAGTTGAGCGCTGTAGCTCACGCGGGTGCCACCCCGCGCTTCCTCGAATCCGATCGAGTCTTGGTAGCGAAAGGACGAAGTCTCGCCACGTAACGTCAGTCGGTTCGGCGCTTGGAACTCGACGATTTCGTAAGGCAGATCGGGAACCGGAAAGCGATTCGTCAGCAAGAAGCGACTGCCGAGTCCGATTGGTGGCGGAGTGAGCAGGTCCGCGCGTTGGACCAGCGGATCCCATTCGGCGGTGTGGCGGAAGTCGCTCACGAACGCGAACGCGAAGCTCGGCGTGCACTTCAAGATCACCTTGCGCTGATAGCGAGCCATCGGCGCCGAGTATGTGCGGTGCGGACTCAGGACGCTAGCCGTGCCAGGTGCGGCGGATGCCAGCCGCCGAAGCGCTGCTCGAGTTCCAACGCTGCAGCGATGGTTTGGTGGTCCTTCAGCGGTGCGCCAATCACCTGCACGCCGAGCGGTAGACCTTGGCTGTCCAAGCCGAGCGGGACTTGGGTCGCTGGGAGTTCGAGGACGTTGATGATTGCCATGTACGACCACGGCATGTGCAGCCGCGTCGCCCATCGCGCTGGCAGCTTGTGGGGCGGCGCCGTCACCGAATACGAGGGATACAGCAAGAGTCCATCGTCGCCGAGCAGTGACTCGACCTCTTGTCGGAGTTGCAGCCCAAGCTCGATCATCCGTTCTGCCAGCCCCGGCAGCTTGCGAGGCAGCGGGTCCGTTAGCGCCAAGGCTGTGGCCATCCAGGTGTGCTTCGAGCGCCCCAGCGTCCACTTCAGCATCTCCAGGAGTGGATTGATCGGTTCGCCGTCCCCGAGCAGGGTACCAAACGGCACCTCAGTGGCGACGCCCATCATCGCAGACCAGATGTCGAATTGTTTCCGTAGGGCAGGGAGCTTGATCTCCCGGAGCTGCATGCCGAGGCTCTTCAGGTGATCCGCTGCACGCGCCTGTGCGCGGCGAAGTTCGTCAGAGACAGGCAAATTCCCGCTATCTTCGATGGAGAAGAGCGTGCGCCCGGTGAACTCCACAGCCGCTGGATCTCCCAGGCTGTCCCGAGATACCCACTCGGGGTGCTCGTCGTCTGGGCCGGCCATCAAGCGCAACAGCGGCATCAGATCCTCCGCTCGTCGGCACATGGGACCCGTGCACAAGTAGCGGCGCATGGCGCCGTGGGCGTTGGGGTACTGTCCGGTGTTGGGCACCAGCCCGCCGGTCGGCTTGTGACCGAAGATACCGTTGAAGAATGCCGGTCCGCGGATCGAGCCGCCCACGTCAGAGCCGAGACCAAACGGCGAAGCGCCGGAGGCGATCACCGCTCCCTCACCCCCTGAACTCCCGCCGACGATGCGGCCGACGTCGTAGGGATTGTTGGTGCGACCGTAGACGTTGTTCACCGACTCCATCCACATGCAGAGCTCGCTGGTGTTGGTCACGCCGAGGGGTATCGCCCCTGCCGCGCGGATACGTGAAACAGCGGTCGCGTCAGCCTCCGCGATCACGTCGCGCCGCGCGACCAGGCCGGAGCTCTGAGGCATGCCCGTGAAAGCAAAGCACTCTTTAATGGTGCACGGCACGCCGTGAAACGGCGGCAACTCCTCGCCGCTTTGCACCTTGAGATCCGCCGTCTCCGCTTCTTGGCGCGCGGCTTCGTAGCGCTTCTTCACGACCGCGTTGGTCTGCGGGTTGGTGCGTTCGATCTGCTCGATATGAAGCTCGACAGCTTCCCTCGAAGTCAGGGTGCGAGAGCGGATACGTGCGGCAAGCTCCGATGCGGACGCGAGGCGGGGGTCGGTCATTGGACGCGGGAGATTGACCCGACGCGGCCCCCTGCTCAAGCGCCCACGGTGCCAACTCAAGGGTTTTTGGGGGTGAGGGTGCAGCTCAGGCTAGCGACGGGTGGCGGTGTAGAGGTCGTGCCCTTCCGTCGCCCCATTTTCGCTGCGCGCGTAGATGATCGTGCAAAGGTCCGGCGAGAGGGCTGGCTCTGTGTCGTCCAAGACCCCATCGCTGATTTCGATTGGCTTCGCCTGTCCGACCTGCTTTCCGTCGTTGCCCATCAGCGTCCAATAGAGGTCCTTCGGCACGCCGTCGGTACTGGAGGGACACGACGCGTCTTCCGACAGCGGCTGCGCCGAGAAGAGCAGCATATTGCCCGCTTTACCGGCCCATGGCGTCAGGTCGCGACCTTGTGCATGACAGCCGTCTTCGAGCACGAGCGGCACGAACGCGATGTTGAACACGATGCCAGGCTGCGCGGTGTGAAGGTGCGGACCACCCGCTTGTCCCGTCACCAGGCGATCGCTCATCCACCAGACGCGCCCCCCACCAACCGCGATGCTGTGGTCCAGCGTCGACACGCCGCCGCCAGCGACCTGATTGAGGCTTCCCAAATCGCTCAGCTGCCCGTTGTCATCCACGCCAACCAGCTTGCGGGTGCCGTTCATGACCTTTTTATCGAACGCCGCGCTGAACTGCAAGCCCTCGCCATCGATGCCGCGCGGAATGTAGCCGCTGCCACTCGTGTACTGCACGTTGGGCGCCCCGCTGTATGGCGGCGAGATGTTCACGATCGAGTAGTCACCGTCACCGTTGCCCCGAGCGAACCACAGCGTTCCGTCGTCCGCGATGCGGGGGAAGCGCTCGTCAACGCCCGTGGAGTTATTGAGCGGCAAGCGCGTCGGTGCGCCAAAACGCAGTCGCCCACCAATCGTCGAACAGCTCACGCACATGCTGGTGTCTTCGTCACAGTACTGCCCGGCGCCGCACTCCATGGCGCAGCCCATCGTGCCTCCGCTGCCTGCCATCCCGGCGGTGCCACCGGTGGCAGGTCCGCCACCGTTGCCTCCAGGAAACGAACCGGCGCTCCCACCAGCGCCGCCGGGAGCACTCCCCGCGCTCCCACCGACACCTCCGGCTGAGCTGCCGCCAGCTGAGCTGCCCCCTGCGGAGCTGCCACCAGCCGAGCTGCCACCAGCCGAGCTGCCACCAGCCGAGCTGCCACCGGCTGATTTACCCGCCGTGCCGCCGCTGTCACCTGCGCTGCTGAACTCTGAACCACCGCACCCAACGACTAGCGCCCCCGCGAGGACGCCTCCGACCAAGCCAAGCCACTTCATTCAATGAAGCGTCCACCGGGTCGGAGGTCTGCGCAAGTCACTCGTTGGTTGGCACACCCCGACAGGCGACATACACGTCTGCCCCGTTCTTTGGTGTGTCGTCGCCAACGAAGCGCAGGAGCTGCTTGCGATCAGCGGGGCAATCGCGCACGAAGCGCTCGCCTTCGGGCGTCGCCTCCTCGTTGATGTAGCACCAACCGAAGCCCTCCACGTTGTCCTCGCTCAAGCAGGCGGAGAGTGTTTCATCACGCGCTTGCTCGATCTCGCACAGGCAATAGCTATCGCATTCGATGCCCGTATCCGCGCCGCAGGTCTGGTTGTCCTTCAGCTGTCCGCGCACGACCTTATCCAGGTCGCTCGCCACCGCTCGCCTTCCTCGGCCCGCGTCGCAGCTGCACGAGTCTTCACGCGTTGCTTCCACGACCTTGCAAGACACCCCGTCTGGGGTCACCTCGAGCTCCCGTCGTAAGCACTTGCCGTTGAGCAAGCCGCTGACTCGATCGCCAATGGCTTCCGCCGCCGGAGAGTAGCCGAAGCTTGGGCTATCTTCGTCAGTTACTTCCTTCGGGCAGATGGAAGCGAGCACCGCGGCATCCTCGATTTGTGCGAGCACCTCTAGCTCTCGGCGTGTGGGAAACGCCCGACCATAGGTCTGCTGGGTGGTGTAGGAGCCATCGGGCTGCTCGCATATTGGCTTGTCCAAGTCCTGGCCATCGAACTGCTCCGTCTTGCACTCGGAGGCCTTTGCTGGCGGCTGCGCGAGGGGGAAGATGCAGGAGAACTGCAAGTCGTTCTTCTCGGCGATGTTCCACTCGTGTCCGTTGATTGGGTTCGAGCTTGGCGTGCCGCCAGAGTTGGCGGGGACCAGCGGCGCGCCGAGCACCGGATTGGACCCCGTGCGTTCCTCGACGCTCTCCCACATCAGCGGGTCGGTCGCTGGTGCGCCCGTCTCCGGATCCCCGAGGATCATACCCCAACGCTTCTGTGCGGCGAGCTCAGCGGCGGTGAGGTAGCTGACCGGTGCACCCAAGGGCAACGAGGACTCACAGCCGGCCTCGCCTGCACAGGTGTCGTCAGTGGTCACGACGTCTTGCCAGGGGACGCCCAGGATGCCTGCCACCAACACCGTCTTCGGAGTGCGCACGAAGCCGCCCTGAACGGCTTCGGGGAAGAGTGGATTTCTGACCATGCGTCCCGAAGAGTCCTTGATTTGCTCTTGAGTCAAGCCGTCGACGTAGCGCTGGATGGGGTGCAGGTAGTCGACGCCAAACCTGCTCTTCTGCTGGAAACAGCGCAGGTTGAGCCGATCGTCGCTCTCGCTGAGGCGCTCTCCCTTGCTGCACTCGACGTCTGTTGCCGGGCAGCCTTCGGGGACGGCGTCGGTGCAACTGTAGCAGCAGGGGTCATCCGGTGATGTGCTGCACGCACTCGAGGCGCGCGGCATGCGGTCGTCGGAGGCGAGGTCCTTGACCCCTGACTTCGGCACCACCGAGCAATCGTTCTCGTCGGTGAGCATCACCAACGCCAGTAATGAATCGGGCCGCAGAAAGTCTCGGCGTTGTTGGAGCAGGTCCTCATCCACGAAGTCTGGGCGCGGCTCCCCGCCCACGTCCCTGAAGGCATGTGCCGGCTCTGGATCCACAAGGAATCGGTACCAGGCCTCCAGGGATGCTTCGAAGCCGCAACCGCTTTCGCCAACTGCGGTCACCATTTCTTGAACGTTCTCGATCAGTCGGCTTGCATCGGCTTCCCCCGGAGGATCGAGCTTGCCCTTGGGGTCCCAAGCCAGAAAACCCTTGTTTTGGTAGGTCGCGATGTGACTACCGCGGGGAAGTTTCCCGATCAGCTTGGCGTTGTCGTTGGAGCCCTCGTCCTTGCAGACGCCTTGCACCAGCCCGAGTTCGACGCTCGAGGTGATCACGCCGACGTGGATGTCTTCGAGCGGCTTGAACTCGCGCCGGTAGCCATCCGGGCACGCGGCATCCGGAGTGGCCATGGTTTGACGGTCCCCGCTATCGCTCACGCAGGCAGGGTTCACCAGGCGCCCTACCAGCTTGGGTATGGCGCGCTTCAGCATGTCCTGCTTGTCCCCCATCGACGACGAGTTATCGATCATGAACAGCAGATCGATCTTGTCGATGGTCTCCTGACGTAGCGAGAAGACGACGGAGTTCGTCGTCTGGGGCTTCAACGGGCTGACCGGCCTGTCGAGGCACGCCGCCGTGAGAAGTCCACCGGTGACCAACAGTGAGGCGCCGACCAATTTCCTGGAGGATATGACCATGAGAGCTGAGTCGCCGCTCGCTCAACTGCTGGGTGTTCGCTTTTGCGCTCGGAGCATGCGCAACGAGGTTGGCAGTCTGTTGAATCCACACGGAATAAAACATGGGCTCGCGCTTCGACGCGACGGGCGCAGCAGCGCGCTCTCTGGCACTGCGCTAGCGAGAGAACACCCGGAAGCACGGCCGTGACGACCAGTCCGGCGCGGCGCCGAACTACAGCGACGCCCGAGCGGCCCAGCGCAGGGCCTTGTCCTTCACGGCCTGGCTCGCGCCGGGGACGCTGGCCGCGGCGCGGGTCAGGCGCTTGGCCTCCGCGCGATCACCTCGGGATAGCGCGAGCTGAGCCTGGCCGAGCAACGCTTTGGCCCGGGTGTCAGCATCTCCGTTCGTCGCGAGTCCTTGGAGCACGCGGTCGGCCTTGTCCGAGTCGCCTGCCGCCAGGGCAGCGGAGACCTGACTCCAGTCTGGGGGCGTGCTGACGTCGGACGCCGCGCTGCCTGTCTTTGCCTTCGCTTCGCGCGCCGGGTCCTTGGGCAGGGGACGCGCCCCACGAACTTCAGGTGGAACCGCAGCAGCAGGACCAGCGGTGCCAACGTCAGCGCTGGGCGCATCCGAGTCGACCTGCATCGGCTGCAGCCAACCTTGAGGCAGCCCGAGCTTGGCCGAGCCAGCGGAAGGCTGCGAGGGAGCGGCTTCCGTCTGCCCCACGGAGCCTAGCGCTGCCGCCTGAACGCCTTCGTTCGGCGTACTGCTCACGGCAGCAAAGAGTCCCGCGCCGAGCAACGCGCCGCCGCCCAGAAACTGGAGTAAGCGCCGCATGTGGTTTGCGGGGTTCGCGAGCTGTGCTTGGACGCGAACTGTGCCAGCCGCGAGTTGCTGAGCCGTGGGTTGGGTGGCCTGGTAGGCGTCCCGCGCCAGAGCGATACGCGCTTGATAGTCGCTCATGGCTGCTCCTCCGTGTCCGGGTTGAAGAGCGGATCGCCCGCCAGGAGCTCTCCGAGCTTCTTCCGCCCATCTCGCAGGCGGGAGCGCACGGTTGCCTCGCCCGAGTCGGTGATCTCTGCGATTTCGCGCACGCTGAGCTCTTCTAAGTCGTGGAGCACGATGACCGCACGCTTGTGTGCAGGCAACGCTTCCAAGTGGTGGTAGAGGCGCTTGGCACGCCGCGCCTGGAGGACTCGCGTTTCAGTGCCCTCTTTGGGGCACTCTGGCTCGACGCCGGACTCTGGATCTTCATAGGCAAAGCGCCGCGTCCAGCGTCGGTACCAGCGATCGTGGTCCTGCACCGTGCGGTACGCGATGGAGTAGGTCCACGTCGAAAAGGCGGAGCGCCCCTCGAAGTTGGGCAGCGCCTTGAGCGCTCGCTCCGCGGCAGCTTGGACCAAGTCGTCCAGGTTGTTCCGCGGCCCTGCCAACGAGCGCACCTGCTTGTAGAGCAGGGGCAATAGCTCATCCAGGCACGTGGCGCCTACCGACGCCGCTACCGGGCGGATGCTCGCGTCGACGTTGAGCGCCGAGGCTTCATCCAGGCTGAGCTCTGCTGTTTTCACGTTCAAGGCAGAATCCGAGTCGCTGCGCGTATCCGCTCGGGGCCCTGTCCAGGCACCGGTTTTGGAGGGGCGCTAGCCCGACGGTGCTGGAGCAAGGCTCCGTCTGAAGTATGTCGCCGTAGGTTGAGGTTCTGAGCGCTTCGATGCACCCCGGACGGGAGAAAAGCGATTTGTTTCGGAAGTGAGTGTGGATTTTGCCATGGTTCCGCTTCGAATGCGGGCTCGCATCTTTTGCACGGTGACCTGGCTCTGCAGCCTGAGTGCCGTGGTGTGGGCACCTCAGGCCTTGGCCGAAGAACCTGACCCTGACACTCCTCCGCTCAAGCTGGAGGTGAAGTGTGAGCGCATCTCGGTGGACGACCAAGTCGAACTGGATGCGCGGGCGAGGCTGACCGTCGCTGGCCTGTACAAGGCCGCGCCAAGTCGGCTGCGCTTCCTGTGTGATGACGACAAGGCGTGGATCGAGTGGGGTGACCCAGCGGTGCCCCTTGCTGTGTCCACGAACACCAACCTGAGGGGACTTCTCGAAGATTTCCTAGACGCCCTCGAGCGACAAGTTCGCGCGGAGAAGACTCGCGCCGACAAGCGCCGGCAGTTGCCTCCGGACACCGGCGGTCCGCCAAGGCTCGGCAAAGCCAAGCCAGCGCGCCTATTCGGCCCCGGCGGAGCTGGCCTGCGTCTCCTCCGGGAACCGGCGGAGGGTAGCATCTCGCAGCTGATTGGCCCGCGCTTGGACATCGGGGTCGGCCTCGCAAAGCACTTCACCCTGAGCGTGATGGAGGGGATCCGCTCGAACTTCGATGCCGGGGACCACGCGGACGCTGTTCACCTGATCGACGTCAAGCTTGGTCTGGCCTACGGGGCGCCGTTCGATGGTTCCCTGTTTGGCGTTCAGATCGCTGGCGGCAACGAGTGGCTCTACTCTTCATCGAACCTGGTGTCCTCCGCCGCGTTCGAGCTGGGACTCAGAAGCTCGCTGTACGTCGGCAAGCTCGCGCTCTGGATTGGCTTTGACGGACTGGTGCGCGCCCGGGAAATCGCGTTGCTCGACAGCAACGTGACGCTGGGCTCCCCGTCGTACTTGCTTTCTATCGGCGGCTTTTGGCGCGCCATCGAGCCGCTTAGGGAGCCTTGACCCTCTCCCCCAAAAAAAGAACTCAGGGCAGAGGGGTCACTTCCACGCGGATTTGATGTTGCTCGGAGTCGTTACCGCACGCCACGGAGAACTCGCCGGTTTCGACTTCTTCCGCGGTGACCGATTTCGCATCGCAAGTCACGCTCAGCGGGGCGCCAAGGAGCGGCGCAATCGCGATTAAGTGAGGTCCCTTGATGCTTGGATCTCCCTGGAAATCCAGCTCGAAAGTGCCCGTCGTGCGATCAAAGGCGAAGCGCTTTGGCCAACCGGCGACCCGGCTCGGTCGGACTCGAGCAAGGGACTTCTTTACGTTGGCGCGAGGACTAAAGGTGCCAGTTGCGTCGTCGTGATCGAAGCATCCCCAACGCCCTTGGCTCTGTTCCTTCCACAGCCAGAAGAACGACGTCGCCATGTACTCTTCCTGCAGCTCGCTCTGCCAGGTCAGGTACTCGTCACCTTTCACCCCAAGGGGGTCGATGCCCCACTCGGTGATGATCAGCGGCGCCTTGAGTGCGTCGGCTTCCTTGCGCGCGTTCGCGTTCGAACGGCGCAGCTTCTCCTTGTCCAGGCTGGCTTTCTGCTCGTCGGTTGCAGTGAAGGAGTAGGTGTAGACGTGGGGCGCGTAGCCCACCATTTCTCCCAAAGGCCCCTCGGCTAGGGTCGCTTGATCAGTCAAGTTGCGGAAGACTGGAGGCTCGTACACATAGAGCTTGTTGGGCGCTGCCTCGCGGATACGCAGGTGGGCGATCTGGTTCAGCCTGGCGATGCCTTCGTCTGAAGCCTGAGGCTCATTGAAGATTTCGAGCCCCATCACGTTCGGGCTCGCGGCGAAGCGCTTGGCGACATGAGCCGCCATCAAGCTGAAGCGCTCACGCAGGTTCGCGCCACTCGCCGAGTCCCCGAAAAAGGTCTCGAACGCCGCGACGACTTGGCCGCTCACGCGGCGATCCGCCAGGTCTTCGAGTGGGCCTTGAAGGAGCATTTCGGGGGCGGGGTCGATGGCCCAGAGTGGCGCGCCGTCCTCGCCAATTTCCTTCGAGTAGGCGTCCTGGTGCAGGTCGAGCAAGACCATGACACCGGCATCAGCGCACAGCTTCACCACGCGATCGACTTCGTCGAGGTAGCTCTCATTGAAGCCGCCCGTCTCCGTGGGTTCGATCGCGCTCCAGTTGATCGGCAGTCGCAGCGAATCAAAGCCAAAGTCGCGCAGCTGCTGAGCGTCCTCCGCGGTGAAGGCGGGCACCTCTTCCAACGCGACGCGCCCGTCGTCGAAGCGGACATCGAACACGCCATCGATTCGCGCATTGATTCCGCGAAGAAACGCGACACGCCCCTGCTCGTCCACCAGCTGCCCACACTGCACCCCAAACGGAACACCTGGGGTGGCCGCCTCACCACACGGCGCCGTAGATTTTGGGGGAGAGGTGCTCTGGTCGTCGCTGCCACAGCCCACGCAGGCAAGGGCAAGGGCACAAGCTGAAACTGGGAAGCTCCACTTCACGCTAGAGCCCCTACCAAGGGCACCGAAATGCGGCAATCCGTCGCTAGAATCCTGGTTTTGATGCAGGTTTCATGGAGATCCGGGTCAAGACCTGGCGCCCGGAAGGGGATGGTAGTAGCCAACCCCCCCGATCAAGGAGCTTACGCAGATGACCCGAAGCAAAGTCGCCATCGTCCGCACTCGTCCCGAGACCGTGCTCGAGGACTACCACCGCTTGATGAACCTGGCGGACTACCAGCAAACGGTGGCCAAGGACGCTGACACCGCGCTCAAGGTGAACATCTCCTGGCACTTCTTCTTCCCCGGCTCGTCCACCACGCCGTGGCAGCTCGAAGGCGTGATCCGCGCGATGAAGCAGGACGGCTACGACCCGAACCTGATTCACGCCTGCCACAACCGCACTGTGGTGATCGACGCCCACCTCGGCGAGCGTGAGAACAAGCAGCTCGACGTGGTCCAGGCGCACGGCCTGCGCAACGTTCACCTGTATGAGGGTGAAGAGTGGATCGACGTTCGTGACGCCGTGGGCGACCTCACGAAGAAGTTCCTCTGCCTGAACGAGGTCTACCCGAAGGGCTTCTCGATCCCGAAGCGCTTCATCGGTGAGAACATCCTCCACCTGCCGACGATCAAGACGCACATCTTCACCACCACGACCGGCGCGATGAAGAACGCGTTCGGTGGCTTGCTGAACGAGCACCGTCACTGGACCCACCCGGTGATCCACGAGACCCTCGTCGATCTCCTGATGATCCAGAAGAAGATCCATCGTGGCGTGTTCGCCGTGATGGACGGCACCTTCGCGGGGGACGGCCCTGGCCCGCGCTGCATGATCCCCCACGTCAAGAACGTGCTGCTCGCCTCGTCGGATCAGGTCGCCATCGACGCCGTCGCCGGCAAGCTGATGGGCTTCGATCCGCTCAAGGATCTCAAGTTCGTGCGCCTGGCCCACGACCTCGGTCTCGGCTGCGGCGACACCCGGGACATCGAGTTCGTCGGTGATGTCGACGCGCTGGACGAGAAGTGGAACTTCCAGGGTCCCTTCAAGGAGATGACCTTTGCCTCGCGGAACCAGCACCGCATCTACTGGGGTCCGCTGAAGAAGCCCGTCGAGTGGTCGCTCAAGACGTGGCTCGCGCCCTGGGCGTACGTCGCCTCCGTCGCCTACCACGACATGTTCTGGTACCCTGTTTACGGCTTCAAGCGCGTGCGCGAGGCCCTGGAGAGCGACTGGGGTCGCCTGTTCGCGAACTGGAACGACGTGCAGCCGGACGCCGACGGGCGCGGTTACCCGGACGTGGGAACCAAGACGACTGAGCTCAGCCGCACGGGCATCAAGCACCTGCTCGAGGGCACTCGCCTCCTGGGCATGGCGGTGGCTGAGTCCCCAGAGATCCAGGCACGCCAGCGGGCAAAAGCGCGCAGCGATGCGCGCGCATAAACTCGGGCCGCGCAGCGATGCGCGCTTGGACACTTGTTACATACAGGTCCGTAGTTCCGAGACGGCGCCCACATCGACCGGGCGCCGTTTTTCTTTTGTGGATGCCGACCCAGCTCTGGCGCTCGGTGTCATGAGCACGCTGTCATGAGCACGCGGTAAGGGAGAACCGAACGACAGCGCCGCGAAGTCACCGCCCCACAAATCATGCGTGGAAATCTGCCGCGCCAGAAAATGGCGCAATGCATTGGACCCGATTGAATCAGGGCGCCGGTGCGTCGGACCAGCTCCTTCCTGCGTCCAGTCTTTCGCAGCGGAAACTACACGCCCCAGCGCAAAAACGCTGAGACGGAGCTCATCTCCTGACGCCTTTCGCCACCCCCGCGACTCGGCGCGCGCTCCAGTGGGAGCGAATGTGCGACCAAAAGCCGAGTGCGCAGCTGATCTTTGATCCGTTCTCCTGGCTCCAGTCGTACCCTTGGGAATTCGGAGGGGACGCTCGAGGGAAAGCGGCCCCATAGGCTTGAGCTGCAGACCACGCAGCTTGGGTTGTGGCTTCCGCCTGTTGGGTGGCGGAGCGTCTTTTGATGGGAGAACACTAAGCATGAAGCGACCCTTACTAATGACTGGCTTGGTTGCGGTGCTCGCAACCGCCACCAGCGGCGCCTGGGCAGCGGATCACACCGATTCGCCTGCTGCAGTGGCAGATCCGGCTGCGGACATCACGGACCTCTACACCTGGATGGAGTCCGACGCGTCCAAGATCAACTTGGTGATGAACGTGGTGCCTGGGGCCACCAACACCTCCTCGTTCAGCACGTCCGTCATCTACACCTTTCATCTCACAAACCCGCAAACCTCGGATCCGAGCGTCCTCACGAGCTACATGGTGATGTGTCAGTTCACGAGCAACTCGAGCATCCAGTGCTGGCTCGAGGGGCCGAACGGCACCATCGATTACGTGTCGGGTGACCCAACGCCTAGCGCTGGCCTCGACTCGACCAACGGGGACATGAAGGTCTTCGCGGGACTCCGCAACGATCCGTTCTTCTTCAACCTGGACGGTTTCAGCGACGCTATTGGAACGGTCAAGACCGCTGCACCAACCTTGCCGATGAGTTCGGTGGCTGGCTGCCCGCAGGTCGACGCGACCACTTCGGACGCACTGGTCGGGATGCTCGGAGGAACCGTGAACGGCACGATGCCGGCGGCGGACAAATTCCTCGGCGGCGACGTGATGTCGATCGTCGTCCAACTCAACAAGACCCCCGTCACCGCGGCTGGTGACGAGCTGCGGGTTTGGGCATCCACGAACCAGGTCGGAAACTGAAAGGAGGCAGCATGAAGATTCTAAATATTGCGGGTCTTGTGATGTTGGCCTCCAGTCTCGCCCTCGTGGGCTGTGGGGACGATGACGACGGCGGCGGTGGCGGCAAGGCCGGTACCAGTGGTTCCGCAGGGACCGCTGGCAGCGGCGGCAGCGCCGCTGGCGGTAGCGGCGGCACCGGTAATGCTGGTTCCGGCGGTACAGCTGGAACGGGCAACGCTGGTACGGGGGGCACTGGCGGAAGCGCTGGCTCAGCGGGTACTGCGGGTACCGGTGGCACCGGGGGCGGCTTCCCCGCGGCACCGACCCTTGGAGCGCAGATCGACCGCATGGGGCGTCCAGCTGTGAGCACGGCACTGATCCAACCGCTGGGGGACAACCCGGCGAAGGATGCGGCGAAGGACGACTTCAACTCGAAGACGCCTGCTGACGCAGCCAGCTTTGTGCCTGAGATCAAAGCCTCGCTGGGGTACTACGACGCCCTCGACACGATGTGCGGCAACCAAGCCTTCTTCGTTGCGTCGGGCGGATCGTACGACGCCCTAGCGGGTGTGTTGGCGGCTGACTTCCTGCGCGTCAACAGCTCGAAGGGCAGTTGCAACGTCTACCTCGCCGTTGAGTCGGGCACGTTCCCGGACGAGTGCGGCGGTCGCACCCTAACCATGGATGTCATCGACAGCAGCTATACGGCGCTCTCGGGGGCCACCCCAGGTGTGGTGACCGACGGTATCGCAGTCGACGCGGACGGAAACCAGACGGCGACCTTCCCGTTCCTAGCTCCTTCAGCTAACTAAAGAGCATCGTGAAGCGCCTGACGTCAGGCACCATCGCAGAGAAAGCCGCCCCGCGAGGGGCGGCTTTGCTGCTCTTGGTGTCGCTCTGTACCTGTTGCTTACCCGGCTGTGATGAACAGCAGCCAGCTGCCGTGGCTTCGGCATCTGCCCCGACGGCCCCTGTCTCTGCCAGTGCCATGGTGCCTGCGGCCGCATCCTTCGATCCGCTGCGTCCATACACCAGCAAGCCCACGCCGGGAGACATTGCCGTGGGGAACTTGAGCTCCCAGATTGACGGCCGAGAGAGGCTGCTGAGCAAGCGGGACGTGTTGCAGATTCGCGAGGCGCTCGTTGGCGCTTACCTTTCGCGCACACAGTACATCGGGAGCTACTCCGACTTCGACCAGGCTGAAGAGCAGGTCAAGCTCGCGATGCAGAAGCATGGCAAGGAGCCGGCAGCGCTGCTCCTGAAGGCCAGCGTCGACAGTGCCCTGCATCGCTTTGACGAAGCGCTGAAGACCCTCGACGCCGCGGAGAAGGCGGGCGCGAAAGCCGACAAGCTCAAGAAGCAGCGGGAGACCATCTGGATGGCGCGAGGCGAGTACCTCGATGAAATCGTCGCCGAACGAAAGGCCATCGCGGAGAAGTACCCGAGCTACCAGTCGCTGTCCGCCCTCGCCGTCGCGCAGATGACGGCGGGCGACTTCGAGGCAGCGGACAAGTCCTTCATTGAAGCCGTGCGGAAATATCGGGACGTCTCGCCGTTCCCCGTCGCGTGGGTGAGCTTTCAGCGCGGCGTGATGTGGGCAGAGCACGCAGGAAAGCCGGAGAAGGCGCTCCCGCTATATCGCGAGGCGGTCACTCTGCTGCCTCAGTACGTCGTCGCAAACGTCCACCTCGCGGAGCTCGAGCAAGAAGCGGGCAACAAGGACGAAGCAAAGAAGCTGCTGCTCAGCGTGCTCAAGCCCGATGGCGACCCCGAGCCGGCTTCAGTGCTTGCAGAGCTCTTGAAAGACTCAGCCCCGGACGAGGCTGCGAAGTACACCGCTCAGGCAAAGCAGGGCTATGAGTCGCTGCTCAAGCGCTACCCCCTCGCGTTCGCCGACCACGCCTGCGAGTTCTATCTCGGGCCTGGAGAAGATCCGAAGCGCGCCCAGAGCCTGGCGGAGCAGAACCTGAAGAACCGCGCAACGGAGCGCGCCTTCTCCTTGGCCATCGAAGCGAGCCTGGCGAACAAGGACACCAAGCGCGCCTGCGAGCTCGCCAAGGACCCACGCTTGGCGAGCCCCAAGAACCCGGAGATTGCCAAGCTGCGGGACACCGCAAAGCAAGGCTGCAAGTAGCACACGCCGCGTCGCGGCTAGGTCTGAACAGGCCTAGCCGCTGCTGCGCAGGCGCTGGCTAGCCGTAGATCTGTTCCGCGAGGTAACGCTCGCGGCCAATCTCCTCGACCTGGTGGAGCTGAGCCTCGAGCCAATCGATGCCCTCTTCCTCCTCGAGCAGGATGCCTTCGAGGAGCTCACGGGTCCCGTTGTCGTGCTTGTCGCGGCAGAGCGAGATCGCCTTGTTCAGGCGCTTCACCGCTTCGTACTCGAGCTCCACGTCGACCTTGTGCATCTCGATCGGCTCTTCGCCCACCTTCACGGGGAAGTAGCGTTGCATGTTGGGTACGCCGTCGAGGAACAGAATGCGCGCGATCACCTTGTCCGCGTGCTTCATCTCTTCGATGGACTCGGAGCGCTTCTTCTCCGCGAGCTTCTGGTAGCCCCAGTCCTCGCACATGCGAAAGTGGATGAAGTACTGGTTGATCGCCGTGAGTTCCGAAGTGAGTACCTCGTTCAACGCGTCGATGATTTCTGAGTCGCCCTTCATCTGCCTCTCCAGTCTGCTCGAGTGTCCCCGGAGGGTAACGGTAGGACAGCTCAATGACAGCCCCAATTCGCGATAAGGGATGTCAATACCGCAAAGGATCCGCGCACTTGGCTTTGCGGGGCGCGCGCTGCTGGCTGCCCGTTCAGGCGCTTAAGTAGCTTTGATCCGCGGCCGTTTCCCACTCCGAGGAGGCTTCGAAGCATTCCAGCCTCATGAAAAAGTGCGGCGCGATATTGATATCCGTTATCAAGAAGTTATGGTCCATGGACCTAGTCGCGGCGCTCACCAGAGCCCCCTCTAACCCCTCGCCACACCCGCTTTCCCTATGCTCGTCTGCCACTGTCACCGCGTGAATGATGAACAGATCCGCCAGTGCGTCCGCGATGGATGCGGGAGCGCCCGGGCGGTCTCTCGAAACTGCAAGGCCGGCTCGGGTTGCGGCGGCTGCATGCCGCTGGTGAAGCTCGTCGTGAAGGACGAGCTCCAGCGCAGCGAAGTCGAAGAGGGCGGCGTCGACTTGCTGATGCCCCTAGCTCAGCCAGCGTGACAGCACAGCCAGCCTAGCAACGCAGCCAGCCTGACAGCGCAGCCTGCCTGACAGCGCAGCCTGCCTAGTAGTCAATCCAGGTCTACGTCCTCGGGTTTTACCCCGCGGTACTTCGGGTCCAGCGGCTTCTTGCTGCTGGGCTTTTTCGTTTCGGGCTGCTTCCCGCTCGGCTGCTTGCCCTTGGGTTTGCCATTAGACTCATCCAAGTCCACGTCAGCAGGCTTTACCCCGCGGAAAGACTCGTCGTCGAGCTCTTCGACGTCGTCGGCCTTTTCTTCGTTCGTGGGGGTGAGGGGCGCCGCCTTCGGATCGGATTCAGGCTTTCGGCGCAATCTCGGCTGCTCCGCTTTGCTCGGCTTTTCCGGCGCGTCGAACGAGTACTGCAAGCCAAAGCCGATCAGGTCTGCGCTCGCGGAGTAGGTTCCGCCGTTCACCGGTTCGAAGGGTGCGTTGCCCTTCACGGGGTTGATACGTCCCACCTTCGCGGTGGCTGGATCCACGTACACCTGACGGGTGAAGGCGTGGGCGTAGAGCGCATCGAAGCGCCAGTGGTCGCCGACATAGAGGCTCCCTCCCACGGTCACGAGCACCTTGTCGAAGTCCAGGGAAGACAGGGACAAGTAAGGGTCCGGCACGGCGCTGGTCTCGTAGGCGACGCCTGCCCGGGTGACCAACTTGTAGTCATCGATCGGCAGCTGATACTCCGCGCCCAAACGGTAGCTGTCGGAGTCCTGAAAGTTGCGTGGGATGTCGATGCTGGGCAGCGTGATGCGCTGGGGGCCACCAGGCAGGTTGATGATGGCCATGTTCTTGGGTGTCGCCTCGATCTTGTCGTGGGCTGACCACACTTCGCGCACGAAAGCGGCCTCGATGCGCAGCGGCTCGACGGGGCGCACTTCGATGCCTGCGCGTACGATGCCGGCGAGCTTCACCTTTACGTGAGCGTCTTCTCCGTCGACGCTCGCCTCGTCGAAGATCACGCTGGAGGGCAGCCTCACGCGGATCTTCGCGTCGGAGTCGATCACCGTCGGAGTGTGCGCGCTGAGCCCCACTCGCACGCTTTCGTGGGGAATCAAGATCAAGCCCGCGTTACCGCTTGGGGCGATGAACGGCCCGATCTCGAACTGGCTCAGCGCATCGTACTCGGGTTGCTCCGGAGCGCCGAGCAGACGATCTTCCAGGCTGACGCTGAACGCAATGGTGGAACGCACCGTGCCCATCAGTGCTTGAACTCCGCCGCCGATGCGTAGCCACTCTGTGGGTGCCCAGCCAACCCAGCCACCCATCAACACCACGGTGGAGGCGTTGAACGAACCCAGGGTGTAACGGGCGGGGGACGGCTGTCCGTTGACCGTCTCTGGGTAGCCGGCGAGGGCAACGTATGGCGCGTAGAAGCCGGCTGCGATGGAGAGATTCGGCTCCTTGAGGTGGTAGTTGCCGATCAAGGTCGGCAGCGGTAGCACCGGCGTCGAGCCTTCAACCGTGGCGGAGTCCACGCGCTGCAGGGTGTCGCTGGCGTCGCGGATCAAGAGCTGACGTTTGTACTCACTGGTGAGCCTTAGCCAGGTAAAATCCGCAAGGAAACTTGTGGGGGTATCTGCGAGGCCTGCTGGGTTGTACCAGATGGCACCTGCATCGTCGGCGCCTGCGATGAACGCGCCGGCGCGCCCCATCGGGCGCACGCCGCGATCGGAGAAGTAGAGACCTGCGGCTTCAGCCCGGGCGGTGCCACACAGCACACTCACCCCCAAACCGAGCGCTAAGAGTTGACGCGCATTCATCGTAAGCGAAGGAGAGATAGCGACTACTTGAGCGTTGCCTGGCGGACTACTTCGTACACTTGCTCGAGTCCGCTGCCCTCATCGAGGAAGAAGTCGCTGACTTCGTTGGAGAGGTTCTTGTAGTCGTCTGCGGTGTACTTGGTGTCTTGCCGTGGATCCTTGCGGTTGACGTCGGCGATCACGCTGATGACGGTCTCGATGGGGGCCGGTGTGTTGTCTGCGGGCGGAGTGACAAAGGCCTTGAGCAGCACGGTGATGGCCTTGTTGGGATCCACATAGCTGTTGCAGGTCTTGTCCCCCGCCTTGTCGTAGGCCCGCGCGAAGATGCGCGACAGCACCTCGATCATCGCGTCCGCAGACGAGCGCCGCTTCACGTTGCCCTTGCTGTCGACCAGGCTCGGCGCGACCGCCTTGGAGATCCACTTGTAGAGCGGCTCCAGGTTCTGGCCGTCATCGAGCACCTGGAGCAGATCGCTGACAGACGACAGCGTGGTGGTTTGCGCGTCGTTGTCCGAGGCGTCATCGATCAAGTAGATCAAGAAGCGCTGGAGCTCGCGGCGGGCACGTGGATCCTCGCGGAGAGCGGTGATGAAGTCCATCAGCGTCGCGAACGTGGGGCCGCTCATCACCTCCTGCACGTTGTGACCGAGCTCCTCCCGACCCCAGGTACAGGTGGTGAAGTTGCGGTTCGGGCAGTGGGCGTGGATCTGCGCTTGGAGCACGCCAAGCGCCTTGTCGAGGGTTGCGGGCACCGCGTCGTTGCGGAAGCGCGCCTCGGTTGGTGAGCCATCGACGATGAAGAAGGTGTCGACGATTTCGCTGCGGGCCTGGCGCCAACCCTTGAGCGTATCTGGACTGCCCCCTTGGCCTTCGTAGTCGGCGAATGCTTTGTCGATGCCCTTCAGCGCGTCCACGAGCAAGTAGAGCGGGGTGGTTTGGTTACGCACCGTGCCGTCGTTCAGGGTGACCTTCTGGCTACCCTTGATGTCGGTCAGACCCTTGTTGCGATCCGGGTCGATCAACACCCGCGCGACGTCGCCGAGCACCGCGATCGCGTTCTTGCGTGTCGTGGTCGCGCACTCGCCGCTCGCGTTGAAGCTCTCGCAGCGCTCGATCTCCTCTGTGGCGAGCACCGGGATGATGTCGCGCAAGGCAGCGAACAGGTCGGAGTTCTGAAGCATTTCCGCGAGGAGTGCTTCGTAGCGGACGCCGCCGTCTTGAGAGCACCAGCGGGCGTCCGTCTTGGGAGCGCTCGGGTCGCACTCGGCCTGGCTCTGGGCGGGCGAGCCCCAGTGCAGGTGCATGGTGTCGAACAAGTCCACGAACTCATCGTTCATGTCGTTGTCCGCGAAGGACTCCGCCAGGGGAGTGATGCGCTCGATGAAGCCAAATTCGCCCAGGGGGAAGAGCGCGTTTTGATCGCGGTAGCGCATCAAGTCGTCGACCCGCTCGCAGGAGCGCAGATTGAGCTGCATGCCGTCTGAAGGGTCCTTCCACGGCTTGCCGTCGGACCCAAGGAGCGGCGGACACACCATGGTCGGGATGGGATCGATCACACCAGCGAGGAAGTCGCGCGTCTTCGGGTAATGCTGGGTGCCGGCGTAGGTGCCAACGAAGCCGCCGGTCTGGTTGTAGATCTCGAAGGGCGTGTCGAAGTACGCCATGCGGCTGATGGCTTCCACCGTGGGCTGCAGGGTGAAGCCGTTGATGCCGCTGATGGTCTGCAGGAAGTTGTCCGCGCCGCCGACGATCACCGTGAGGTTCGAGTCCATCAGCGCGCGCAGGCAGGGGTCCCGCACGTCGAACTGAGCGCGGTTGAGCGCGACATCCAGGATCAGCTTGGCGACGTCGGGGAAACGCAGGATGCCGCATAGCGGCATGTCTGCCGGCGGCGCCGGTTGGCCGACGAGGGCGCAAACCGCCGTGGTCGGGATGCGGTCCTGGGGATACTCGATGGTGGTGACGCCCGCGAGGACGCCGCTCAAGAGCTGAATCCTCACGGAAGCGCCGGGCTTGGTGCAGGCGCTCATGCCCTTGGCGTCGTGCAAGAGCTGGATGAAGCGCTGCAGTCCACTGCGGTTGGAGCCGGTGTCCGGCGCGTTGCGATCGACTGGTGTCGACAGCGTGCCGAAGCCGTTTTTCGTGTTGTTCCAGAGGCGCTGGCCATCCGGGAGTTGATTCCCAGAGGGGTCCAGCCCGTTCATGATGTTGTAGTTCGCTGGATTGGCGTCGTCTCTGTAGTAGGTCAGCTCATCCTTGAACTTCATGAAGGCGGCGAAGGTGTCCTTGAGCTCGAAGGTGCGCGAGTCCCCGAACGCCGTGATCAGCTGTTCGAGCATGTCTGGATCCCGAGACATGCGGATGAAGACGTCGATCAGCTCGTCCCAGAACGTCGACTTCTCCGGGATGAACGCCTCGGGGTGCTTGTCGGCGATGGCCTTGAGCTGCATGCCGAGCTTCACCAGGCGCGCGACCATCTTCGGGTACTTGCGCAGCAGCTGGCGGGTGAGTGTCAGCGCGTCGTCCACCTCTGGGTGGGCCAGCGTCGCGCCGACCCCGTGCACCAGCTGCGCCATCGGTGAATTTTCCGCGTGGTAAGCGCGGTAGTGGAGCGTCACCGGTGTCTGCGCGAGATCTTTCGGCGGTGTCTGTCCGACGAGCGTGTAGTCTTCTCCGCGGTCAGGGTCGGGCGGGTAGACCTTGGTGCCCTGAGCGTCGGGGTCGCGGTCGCCGAGTAGTAGCGGTAAGCCGGCAAGCAGCTTCATCACGACCTCGTTGCCACCGTCATCCACGCTCACGAGGTGCGGCCGGAAATCTCGCAGCACGCGCCCAAGTAAGCTGCGGTTCACGTCGCGGTACACGTACAGCGGGTCGCTCTGGTTCAGGAGCGCGCGGCCGAAGCCATCCCGACTGCCGTCCGGAGAACCCACCGCAAAGAACGGGCTCGGAGGCTGCTCCCCAGACTGGGTGACGAACTGGCCGAGCGCGTCGAGCTCGGGGCTGCCGTCGGTGCCCGGGATGAAAGGCGCGGGCAGCACGTTCTGCGGTCGATTGACCAGGGCGACCCCACGCGCGTCGCGCGCCACGATGTAGCGCGGCAGACCGATTTCGAAGCTCGGGTCCTCTTCGAGCAGCAGCGCCTGACCAAGTTCGAGCTTGGTGCGTGGACGGCTGACCGCGGTGAGATCCAGGCGGGAGTCGTAGACCGTGCCGAGGGGCCCTTGCGCCGGCTCCGAGGGCGTGCGCAGTTCCTCGCGGAAAACAGTGAGCAGATCCTGGAACTGCGAGTGTGCGGAGCCGACGACTGGCTTGTGATTCTGGAAGAAGGTGTCTTGCTTGGGATTGATCTTGTTGGCGGGGTTGTAGGGGTCCGAGTCCGACGCCAACAGCGTGAGCAGCGTGTCTGCCAGCTCGCCCAAACGAGGATAGGCAAGCGCGGGTCGCGCGACCCCCAGCGCGACGTTCAGCGGGCGATAGCCTTGGCGCGCGTCCATGCGGGTGAGCGCCTCTTGGGCGTCGGGGTCGCGCCCGAGGTCGACCATCAGGTTACCTAGCGAGCGCGTGAGGGCAGGGATGGTCTCGTCGTTGTAGAGGTCGACGAAGTTGGCGAAGGTGTCCGCTAGTTCCTCGAGGAAAGCGCGACGCGCGGCGTCGTCTCCCCCCACGCTGCAGTCTGTTTGGTCATCCGCCTTGCGCACCTTCTGCAAGGCGATGTCCACATCAGGCAGCGCGGTATCGAAGGCCTTGATTAGATCGGTGCGGCGGCGCCCCAGGGCCTCGATGCGCGCGATGTGGTACTCGCGGTCCGCCTGCTGCTTTTCGAGCGGGACCGAGTTGCCGTTGATGTCTCGAGCGTCGGCGCGCAGCGGATTGAGGAGCTCCCGCTTGACCTGGGTGGAGTACTCGCCGTTCGGATTCGGGTGACAGATCTCGTGGAAGGAACCGCCGGTGATGTCTTCACGCAGGCTCTGAGCGCCCACGCGGTCGCAAACCAAGCCGTAGAGTTCGGTACCTACGCTACCTCGCGCCGGCGCGCGGCGATCAAGGTTGAAGTCGTTGCTACAGCCCGGGATGAGCCCCAACCCCATCGCGCAGGCGAACAGACCGAGGCGCCGCCAGGAGCGAGTGCGCTTCTGGAAACCGCCACCTCCAGCCGGGGTGTTCACCACCGCCTGGCCCCCCATGTGTTTCATACTCCGTCCCATTCCCAAGCAAGCCGTTCCGAACACTGATTGGCTGGTTTGAACGCTGGTTCTCAGCTTTCGCGCCACCGCCCAACGTCCCCGACGTGGACTTTGGAGTGTGACTGAAACGTTTCCGGCGATCCACACCGAGGCGGCCAGTTCGCACGCCAATCCAGCCTGGCGGCGACAGAAGCCCAACCAGCGGAATCGTCGTGGCCCGACACGATGCCAAAGACAGCGCGATGCCGTAGACAGCGCGATGCCAAGCGGTCGTTCGACAGGTTTGGGGGGTGAGGGGGCGCGCCACTAGCTTTCGTAGGGCGATCCGTCTCAGTTCTCTCGCCCCTGTCCGAGCTTGGGGCGGCACCGATGCTCACTTTGACGACTCGACGGCCGAACCGCGTTGCGTCCAAAGGAGTACCGAGAGTATCGGCGCGCGCAGATTGGGCGGTCTGATTCTGTCTTTCAAAGAATAACCACGCGGAAACTAGAAAGCCGCACGGATCTGCCGGACCGGTCGCCGAGTCGGATTGCGACGCACGTTCATGGCGCCCTCCCCCCCGAAAACTCGCGCGGCGAGCTCAGTGTCTTTTTACGCAACTCGACTCTGGGCTGGTCGATATCCACCGCAACTTGACGGCCTTGCGCCAGACACTCGCGGTTGTCGCCCGTTCGGCTGCCCGCACTTGCAACGGAAAGTATCGATGAAACGCCTATTCCTGCTCACCGCTCTCGTCACTCTGGCCTGTTCCGGGGAGGCAGGCGTGACCAACGCCGATCCTCAGGGTCCCGACGCACAAGACCCCAACCAGCCCGAAGTGCCCACGCAGCTTGATCCGGGTGTTCCCCCGAGGTCATCGGGGAGCCTGGAGGTCGAGTGTGGCGGAGTTTTCGATCGCGACTGCGAAACGGATTCGGCGCCGGGCGATGGGAGCCAGGCGACGGTGCTCTACACGGGGAGCGGTGACGGCGAGCACTGGTTGGCAACTGCCGGCGACAGCCTGCTGTTTACTGATGGTGCGCGTGAAAGCGTGCTCGCGGTCTCCCTCGCTAGCGGAGAGATTTCGGTCGTCGCTGATCAGCAACCTGGCCTGTCTTGGATTGGGGCCGACGAGGGAGTCGGCGTGTGGACGACTCAGCGTGAGGGCGGCACTTCACTCGAGTTTCAGGACCTGCGCAGCGGAAAAGGCGGCTTGCTGGCGCAAGGCTTCGAGACGCCTGAGCGCCCGGTGATCGCCGATGGTCTCGTGCTTTGGTACGACTGGGCGAGCCTCAGCATCGTTGGCGTGTCACTAGACCAACCAGGTCGCGTGGTGTCGCTGGTGGTCGATGCCAGCGCCTGTTCCCCGACGGTTGCTGACGGCTTCCTCTACTACGCAAGCGAGCGAGACCAAGGCAGCATCCGTCGCGTCCCGCTGAGCCAGGAACTCGAGGCCGCGGATAGCGAGCTCGTGATTGGGAAACTCGGCCAAAAGATCGCGGGGTTCGGCAACCACTCGACCCACGACTTGCAGGTGGTGGACGGCGAGCTGTGGTTCACGTCGGGCGTCGAGGGCGGCAGCGTGTGGCACGTCGATGCGGATGGAGTGCTCGAGAACGCGGGAGGGACGCACAAGTACGCGCGCAACCTCACCGTGGTTGATGGTCAAGCGTACTGGGTTACCTACGGCGGCAGCTTCGAGCAGCGGGATGGCACCCTGTGGACGGTGCCAACCCACGGTCGCCTGGCGACAGCGAGCGAAGCGGCCAGTGGCGAACCTCGCGTGGTTCTGGAGCAGGTGGGCTGGGTGGAGCGCCTGGGCGTTGCGAACGGCACGCTGTTCTACAGCACGTCGCGCATCCCAGATGTGTTCTCCGTCGAGCGTCAGGCCATCCCGGCTCTCGAGGATTGAGGCTTTAGGCCAACCCGCGGGCGCTCAAGCTGATGCGCTTGCGGGTGAGATCCACACCCAACACCTTGACCCGGATGGGATCGCCGACACCGACGATCTCGTTCGGGTCTTTGACGAAGCGATCGGCCAACGCCGAAATGTGAACCAGACCGTCTTGGTGCACCCCAACGTCAACAAAAGCGCCAAAAGCCGTGACGTTGGTCACGCGGCCTTCGAGCACCATGCCTTCTTTGAGGTCTTCCAGGGTGCGCACGTCGTCTCTGAACTTGGGAGCCTCGAAGGTGGCTCGCGGGTCGCGACCTGGCTTAGCCAGCTCTGCGAGCAGATGGTCCAGGGTGTACTGGCCGACGTCCGATGACAGGTACCTCGCGGAATCAAGCTTGCGAATCACATCGCCGTGACCAACTAGCTTGTCGAGGCCGAGCTGCACATCCTTGGCCATTCGCTCCACCAAGTCGTAACGCTCCGGATGCACGGCGCTGCGATCCAGTGGATGCTTGGAAGCGCGCACTCGCAAGAACCCAGCTGCCAGCTCGAACGTCTTCGCGCCGAGCCCTGGTACCTTGAGCAACGCCTTGCGATTGGGGAAGGCCCCCTTGGCGCCACGGTGCTCGACGATCTTCCGGGCGAGCTTTGGACCAATGCCTGAGACGAACGCCAAGAGCGCCGGGCTCGCGGTGTTCAGCTCCACGCCCACGTGGTTCACGCAGCTCTCGACGACCTCTCCCAGCTTGTTCGCGAGCCGGCCCTGATTCACATCGTGCTGGTACTGGCCAACGCCGATGCTCTGAGGATCGATCTTCACGAGCTCCGCCAAAGGGTCCTGCAGGCGCCTTCCGATGCTCACCGCGCCACGAATAGTGACGTCCTCATCCGGTAGCTCTTCGCGAGCGACATCGCTGGCTGAGTACACGCTGGCTCCAGATTCGTTCACGCTCACCACTGGCACGGGCTCCGAGTTGGCTCGCAGCTTCAGTTGCTCGCGCACGAAGTCTTCTGTCTCCCTGCCGTGAGTCCCGTTCCCCACGGCGATTGCAGCAACTGGAAACTCCCGCCACAGGTCATTCAGCGTGCGGGCGGCGTGCTCTAGCGCTCTCGGGCCATTGACTAGATTGATTACTGCCGTGCGGATCAGCTTGCCCGTTGGGTCGAGCACCACGCACTTGCAACCGGTGCGCTGTCCGGGGTCGATGGCGAGCACCCAGTGCTCTCCAAAGGGCGCAGCCAACAGCAGCTTCTCCAGGTTGCGCGCGAAGACCTCGATGGCTTCGCGCTCGGCGCGCTCTTTCAGCAATCCGCGAACGTCACTGCGTGCCCCCGTCGCGAGCAGGCGGCTCATTGCGTCGTCGAGCGCGGCGCCGAGCAGGCTGGACCAGGCTGAGTTGCCTCTGAGCCCCAGCTCGCGCTCCAGAGCATCGCGGGTGCGCGCCTCGTCGAAGGTGAGGGTCGCCTTCAATACGCCTTCGTTCTCGCCACGCAAGATGGCGAGCAAGCGGTGAGAGGGAATGCGCGCCGCCGGTTCCGCAAAGCCGTCGTAGTCGTCGAACTTGGTGCGGGCCTGCTTGTGCTTGCTGCTCTTCTTCACGCTCACGTCGCCGCGCTCGACCGCGCTCCGCACCAGCGCTCTGGCTTTGGGGCGGTCCGCGATGCGCTCCGCGCAGATGTCCTGAGCACCTTGCAGCGCTGAAGCGGCGTCGGCTACCTCTCGTTTTGGGTCGACGAAGCGCGCGGCGAGCGCTTGCGGTGAACCAGCTGGGGCCTGCTTGCCTAGCGCGGCTTGCCACAGGGCGTCGGCGAGCGGCTCCAGCCCACGCTCCTTGGCGATCTCACCCCGAGTGCGTCGCTTGGGTTTGTACGGTGCGTACAGATCCTCGAGCTCCGTCTTGGTGGTGCACGCATCCAGCAGCTTTTCTAGGGTGGGGGAGAGCTTGCCCTGTTCAGCGATGGAGTGCTTGATGCTGAGCAGTCGCTCCGCGAGCTCTGTCAGGTACTTCGCGCGCTCCCCGATTTCTCGCAAAGCGACCTCATCCAAGCCGTGGGTTGCTTCCTTGCGGTAACGAGCAATGAAGGGAACTGTCGCGCCTTCCCCGAGCAGCCGAAGCGCGCCCTGGATCCCTGCCGGGTTTCCTCCGCGCTCCTGAGCGATGCGCTCAGCCACACCAAAGTCAGCAGCCTGTTGCTCCTTGCGGGAGCTCCCGTTGGACATGCCGTCGACTTATCACGGCCGGCGCTGATGCGGCAGCCGTGATGAACTGATAGGACTTTGTTGATCCGAGGCTGCTCGAGGCGGCTTGGCGGCCGTGAGCGGCCACGCGATCAGTGGGCTGGTTGCCTCAGATCCAAGCGTTGCTGGCGTGATCCCACTTCTTGGTGGCATCGCCCTCAACCAGCAACAGATCGATGGAGCCCGCGTTCACGCGGAACACCGTGTCCACGAAGTGCTCGCCATAGCCGCCGCTCAGCTCCGCCTTGGCCACGTCTTCTTCCGTGATGGCGTGGTAGGTCGCCTCGAGCTTGCTACCGTCTGCGACGAAGGTAGCATAGCCGTTCTTGTCGAACGCCTGATAGGCCAGGTGCGGGTTGGCCTTGATGTCTGGATCCGTGAGGAAGTCCCCAACGCCAATCGCTAGCGCCACGGCGCCCGCGGCGGCGAGGGTTGGGCTGCTCTGGGCGGTCCTGACCAGCAGAGTCTTGTAGGTGCCTGAACTGATGCCGCCGCACACGAACTCCGTGAAGCCCTTCGCGTTGTCCATGGTGCGTAGCGCCCCGGTGAAGAAGGCGTGAATGTCGCCGGTGACGGCGACCATGTTTTCAATCGCCGAGAGCTGGCTCAGCAACTCCTGGCGCTTGTTCGGCACGCCATCCCAGTCTTCTGCGGAGAGGCTGAACTTCTGGCGGAACAAGCTGGGGAGTGAGTCGACGGCGCTCAAGTCCACCGTGCGAGGCATGAACGTGTACTCGTTGCCCCAGACCTTCCAGGTGCTGCCTGAACCCTTGAGCGTGTCGATGAACCACGACTCTTGGGTGTCGCCCATGATGCTCTCGCTCGCCTTGTTAGTCGCGAGGTAGCGGAGCCGCGCATAGGCGTCGTACATCGGCTTGACCACGAGGTAGCGCGCGCCGACTTGCCCGTAGCGGTCGCTCTTCATCAGCATGTGGAAGGCGTAGCCTTGCTCCAACGTCGCGTCGGTGTCGTCAATCTTGTCGATTGGGGTTCCGAGGCTCTCGTTGATGGTATCGAGCAAGCCGTTGATGAAGTCGACGCTCACCAGGCCGGTGAACTGGGCCGGGTCGAACTCGGTCTTGTCGGCGTTGTCTGCTAGTGCCGTCTTGTACGTCCCGCCTTGGAAGGCCTCGATGTCTACGTACGGCCGAGCAATTTCCGTGGGGAAGCCGTTGTCCGTGATGTCCTGCTGGGTCACACACACCGCGCCAGGAAAGGCGTCTTCCGCCACGATGTGATCTGGGCGGTAGCGGCGCAGGTCGGTCATCACGAGGTGAACGTGCTGACCAAACACGAAGTCGCGATAGATCGTGATGTCGGTTGGGAAGGCGACGCCGGGGTCGTACTTGAAGTCGGCGCCGGTCATGTAGTCCACCGGCATGTACTCGAACCACGCCTTGTCGGCGTTCTGGCGTCGGGAGGGCTCCGTCTCGTCTTCCCGTCCGTCGGTGTAGGTCGCGACGTTGCCCCAGCAGTCGTCGGAGAACTCGTGATCGTCCCATACGGCGATCATCGGGAACAGTTCGTGGACGCGCTGGAGATCCGCGTCGGAGCGGTACGTCTGGTACAACTCGCGGTAGTTATCCAGAGACTGCGCCGCGTAGTACTCCTTGTCGGTTCCGACGTTGAACGCGATCGCGCCAGCTGAGTCGCGGAAGGTGACCGCGCGCCCAGGTGCCGTGGTTTGAAAACCAGGGTCCGCGGTGGTCTCGTAGATGTAGTCTCCCAGGTGCACGAAGAAGTCGAGCTCCTGGTCGGCCATGTGTTTATACACATGGTAATACTTGCCGTTGAAGTCCTGACAGCTCGCCACGGCGAAACGCACAGCGACGTCACTGCCAGCGGCGGCAGCGGTCTTGGTGCGCCCAGTGCGCGAGGCGAACTGCTTCCCGCCTTTGGTGTAGACGAAGCGGTACCAGTAGTAGGCGCCCGCCTCGAGCGAAGTGACACGCACCTTCACGCAGCCGTCGAAGGCCGCCTCGGCCGTGAGGCTCATCGCATCTGCGCCGTCGAGACTGACACGCTCCTTGAAGCCTTCGTCCTTGGCGACGTGGAGCTCCAAGCTGAGGTCTCCATTGGCGTCGCTATCGACGACCCGCGTCCACAAGATCACGCTGTCGGCCTTGGGGTCTCCTGAGCAGACCGATTGAGGAAAGAAGGCGCTTCCGTCGCCGAAGCCTCCGCCCTCACCCCCTTCTTCGTCCGAGCTACAAGCAGAAGTGCCAATGACGCTACCGGCTACGCCGAGCGTGACCCCCAAGAACTCCCGTCGCTTCATGGGCTCGTTCTAGCCCGGAGCCCACGGGTAGACCACACAAACGCGAGCGGTCTCAGCCGAGGTCCGGCGAACGGTCCCGAGAGATGCGATAGCGCTCAAGAATGCGTGGTCCGGCTTCGCGCACGGCTTGCGTCTCGAACAACAGCCGGGCTCCGCACGATGTCTCGAACTCACAGGTATCGCCCGCCGCTTCGATGCGCTGGACGAAGTCAGCCATGTCCACGGGCATCACGCCGTTGACGCCCAGCACCGCTTCGTTGCTGTGGTCCTCGTAACCAACCGTCAGGTCGTCGGCGAGGATCTGTGTGAGCACCACGATCTCCCGCTGATCCGCCCTGCGGACGCCGGTGTAATAGTGGGAGAGGAACTCCGGAGGTGCCTTGTCCCACCAGCGATTCCAGGTCTCCAAGTAGTTGCGGCTGAGCGGTTGAAACACCAGACCGCCATAGACGAAGTAACGAGGCTCTTCTTCGTAGCGACTGCGGTCGACCAAGTACTGCTTTCCGCGCAGAATTAGCTTCAGGTCGAACTCCTTGCCGTCACGCATGATGCGTATGGGTAGCTCGTCGTCGACGTAGTGGTCACCCATCACCACGTCGTAGCGAGTACGAATGCGGTCTTCGTAGCGGATGGTGCCGTTGTCCTCGATCTTGTAGCCGCCGATGCGCAAGAGCACGTCGCCCTGTCGCAAAACTCCGTCTGCGGTGCCGCCGTGCTCGATGCGCCGAACGAGCACACCGGTTTGCTCCGGGCTCAAGCCGGAAGCGCGCTTGAGCATCGGGTTCTCGAGGCTCTGAGAACGTAGTGAGAGTGAAGGAATCTCCGGCGGACGATTCGTCTTGATTCCGTGAAGAAACCGCTTGATCAGCGACACGGGGACCATCTCCCCAATCGCCTCTGCGTCGCGTAGTGTCTGGAAGGCGATGCCTACGACCTTGCCTTCGCAGAAGACCGGTCCACCGCTGTTGCCTTCGTTGATCGCGGCGTCCACGGTCACCGCCAACAAGTGTCGTTGGGAGTGGCTGTAGCGCTGCACCTCGATGCGCGAAACGACGCCTTCCGTGACCGATACCTCTTCGCCACCGACGGGGAAGCCGACCACGCTGACGCGATCGCGCAGGCTCGGGAGCTCACCCAGCTCGGCCGCAGCATATTGCTGCTTGGCGAACCGCTCGTCCTCGATGCGCAACAGCGCGAGGTCGGCGTCGTGACAGATCCCCACGACCCGCGCGACGTACTTGTTCGGGTCACTGACCTTCTGCACCTGCAAGAAGGTGGCATTGGCCACCACATGGGCGCCGGTGAGGACGTGCTCCTCGTCGAGCGTCACGCCAGATCCGGTGCTGCTCGCCGGAGTGTGGTTCTGCCAGGGTGCGTCGTAGTCGGGGTTTTGTGTGGTCGCGAAGATGCGGACGACGGATGCCTCTGACATGGGTCGGCCGCTATAGCACCATGCGAGGTCCAAGGGCAGGCGCTGTTGCCACGGGGCTGGCTGCACTGAATAGAGGGCCAGCGGTCTCGGTAGGTTGCCCGCCTCCCACCAATCCCAGAAATTCCAGATGACCTCCCGCATTCCCGTCGCCCTACGGCGCATCGCCAATCGTTTCCGCCGCATGGGCCGCGCGCCCCTGCGGGTTTGGTATCACCCCGAGTATCGGTTGCCGCTAGCGGGAGCTGAGGGAGTCCTCGGGATCGAGCCTCGCCGTGCTGACTTCGTGGTGGGCTACTTGGTCGACGCGGGCGCGATCGACGAGCGAGCGCTCGAACGGCCTCGCCGGATCGCCTACTCCGAGCTGAGTCTGGTTCACACACCGGACCTGCTCGAGCGACTCCATGACGTGCAGGATCTGGCCCGGGTGTTCGCCATGGACCCCTCGGAGTTTCGCGTCGACGAGGTGTTGCGGTCGATTCGCCTGGCATGCGGCGGCACGCTGGCTGCGACGGAGTGGGCGTTGCTCAAGCGCAGCAATGTCTTCAACTTGCTCGGCGGTTTTCATCACGCCGGCCCGAATCGCGGCGGCGGCCTATGTCCGGTAAATGACATCGCAACGGCGGTGGCGGTGCTGCGGACTCGCGGCTTCCGCGGACGTGTGAATGTGATCGATCTCGACGCGCATCCCCCGGATGGAACCAGTGAGTGTTTCGCCGGGGACGAGCGAGTGTGGATCGGTTCGTTGTCCGGTTGCGACTGGGGGCCGCTGCCGAACGTCGATGAGACCGTGTTACCTCCCGGAACCGGCGACTCGAAATACCTGGCGACCCTAGGCGCGCTGCTGTCGCGCATGCCTCGAGCGGACCTCCACTTCGTGCTTGCTGGTGGCGACGTGCTCGCCGGCGACAGGATGGGGGGTCTTGGGCTCACCTTGGACGGTGCCCGCCAGCGTGACCTGATGGTGTCGTGGTATGTTGGCGATCAAGCGTGCGTCTGGCTGCCTGCGGGGGGTTACCACGCGGATGCGTGGAAGATCCTGGCTGGTAGCGTATTGGCTTGCGGCTTGGACTCGGAGGCGCCCATCGTGCCTGGATACGATCCGCTGCGCAGTCGCTTCGCGCGGATCGGCAAGAGCCTGGATCGCGGCGCCCTGGAGGGCCTGACGGAGCTGACGCTCAACGACCTCCTGGGTGATCTCCACGTGCAGCACGGCACGCGACGCTTCTTGGGGTTCTACACGGAGGACGGCTGTGAGTACGCCCTGGCACGCTACGGTATCCTGCGGCAGCTCGAGCGCCTGGGCTATTCTGACTTCGAGGTCGAGCTCGATGAGGGCGGCAGTGGAGACCGCATGCGGCTGTTTGGCCACGCTGGTGCGCTGCGGCATCTACTGGTCGAGTGCGTCGCGGAGATCAAGCGACCCGAAGAGGTGTTGTTCGTGAACTGGCTCACGCTGCGTAACCCACGGGCCCAGTTCAGCGCCCGCCGCCCAAAGCTGCCTGGCCAGGAGCACCCTGGGCTCGGCCTGGCGCGAGAAGCCGGTGAGCTGCTCAACCGGATCGCGGAACGCCTGCAGCTAGCGGGCGTTGCGTTCCGTCCGGCTTCTTTTCATCTGGCGTACGCGGCGCGCCATGACGCGAGCTTCGCAGAGCCTGAACGCCAGGGTCGCTTCGAAGCGCTGATCCGTGACCTCGAGCCCTTTCCATTGCTGGAGGCCAGCACACTGGTCGCGCAGGGGCGGGTGCTGCTGAACGGAAAACCGTACACCTGGGAGGCTGAATTGATGGTGCACTGGCACCACACCCCGGAGGACGTGGACCTGGAGTCGCGCCGAGAGCGTATCCGTGAGGCAAGAGAAGCGGCTCACTTCACCGTCGCCTCGAGCAACGCCTAGCTGGCAGCCAGGCGGCCTAGAGCGCGTAGCCAACTCCCACGAACGCACCCAAGTACTGATCCAGTGCGCCACCAGCGACGTTCGAGTCGCCCACTTCCGGGCTCAGCTTGAAGAAGTAGCGCTCGAGCTGGAATCCGGCGCGCACGTCCAGTGCGTCACTCAGCGCGTAGCGGAGCTGCATCGTGAAGTCGATGCCGCCTGCGCTGGCGTTGGGGAACCAAGCGTCTGTCGCGATGTCTCCCTCGCCCACCACCGCGCGATATCCTAGCTCCGTGACCAAACTCAGCACTGGGGTGGCGTGAAAGTCGAAGCCAGCGCCGATGCGCACGAACTGGTAGTCCGCGCCGGGTATGCCCGGTTCCGCAGGGTATAACGCGTTGTCCGGGACGATGTTGTCCACTTCGAAGATCCGGCGACCGTAGGAGACGCTTCCGAGCACACGATGCTCCGCCACAGGGACGCGCGCTGCGAGCCCAATCCGATAAGCGTGACTCGAGGTATCGAAGCTCTCTCCAGCGTAGCGCTCGGAGTCGAGGCCGACAGCCTGGCCGTAGTTACCTTCGACTCCGAACCAGCTGATGGCGCTAGTGTCCCCGGCCAACGCGCCGGGGAATAGCGCGAGATTCCCTTCTAGCCATGGACCGGTCTTCAGGGTGTAGCTCTGGAGGCGCTGAAAGATGTCGTCGTTGTAGCGGAGCATGCGCCGAAAGGCGCCTGCTTGGAACGATGCTTCCAGGCCCTTGGGTGCTTGCGTGGCGTGTCCGGTGTCCGCAGGCCCAGCCGTGTCTCGTGCAGCTTCTTGAGCGTGTGCCACAGGCGCAAGCAAAGTCGCGCAAACCGAGGACAGTGAGCCTAGGTATATTACCCGGCGGAAATTGGAGCGTTTCATTCTTGGTCGAGGATGTAAGCCGGGCTCGCCCGGAATTTCAACGCAGCAGAGACCTCTTGGCAGACGCCGTCGCCGTCAGGGGCGAGATCCGCGGTGCCTCCGATCACGCTCGTTGCAAGCTTTTGCAGGTCAGAGCTGATGTTCAGGCCGGCGATGATCTCTTTGAAATCGTCCACGTTGATGCCGCCGCTCACGATGCCCTCGACGAACACGCCGCCCACTTGAGTCTCACGGGTGAGCTTGAACTCAACCTTCGCGTTGCGAACATGGAGGTTGAAGTCTGCGTCCAGCACGCGTACCGGCAGCCAGGCTTCAGCGGCGTTGGCGTAGAGCGTACCGTCCTTGACGTAGCCTGCGAAGTCGCTCGTTGGCGCTTCCTCGCGGTTATAGCCGAAGGTTTGGTAGAGTTCGTAGGCGCCGGTCGTGTCCTGAAGCACCGAGCCGGTACCAGCACCGAGGCGCAGCTTCACGTCAGGGTCGTCATCAAGGTTATCGAGGCCTTGGAGATCCATCACGATCAAGAGCTGGCCGTTGGTGATCGCCGCCTCGAGCAGGACGTCGATGTTGTCCTCTCCCACGAAGGTCTTGATCAGCGGCAACAGCACCGCGAACTGATTGTCCACGCCGGCGCGACCATCGGGGCCATCGAAGTCCTTCTTGTAGCAAGTCGCTGCGTCCTCCCCGAGGCCGTCTGACTCGTCCAGATTCAGCCCCTCAGCGACTGCGCGCTTGTCGTCCGTTGCTTCAGCCAGCTGCTGCGCAAAGGTCGCGAAGGTCAGCACGGCTCCAAAGTCCTGCTGAGCAGTCGCTTCGGGTGCTTCAGAGACTTCCGCATCTCCTCCGCAACCGCTGAACAGGAGCGGAAGCAAGGCGCTTGCAAGCAGGCGCCTCACACGGCCTCCAGGCCGTCCAGGCCCTCACTGACGATCCCTTCGTCACCGCCGAACTCGCCAACACCGGCGTCCATCATGCCCAGAATCGTGAAGCCGAGCTTGCTGATGTTTGCGCCCGGAGCGCGGTAGTGAATGCCCTTCTTCAAGCGACCGCTCGCCCCACCTGCGAGGACGACTGGATACTCGTCTACCGCATGGCTCTTGCCGAAGCTGCAGTCGGAGAAGCCCATGACGAGGCAGTGATCGAGTAGTGTCTCGTCGCCCTCGGGAATCGCTCTCAGCGCCTGCAGCGTGTAGGCGTACTCCGCGATGATCTGTTGGATGATTTTGGTCACCTGGGGCTGGTCGCCGGACTCGTCGTGAGTGAGCTGGTGATGGCCCAAGGGCGCGCCTGGGTAGAGCACGTTGCCTACTGGCTTGCTGAACAAGTACGAGAACACCCGCGTCTGGTCGCAGGCCAGGCTCATGGCGAGCATGTCGCTCATCACTCGACTGATTGCGGACATCTGCGGACGCCCCTCGACGTCAGGATACTCGTCGAGCGGCGACATCGGCTTGGAGCACGCGGCGTAGTTTGGCGGGTCCTCTTCAAGTCGGGCTATCTGCTTCTCGAGATCTCGTACGGCGGTGAAGTGCTGGTCGAGGCGCTGTTGGTCGAAACGGCTCACGCGCTTCTTCAGTGCGTTCGCGTCCTCACTCACGGCGTCCAGGACGCTACGACGCAGCGCGAGCCTGGGGTCGATCACCGGGTCGTCTCCCGGCGCGCGAAAGCCAACACCAAATAGGCGATCGAAGAGCGCGGCAGGGCTCCACTCCGGAGGATTCACCTGGCCAGGCCCAGTGTAGCTGAGGCTGGCGTCGGTGCGCTCCACCGCGATTTCCAGTGAAGGGAAGCGAGTCTGGCCGCGGAAGGCATCTGCCAACATCTGGTCGAGTGTGGCGGTGGCGAAGGTGCTGTTCGAGAAGTCACCTCCAGCGACGCCGAGGCGGCGCCCGGTGAGCAACGCAGCTGGCCCTGTTCCGTGGGGAACCTCGTTCGGCTGATAGACCTTCAGGCCACTTACGACGGTTATGTCTGACTTGACGTCCGCTAGCGGGCTGAGCTCTTCGCTCAACTCGTAGTTCGCACCCTCCAGGGCTGGGTTCCATTTGTTCGAGTGGCTGCCATTGCCATAGAACCACCAGCCAAAGCGCTTCGGGAAGCCCTCGCCAGATGCGTAGGCCGTGCCGTTGTCGTTGAGGAATACTTCCAGCGCGGGCAGCGCAACGCCCACGGCTACGCCGCCGAGCAAGCCCCTGAGCAGCGTGCGCCTGTCGAGTTTGCGGGCCATCACTCGCCCTCCGTTGCCATGCGGAAGCCATCGCTCTTGGCGATCTCTCGCAGTAAGACTTTGATGCGGAAGTTGCTCAACAAGAAGGCCTCCGTGAGGCGCACGACCTCTCCGTCTTCTCCCTCTCGCTCCACCGATGCCTTGGCATAGCGATAGAGCTTTTGTGTCAGACAACGCCCAAGGTTCGGGTGATTCGCGATCGCCTCACCCAGACCGACCGCGTCCTTGAAAGGCGTTCCGTCGAGCTCGCCGCTGGCGTCGATGGGTGTATTGGCTTCCAGTGTGCGGAACTTGCCGATGCCGTCGAACTTCTCGAGGGCGAGGCCAATCGGGTCCATCGCGCGGTGACAGCTCGCGCACACCGGAACGCTCAGGTGATCCTGAATTCGATCGCGCAGTGTGGGCGCGCTTGCTGAAGCCTCTGGGAGCGAGGTGTCGACGTTCGCCGGCGGGGGCGGGATTTCTCCGCAAAGCAACACGGTGCGCACGAACTTGCCGCGGAGCGTCGCCGAGGTGTTCGTGGGGTGAGAGTGCATCGCTAGCACGCTCGCTTGCCCAAGCAATCCGCGGCGGGGCCCATCCTTTGGCAGCTCCGTGAGGGCAAAGCCGTCGATGCTGGGTGCCGGTACGCTGTAGAGCGCTGCGAGCCGTCGATTCAAGAAGGTCTTGCGAGTCGTGAACAGGTCCCGATAGTCGGCGTCCTCATCGAACACCATGTACTCGATGAGGCGCAAGGTTTCCTCCCGCGCGTCGGGCCCCAAATCTGCGCTGTGGGAGGTGAAGATCGTGGTGTCCTTCACCAGGTCGTCGAGGCCCTGCAGGCCGTAGAGTTCGCTGAAGAAGTTCCGCACGCCGCTCCTGGCCTGTGGCGAGGCGAGCATGCGATCCACCTGAGCGTCGATCTGGCTTTCGTCGAGCAAGTCACCGCGCTCGCCAGCGTCGAGGAGGTCGTCGTCCGGCGTGCTATTCCAGAGAAAGAACGCCAGTCGAGACGCCATCTCGGTGCTTGTGTAGCGCTTGAAGCTCGAGCCAGGGTCCGCCTCACCCAGTTCCACGCGGAATAAGAAGTCTGGGGACTGCAGCAGGCCAGCCATGGCGAACTCCAGTCCGTCGTAGAAGTCGCCGAGCTGGCGCCCCGCTTCGCTGGCAATCGCGACGTAGCGATCCACCTCCGCTTGGGAGAGCGAGCGCCGCCATAGCCTCCGGCCAAAGCTCGAGACGAAAGCGCTCGCACAGCTGTCGTCGACATTCGCAGCCGGCGCGCAAGGCACAAGAGCATCCCGCTCGGCGCCTGGCTCCATCGCTTGCTCTGCGATGTCGTACGCGGCGCGTTCGTACTGCTCCACGCCGCGCGAAGAGATGCTGGCAATGGAGCCGCCGACATTCAAGAAGCCGCCAGCCTCGCTGTCGGGTTCGAGCGCCGAGGGCACGACGATTTCCGCCCCAAGTAGGGCGTGTATCGCGTTCCTGTATTGAGCTTGGGTCAGGCGTTTGAGCGTGACCGGCGCCGGGTTCAACGGCGCCTTGTGGGATTCTGGCGGCGGCTCGATCTGCCCCGTGCATGCGACGGTGAGCAAACCAGCAAGCCAGCCTTTCGAAAGCAGCTTGGCCATGGCTCCTTCAAGCTCGACGCGAGTGAGGCGCACGCGAGCCGGGATGAGTATGGGAGGGGGCAAACGCCAGGGTCAATCTGATCTGAGTTCGAAGTCAGGTTTGGCGCCCGGAAACTCTGAGTACGCGTTTGAGCGGCAAAGTGGCTCACTGGATTCCGATCGGGGAATACTTGAGTGAGAGCGTTACCTACACGATCAGGCAGTCACAAACCACCAACGACTGACCTCTCCCCCCCAAGCAGCCGAGCTGATCCGGAGGCGCCAACCCGGAGGCCACTCGGCGCACCCAGGGCTCCTCTGCTTGCGCTGGAGATGGCGCGTGATAATACCGCGCGGAAATCTCGCTTGCCGCTGAGGGAATGCGGAAAGGTCGGCTTGCTCAGCGTGGGTTGGGCTACAGTCTTGCAGGGCGGCTCATCAACCTCCGGCGCAGGGGTCGAGGAACAGTGGAGCGCCCGATGCGCTGTTGCGCTTATACATACGGGTTGGGATATGAACGGATCCAGCGGGTTTTCAGGCACTTCGCATGCACAAGCGCTGTCCTCTCGATTCCACTGAGAACAGGGGTCGCTGACCTCCACTCCCGACTCATGACCGCAGCTGCAGCAGCTGAGATGAGAACCGCAGCTGAGATGACAACCGCAGCTGAGATGACAACCGCAGCTGAGATGAGAACCGCAGTGCACTCTCGCTTGCTCCTTCGCAGAAACCCATTTGTTGCGCAGTCAGGGTTGAGAGCTGGCTGCTCCGCGCCGTATCCTGCCTGATGGGGGATTGCTGAGTTGTCGATGCGTGTTCCAGCGCGAACGTCAAGACGAACCTGGCTGGCTGCTTCCGCAGGGCTGCTCGGTTTGGTGTGGCTGAGTGGCGTCGAAGCCGCGACGGTGGAGCTGCCGGTCAATCGCCAGGCGAAGTTGATCTCGAAACTCGCGTCCTATGACCGCAACTTCAAGGCGCGCGCCGGAGACGTCGCCAGGATCCTTGTCGTGTACAAGGACTCGGACGTCGACTCCGAGCGCACCGCCCAGCTCATGCTTGCTGAACTTGGCCGTCGCTCGAAGGTCGGAGGGCTGCCTCATACCGAGGAACGTGAGTCCTATCGCGGAGCTTCGTGGCTGGAGAGCAGAGTCGTCGAGGGCGGTCTGGCCATCGTCTACCTGTGTCCTGGCCTGGAATCCGAGATGGAAACAGTCGCCGAGGCGTTGACCGGTAAGGACGTAATGACGATTGGCTCCCGCGCGGGGTACGCTGAGCGCCGCGCCGTCGTGTCATTCGACCTGGTCAGTGGAAAGCCGAAGCTGATCGTCAATCTTCCCCAGGCAAAACGCCAGAACGTGAAATTTTCAGCGCGCTTGCTCAAACTGGCCGAGGTGATCCGATGAGCGGGTCGCGCCCTGTTCGGCGAGCGTTTTCGCGCGGAATCGTCCGGTGTTTGGGCGGCGCCGCTGTGGGCCTCAGCTGTTTGGGCGTTAGCTCTAGCGCCTTTGCGCAGACGGACGACGATGACGTCGAGGCGTTGCTAGACGAGCCCATCGTGGAGACCGCGAGCAAAGGCAGTGAGAGCGCGAACACGGCTCCAGCCACTTCGACGACGATCACTGCCGAGCAGCTTCGCCGCTACGGTATTCGCAGCCTGGACGAGGCGCTGAACTACTTGTCGCTGGGCATGACGACTTCTTCGCCTCTACATGCGGTGGAGGTCGGGGCGCGTGGCGTGATGTTGACCGTCGACTACGGCAACCACGTGTTGTTACTGGTCGACGGCCATCGCATGAATGAGCCGTGGAACGGCACCGCATACTTCGAGCGCGGCGCTGGCGTCCCCCTCGAGTTGATCGATCGAGTGGAGGTGGTGCTCGGCCCAGGTTCGGTGCTCTACGGCTCCCAGGCGATGTTGGGCGTGGTGCACATCGTCACCAAGCGCGCCAAGGACTACCGAGGAGTGCACTTGATCCTGGAAGGAGGGTTCAGCGCCCCCACGGATCAGGACCAGGGTCTGCGCGGCATGGGCTCGAGCGGCTACTTCTCAGATGCGGGTAGGGACTACCGCATCGGTGCCGGCTACGGACGCGAGTTCAAGCTGTTTGGTCAGGACGCCGAAGCCGTGCTGCAGATCGAGTACTTCCGGCAGTCTGGCCAAGTCTTCGATTTCCGCGATCAGGACTACGGCGAAGACTCAGTGACGGGTCAGCCGAAGAACTTCGGTCCGCGAGGTCGAGCTGGCGTCTGGGGTGGTCGCGCCGAAGACAGCTACGACACGGAAGTCCCCGCGGCGTACGGGCGCCTGTACATCGGCGACTGGACCATTTCCGCGCGGGCTGGGATTTACAAGCGCTCGATGCCGTATCTGGATGCGATCGTCCAAGACACCGGCAACTTCGATGATCCTGACAACCACGAGACCGATCGCTGGATCAATCTCGATGTGTCGCGGCGCTTTGCGCTCAGCGTGAAGTCTTCGCTGGAAGCGAAGCTCTACGCGGACTTCTACGACTACCATTGGTACAACCGCACCGACGCCGCAGAGGACTGCGTCGACGGTCAGCTCCTCGGCTGTGATCGGCGCCTGGTCGGAAAGACGCGCGTCATCGGTGCGGAGCTCCAGGGCACCCACGACTGGGACGCTGCACGTCGAAACTCCACGCTTGCTGGGATCGACGCGCGCATACGCCACGTGGATTCGTTCACCCGGCTGCAAGATCACGCCTCACCGACTCGGCTCACCGTTGGCGACCTTGGTGAAGATAACGTCGCGGCCGCTGCCTACTTGCAGCACACGTCACGGCTCGTGGACCCGTTGAGCCTGAACGCCGGCGTGCGAGGTGACTTCGATCCGCGCTTTGGTGCTGCGGTGTCGCCCCGTGCCGCGTTGGTCTACGTGCCCTGGGAGGACGCGACGCTCAAGGGCATCTACTCCCAAGCTTTCCGTGCGCCATCCGCCTATGAGCGCGGCTATGCCGACCCAAACTCCGACGTCGCCAATCCCGATCTCGAGGCAGAGACAGTGCGCTCGGTGGAAGCGTCGTTCGAGCAGCGTTTCGGCTATCACCGCCTGTTTTTCGGGGCGTTTCGCTCTTGGTGGAGCGACATGGTCGCCATTGAAACACTCGATCAGGACACGATTGACGCAAACATTGCCGCGGGGAAACTTTCGGCTGGGACGGCTGAGGCGTACCAGTACCAGAACCTGTCGCGCATCGACAACTGGGGGCTCAACGCCGCCTACGACGGCGCTTTGCTGAGGAATTCGCTGCGCTACGGTTTCACCCTGACCAGTGCATACACGCGCCAGGAGAGTCCGGGGTCGGAGCCTACCTTTCCCACCGTTGGTCCCCAGGTGTTTGGTAACGCACGCATCGCGTATTCCCTTGGGGAAAATCTGCCCACGCTGGCCACGGCGCTCCAGTACCAGGGCCGGCGTCTGGTGGATCAGTACTACGAAGGGGAGTTCAGCAAGCGACCCGTGGTCGATCCTGCCTGGAGCATGAAAGCGACGGTGTCCGGAGACGTTCCAGGGGTCGAGACGCTGGAGTACCGCGTTGGCGCCACCTACTCGTTCGCCAAGCACAGCCCCTATGCCATCGGGGCCAATGTGTATGGCAGCGACGGCCCCGCGGAGCTCGCCCCGGTGCAACGCCTGACGCTATTCGCGGGTGTGCACTACCACTTCGAGCCCTGAAGCTCGCCGCGCGCTCGAGCTACTGCGCGTTCTTGCGTTGAAACGTCACCAAGTCAGAGACGTTGGTGGTGCCGTCGAGGATCGCCAGCGTCGCTGCGCTGTCGTCTCCAAGCACGAGATGACGGCCAAACGCCAGCGCGTAGGTGTCCACGATCCCGTAGCCCACCGGGCTTTCCACGTCCGGACAGCCACCCAGTGCGAACAGCTGGTGACAGCCACCGGTTATCTCGATCCACGTCAGGTCCAGGTTCTTGACCTCGGCGTATAGCGTATCCGCTCCTACGGGGTCACCCGTGGCGCTCATCAGCATGATCGGGATCTCTGCGGTGTCCAGATCGCCGAACCACGAGGCGCTGTCTCCACCGGCCATGGGGATTCCGCCCACGACGCGCGGATCGCGGAAGCCAGCCGCAAACGCGTTCACCTCTGCTTCGCTGCACGTTCCTTCAGCCGACGGGCATTCCGCGCGGATTGCATCGACGGCATAGTCCGCACCAGCGATGGCCCAGGTCGTGTACGTCCCAAAGCTATGCCCACTCATCACCACCCGATCGAGCTGCAGCTTGCCAGCCAGCGGGTCGCTGCTCGGCAGGTTCGCCATGAAATCCAGGCTCTGGCTGATGTCCTGGGGGCGCGCGATGTAGGTCGCCGTCGGCCGAGGATCGAGGTTACCGCTCAGCGTATTGCCCGTGTGATCTGGCGCGACCGCGACCCAGCCGTGACTCGCGTAGTAGCTCATCAGCTCGTCGGAGGTGCCGCCCCAGCCCCGATCCCCGTGGGAGTAGACGTGTACGGGGTAGCCGGCTTTCTCGAGTGGCGAGGCCAGGGTCGCGCCCTCGAAGGAGTACGGCCCTTCGAAGATGCCCAAGTACTTTGGGTGTTCTCCGCTGGTGTCTTCCGTGGGGTACCAAACGTGGACCAGGATCGTGCGCGCCTCTGACTCCCCGTCGGGGGTGTAAGTGGTCTCGTAGCTCACGTGTCCCGCCTGGTAGGGACCTCGCTGATCCACCGGCAAGTCGAGGGAGGGGTGAGGATTCTCCGCCGGCTCGCTGGTGTCGTCTCCGCAGCCCACTACGAGTGGAGTACACAGGGACAACAACGTAGCGAGCAGGTGGACACGACGCGGGACCAAGCGAGCGAAGGTGGGGGCCATCTTGAGGCAATGATGTCTCGCCGCACCGCTTCACAACAAGGTTTGCGCGAGCGGCCCAGAGCACGAGCCCCCGTGAATCCGCAGCTTGCTGCTGAGAATTCGCGGCCAGGAGGCGCGAACAAGCAACCTTTCCTGCTGCAAAACGCGGGCATTCCGGAGTGGCGTTCTCTTGGTATCCGCAGCTGTGACATACTCCAGGGCTTAGGTGGGACGGTTGCTGGACGCTCTAGACGACGCGGTGTGCATCGAGGACGCCGCGGGAATCATTCAGGAGTGCAATTCTGCGTTCTGCGATTTGCTGAGCGCCCAGAGGGCCGAGCTGATTGGCGCCCACGGTAGCAGCCTACGCCACCGGTTCGCGGACACCTGGGAGGTTCAGCGTCGCGAGTTCGTTGCCGACGATGGCGCGCAAAGGACCCTCGTACGACTCAGGGATAGAAGCCGGGAGCTTGCGAAGGAAGAGGCTCTCGCCACTCGCGCCAAGGAGCTCGAGCAAAACGAACGCAAGCTCGCCGAAATCCTGTCGCGACAGCGCTCCGTTCAGCACGCCCAGCGCCTCGAATCCGTGGGGCAACTGACAGGTGGTGTCGCGCACGACTTCAACAACCTGCTAGCGGTGATCACCGGTTGCTTGGAGCTGCTAAAGGTGCGCGCTGGCGAGAACCGTCCAGTGATAGAGCTCGCGGACCGCGCTCTAACCGCTGCCGAGCGCGGCGCCGCTCTCGTACAGCGCTTGCTCGCGTTCTCCCGCCGGCAGATGCTCAATCCCGAACCGACGGACGTGAACTCATTGGTGACGGACGTCCTAGAACTCTCCCGTCGCAGCCTCGGCGAACACATCGAAATCGAAACTCAGCTATGCAGCGATCTCTGGCCGGTGCTGGTCGACGCGAGTCAGCTGGAGAATGCGATTCTGAACTTGGTGATCAACGCGCGGGACGCCATGCCAGATGGTGGGATCTTGATGGTCTCGACGAACCGTTTCCGTGTGGATGTGGCGGAGGACGGCCTGGTCGTCGGGGAGTACGTGAAGATCGCGGTGTCTGACACCGGTACCGGCATCCCTCGCGAACATCTCGGGCGTGTCTTCGAACCGTTCTTCACCACCAAAGAGACCGGGCGTGGCAGTGGTCTCGGCCTCTCCATGGTCTATGGATTCGTCACCCAGAGCCACGGCGCGGTACGCATTCACAGCGAGACTGAAGCGGGTACCAGCGTTGAGCTGTTCCTTCCCCGCGTCGGCTTCGTTCCCCACGTGGAGCCGGAAGAAGCCGCCGAGCAACCCCGTGGTCGCGGCGAGTTGGTCCTCGTTGTCGAAGACGACCCGGCCGTTCGACGTACGGTGGTGTCTGTGCTCGAGGAGCTTGGCTACCGTGTTTTGGAAGCTTCGACAGCCGCGGACGCATTCGAAATCCTGCAGCAAACGAGCGTGGATTTGTTGCTGACCGACGTGGTGCTGGGGGGAACTGCCTCAGGTCCAGAGTTGGTGGAGCGCGCTCGGGAACGCATGCCTTCGCTCAACATCATCTTCATGACGGGTTACGCGGAGCAGCACCTCTCCGCGGTGGGTCAAGACGCGAACATCTTGAAGAAGCCGTTTCGTGCACCTGAGCTCGCGCGCATGCTGCGTGAAGTGTTGAAGTAACCCACGCGCGACCTAGCAAGTGCTCAACAGTGAGCGGCGTAGGTACGCAGGCGATCGTGGTTGTCGCCACGTGTAATTTCCACGCGTCTTTCACTGGACGGAGTGTGAGGTGAGTGGTGTGATCGGCCGATGGCGCGCATCCTGACCGACGAGCGCCACTGGCCCTCGGTGGTGGTGGTTTGGCCGGAGCATCCGGTGAGCGATGAAGACCTCGACGCATACCTGGAAGCGTCGCGCCGCCAAGTCGCGCGCGGACGCCACGTCGTCCTGCACCTAGCGGACGGTGCCAGCGGTTTGGGTGCTCGCCATCGCCGGGTGGTGGCCAACTACATCAAGCGGCACGAAGCGGAACTCAAGCGTGTGGTGCTCGCGGGGGCAATCGTGCTGCGAAACCCGGTGTTGCGAGGCATGATCATCGCTACCAACTGGCTTGCTCCTCCGCCCTCGCCACAGCGCATATTCGCGACTCGTGAGGCGGCGGAGGCATGGCTCGAGCAGGTCTTGGAAGAGGCGGGTGAGTACAGCGTCAGCGCCCCCGTGTTGGCCTGAGCGCGTTTCCGCGTTGATACTTGCTCTTCAGGCTAGGGTGACCAGGTCCGGGCGAGCCAAGTGTCCCACTCGCCGAGTCCTGTGCGAGGCGTGTTCGTGTCAGCGTACAAGCCAGTGTCCCGCCAGATCTGCGCGAGCGGGTCCTGCCCCAGGAGCCCGTTCCAGAACGGGTCGAAGTCGACGACCGTGAACCACATCACGAAGCGCACGTCGAGCGCGTTGGCTTCCTTGAGCATACGAGCGACGTAGGCTCTTTGGTTCTCCTCATTGGCCTTCACGTTGACGCTGTAGGTCGGGATCACTAGGTCCTCGGCGATCCAGCCGGTTTCCGCGATCGCGATTGGTTTCCCTGGGGCAATATCTTGCGCCTGGGAGAGCCAACGCTCCGGGAGGTTGTCTGGGTCACCGGCGTTCGCGTGGCCGTAGAACACATAGCCGTAGGTGCTCACCCCAATCCAATCCGTACAGGCCAGGAGCTTGCCGAAGTTCTGTTGCATCGTCTTCGCATCCGCCGAGTCCGGATGCTTCAGCGCGACAGACACGAACACAGGCAGATCCGCGTGCTGTTGCTTGATGCGCGTGTAGACGTTGCAGGCGAAGTCGACGTACTTGTCGAACGCCTGAGAGTCATTGAGCAAGAGCTCACTGACCTCGATGCCGTCGTTGAAGTAGTCTGGTTGGAAGCGGTCGATCAGGTCGAGGGCGAAGTTGCCGTAAGCAGTCTGCACCTCTGGTGAGTCGAAGTCCCGAGTGGCCCACGCGCCCTCCCGAGGCATATTCGATGATGCTCCCCATGTGTCCGCGAGTTGGTTCCGTGCGGGATTGAGCGGAGCAAGTGCAAGGTAGGTCGGCTTGCTCGGATCCAAGCGTGACACCCGACCCTTCAACTCGTTCTCCACGTTGGCCGGGTAGGCGGAGCCCGCGAGCGCTTCTTCCCACGGGATCCCGCCGTCCAGGTGATGGGCGTTCAGGTCGCCGTGGGTCGCGATCTTGTCATAGGTGTCATTCACCGCGGAAACGGTTGCGTCCCAAGGCCAAGGGGAGAAGCCCACGCGCATGCTACGGGTGTTCTCGCTTCCCGCTGTGCCAGCGCTGCCACCGGTTGTGCTCCCTGCTGTTCCCCCCGTTCCCCCGGTTCCCGCGCTACCGCCGTTCGCGCCGCTGCCCGCAGAGCCTCCACTGCCACCGGGTCCGCCGCTACCACCCGCGTTGTCATCTGAGGAGCAAGCGCTCACACCCAGGGCGCCCAAACACAAGGCGCCGAGCAGCGGTAGGAGTGGCGATCGCAGTCTGGTTTGGGGGAGAGGAGACATGTCGCGCCAGTGTAGCAAGTCGCGTGCCTCGTAGTCGCCTGCGCCCCGGTGGCGTTTTTCTGGGCCCATGTTGGCTCACGTTATCCGTCAGTGAACCGAGCTTCACATCGAGGCTGGGTCGCCTGGAGGAGGCGAGGCGTGAAAAGACGCGAGGTTCAAACAGGTTTGGGAAGCGTCGGCGATACCACACGGATAACCTTCGAGGAGTCGGAGCGATGTCCAAGTCGGAATGGGTGGTGTGCTGTCTGATACTGTCGCTGAGTGCGTGCAACTCGGGGACGCGCGCGCCAACCCAGCAGGCAATGTCGCCAAGGCCTGCGGGAGTTGAGTCGGTAGCGCTGACGACAGCGGAGCCCAGTGCTCAGCCCGTCGAGCACCGCCGCGAGGTTTGGCTGATCGGCACCTTTGCAGTCGCCGAAGGGGAGACACCCGGGAGCAGTGTCGAATACACCTGGCCGTCGCTGGTCGTCGCGTCGAGTGACCCCGGCGGAAATGAAGTCTGGGAGGGCATCGTCGCGATGCCGCTCAACTGCACGACGAAGACCACAGCTCAGGCCCTCTGGGTGCTCGACTGCATCGAAGCCGACCATCATGACACGCTGACGCTGACTCAAGATGGCCAGGAGCTCTTGGTGACGCGCGTGCACCGGATGGGCAAAAAACAGGATCCGCCAGAGGTCGCCAAGCGCTTCAAGCTCGAGCCGGGAGAGGTTGCGGTGCCCGGCCCCGAGCGCTGAGCGGCGCACGTGCGTGCTTGCAGTCGGCGCCTGCAAAACTTCAGCGCCGGTAGTGGGTTCGCAGATCTACCCTGCGGCTCATGACTGACGAGGCGGGGATAGAGATCAACGGCATGGCTCACGTGCAGCTCACGGTGAGTCGTTTCGCGGAGGCACGAAAGTTCTATGGGCGTCTCTTGCCCTTCTTGGGCATGAAGCCGGTGATGGACTTCGATGGCTTCTACTACTGCGTCGGAGGACGTACGGGCTTGGCAATCTCCTCGGCGGATACCGAGCACGCCTCAGAGCGCTTCGTTCAGCGTCGCGTGGGCTTGCATCATGTTTGTTTCCGTGCGAGAACGCGCGAGGACGTGGACAAGGTGCACGAGCTCGTGCAAGAGCTCGGTGGTACTGTGGTGCATCCACCGGAGGAGGCTCAGTGGGCGCCTGGCTACTACTCACTGCTGTTCGAAGATCCCGATGGGATCCGTCTCGAGATTAACTTCGTGCCCGGCAAGGGGTTGCTCAAGGACGCTTGAGCAGCTGTTGCCACAACGCCTGAGCCGCGGGGCCAGGCCCGGGCTTGCGTGGTCTGAGTAAGTAGAGCGGGATGCTCCGGCATACGTCGAGGTGCGCAAGCAGCACTTCGAGCCATCTGTGCGGGTGACGCAGAAGATCGCGAACTGCGAGTCCAGCGCCTGAACCCTTTGTACGCCCCGCGGCTCTGACCTCGGAGACGAGGAGCAATTCATGACGCTGAAGAGCGAGTTCGAGGGCGTGGCGAGCGCTGCGCCCCGGGATGAGTCGACTGGAGAACAAGGCGCCGCGCAGGCACGCAAAGACGGCAACGCATTCCTGGCGAGTGGCCTTGGGATCGGTGCGTTCGGCGTCGCGAGCGGAGTGCTCCTCGGCGCCGTATGCCCGGTGTGCGTCGTCGCCACTCCGGCGCTGATCGGCGCTGGCGTCTACAAGCGGGTGCGCGCCTGGCGCCTGGAGAAGCAGGCGAACGACGCCTCAGGCACTTCGGTGTCGGCGTCGCACCAGCATCCAGCCAAGGGCTAAGAGCCAAGCCGCACCGAGGGGGCGCCGCTCGCTGCTCAACACGTTGCAGCCGCAGCCTCCGTCATCGTCGGACTTCGCACCGCTGTTCGTGCCGGCAGTGCCGCTTGTACCCGCAGTGCCGCTTGTACCAGCACTGCCGCTTGTACCAGCACTGCCGCTTGTACCCGCAGCGCCACCGGTAGCAGTGCCACCGGCCGCCGTGGAGTTGCCCGAGCCGGCGTTCGCGGTGCCTCCTGCGCTCGCGCCGCCAGAACCGCCGGTCGCCGAACCAGCCGCGCCGCCGCTGCCACCTGCCGACGCACCGGCGCTTCCGCCAGCCTCATTCCCCGCGGATCCAGCGCTGCCGCCGGTGCCGTCTTGAGTGCAGGTGGTGCCGTCGCCGGTGTACCCCGGCGGGCACGTGCAGGTCGCGTCGCCGAGCGCCGTCGACGGGTCGCTGCAGGTGGCGACTGGATCGCAGCCGGCGATGCCTAGGGCGCACTCGTCCTCTGCGACGCAGTTCGTGCCGTCGGATGAGGCACCTTGCTTGCAGTTGCAGGCATACCCGGGCGCAGTCCAAGCGCCGCTCGCGGTTTGCGTGCAGCCTTGCCCATCATCTCCCCCCTCGCCGTAGCCGCTGCAGGGGTGGCCCGCACACTCATCGATGTCGCTGCATCCGCTGCCGCCAGGTTGGCCGTCTCCCACGTAGCCGGCCTTGCAAGTGCAGGTGTAGCTGCCCGGTGTGTTCAGGCAGGTTGCGTTCACATCGCATGGAGTACCGGTGCACTCGTTGGTGTCCTGGCAGGAGAAGGCGCCGTGGCCGTTGCCCGTGTAGCCAACTGGGCAGGTGCATGTGAAATCTCCAAACGCGGAGCTGGGATCGTTGCATACCGCTAGCGGGTGGCAGTCATCGGTTCCAGCAGTGCACTCCGTTTGCACGACACAGGTGGAGCCGTTGAAGCCGTAGCCAGGAGCGCAACTACAGGTGTAGCCCGGTGGGCTCCAGCTTGAGAAGGCTATCTCATTGCAGCCCATGGCGTCTTGGCCCCCGACCCCATTGGATCCACACGGATGTGAAGCGCACTCGTCGAAGTTGCTACAACTCCAAGCGCCGGTGCCCGACACGGTGCCCGCGGTGTGCAAGGCGCAGTCGAAGGCGAAGATGTAGTTGTAGGTTGGGCTGGCGTCCCGCGTCGCCATGCAGTCCACGTTGGAACCGCACGCCACGCGCCCTCCGCCTCCGCTGGCGCACGCCAGCTGATCGCAGCCCGCAGCCTCTGCGCTGGCGTGAAACCCCGCTGAACCTGTGGTCCCCAGCTCGCTTGCGTTGCTGAGCCCGTCGCCGTCGGTGTCAGCGTCCCCGAGCGCAGTGGTCCAACCGCTCAGGCGATACGCCTTTCCGAACGGATTCAGGCACGGGGCCAGCGGGTCTCCGGCCGTGCCGCAAGACCCACTGGGGCTAACGTGGCAGTCGCTGCACTCCGTGGCGTTGAAGCTGGACGGGAGCGGCGTTAGCCCGAGGGAGGTGATTGAGTCGGGGTGAGCGTGGGCCGCAGCGGTCAAGCCGAGGCACAGCGCGCCGATGGAGAGGGTGAGTAGAGGTTTAATCAAGTTAGAATAGCGGCTACTCCCACCCCCAGGGAAGAGCGGACTACGTCGGGGATCTAACGGTTGCGAGGCGGAGCGCCCGTGATAACTTCGCGTCCTGGGTGCCGCAGGGGCGCCCTTCCCGCCGGAAAGAGTGCTCACCCTGCTTGTGTGTCTTTTGTTCGCGTGATCACATCGTGACGCGACATCCTCAAAGCCGAGGGAGCGGGTAGCGGCTGATTCAATTCTCATCCGTGCGGATGAGAGGGAGATGTCTCCGATGGTGACCAGCGCCCAGCGCACGTATCTGGAAGTGACCGAAGCCGCGGGCCGCGACTTCGTACAGCGTGGTCTTCAAGGCCCCGTGGTGATGCTCAACCTGCTGAAGTACCGGCAAGTCGCGGACTATTCAGCGCACCCAGAGCTTGCCCCGAGCACACCCGTCAGCGGCGAAGCCGCATATGGCGTCTACATGGAGCACACGCTGCCACTGCTCCAGAGGTCCGGTGGAAGCATCCTGTTTTGGGGGAGAGGTGCGCCGTTTCTGATTGGCCCGACCGAAGAAGCCTGGGACGCCATGCTCTTGGTGAAGCAAGCCAGCGTGGAGTCGTTCCTGGCCTTCGCGTCTGACCCTGCGTACCTGGCAGGGGTCGGGCATCGTATCGCCGCCCTCGAGGATTCGCGCTTGTTGCCACTCACGGAAGAAGCTGTGCCTGGGATGGTGCCTGCGCTCGATCCTGGGGGCGCCTGATGTCGCGCGGAAACGAAGCCGCGGCACAAGATCCAGTCAAGGAACTCAAGCTGCGTGCGAAGTTCCTGCACCGTGCCGTGATGCGTAGTGATCCAGCCGCCGTAAAGCGGCTGCGCGCTTTGCCCGAACTCCGTCGCGCGGATGACGCGGCGATTGTCGCCCAAGGCGGGGAGCTCAGGCGTAAGCACTGCCTGGCGGTCGTCGCGCGGGAGTGCGGCTTCCCGAGTTGGGAGCATGCGCTACGTGCCCTGAGCGGTGACGTCGAGATCTCCGAACATGGGACGCTGCTCTACAGTTCGAGCGGTGTGCTCAACCACTGGTTCTCGAGCTACGACGAAGCCCACGCCGCTTGGGCAGACGCGCGCAGAGACGGCGTCGCCTATCTGTTCGCGTACAAGCGCGACTACTTCGTCACCGGCGTCGCCTTCGTCGAGTCCCTGGGACTGGACCCAGACGACCCGGATTGGCAGGCTCTGGGCTGGAATTGGGTGAAACCCGCAAACGTCGAAGCGCGGGCGAGGCTCTTCTACAAGCGGCTACTGGCGATTCGCGCGGTAGCTGCCGCCTGACTGGTCGAGCCATTTCTACCTGAAAACACGGGTTCGGGATTACACTGCTGCTCAGTGGAGAGGGAGCCCGTGGAAGACGACACACGCGTCGCTGAGCTCGAGCGCCGGCTTGCCGCGCTCGAGCAGAAGCTCGAGGCCAAGCCTGCGGAGCCGAAGCCGGAGCCCGCCCCGGCAAGGCCGAGCTGGGGCCTCCCGGTGGCGCTGGCTGTGATCCCCGCGGTAGCGTCCGTCGCGGCGGCTTGGGTCTCGGTACAGAAGGAGGCCAGCACCTCCACCAAGGCTGAAGCCGCGAACTCGGCCGCATCGGTGGCGATGAGCGCGTCGGCGCAAGCGGCGAGTGCGTCGTCTGCGGCGAGCGGGGCGGAGTCCGAGGCGCAGAAGGCGCAAGAGCGCGTTCAGCGCCTCGAGGTCCGAGCGTGGGCACTGGAGCGCATCGCTCACGGTGTGCCCCTCGCCCCCATCACCGCCAGCGACGAGAACTGGTCCGCCTACTTGGCGTGTGCCGACAGCGCCCACGACGAACCCGCGAAGCGGGCGTGCTACTGTAAGCTGATTCAACAAGCACAGCCTGACAGCATGGATGCGTGCCAGGCCGCGGTGAAGAAGCGTGATACCGAAGAGAAGCTGGAGAAGAAGGACAAGTAGCTTCCTTCGCCTGAGCTGGGCTATATACCGTGCGGAAAATTCATGGCGCGAGCGGGTGAGCCGCGAGGAACTCGAGCATCCGCACTTCGTAGTCCTGGTTGCTCCCATCCGCGACGCCATCGGGCCAGCGCAGGTGGGGTAGGGTGCCTTGAGCGGACGTGCAGCCCGGGTCGCATGTCGCTACTTCGCTGCTGCCATCGCTGGCGATGATCAAGTCCTCGACGCCAGCCCCGACTTGGGTTCCCAGGGCCGTAGCCCAAGACTCGACGTCGAAGCCTTGGTCGGTGCCCGCAGCATGGTGGGCCGCGTCACACGGCACGATGCCGTCACAAGCGCGATGCACGAGCTGAATCGGGAGGCTCGACTTGGGGTACGGATTGAGTCGGCAGGAGGGTGTCGCGCTGTCGTCGATGTTCAAGAACGGATCCGCTCCGGCGTAGGAAACTGCAGCTGCGATCTTGTTTCCTCCCGGAGTCGATGTCGCGTGGCGAGCGATGGCGTACATGGCCGCAAAGAAGCCGCCGTTGGACCAACCGCTGACGTAGATGCGCTGGGGGTCGACGATGCCCTCGGCGACCAAGCCATCCACGATGTTGTCTGCGTTGCGCACGTCGGGGTTGCAGCTCGGCGAGCTGAGGTCGCGGTAGTAGTAGTCGTGATGGGAGCCCGGAGTGTTTACGCCCACCCAGTGAGTGTTGCGGCCCTGAACGGAGGCGAGGACGAAGCCTGCGGCGGCGCCGCTGCCGCCGAGGGTCGCGGTCTCTGCCTTCTGTCTCAGGAGGGTGCTGTTGTAGACGTTGTTGGCGTCCCCGTGGCTGCCATGAAAGAAGAGCAGGAGGGGGCGAGGGACAGACGCTGCGTCTGACGGAGCGAAGACGCACGCATAGCGCGTCGCGCCGCCGATACCGTCGGGAAACGCCCGCGGTGGGTTGTCGTCAAATGCCGGGCGGCTGCTAGCCGTGGTGCGGCAGTCCGGCGGAGCCAGCGCCGTGGACAGGGTGTTGCAAGGCTGGTCGGTGGAGCAATCTGCGAGTGGTGCTGTCAGCCCTGTGGTTGCGTTGCAGCTCGGCTCGGTGATGGGCGCGGGGCAGCCTGGAGCGTTGGCCACGCCGCCGATTGGATTGCCTGCGCTGCCACCGAGGCTCGAGCCTGCACTCCCGCCAGGGCTTGCGGTTCCGCCAGCGCCGCCGCTCGTTGCACCACCGGTGGTGCTGCTTCCCGCAGAGCCTCCGCTTGTACTGCCTGCCGCGCCGCCGCTCGCGTTGCTGGGCGCGTCGTTTGAACTACAGGCGACGAGGAGTGGAAGTAGCAGCAGAGCGCGACGGAGCATGGCGTGATGTAGCACTCCTTGCGTGTCCTGGCGGTCGAGCGTCGAGTGGCTTATTCGTACTCGCTAAGCGTGATGGCGAAACGGCGGATCCAGCGTTGGATTTGTTGCCTAGCTTTCCCCATGTCACGCGCGACCTGGCTGACGTTGCCGCCGGTCGCACTGAGGCGACCCACAAGCTCGCGTCGCAGCTCGGAGTCCTCAGCTGAGAGCGCTGTAGCTGCCGGGAAGCTGCTCCGCCTGACTTCTGCGCTCTTCCACTCCGGCCGAGCGGCTTCAGCGACCCCAGGTGGGATGTCTTCGAGCCTGATTACGCCCGCGGCGGCGAGGACGCACGCCGTGGCGAGGCACTGTTGGAGTTCCCGCACGTTGAGCGGCCAGTCATAGCGCAGCAGCGCGCGCGCAACCTCTGGCTTCAGGGTCTCGATTGGAGTCGAGAGGCCCTCGACCAACCGACGGATGATCAACCCAAGATCCTCGCGGCGCTCTCGGAGCGGAGGCAGAGCATGCACAAAGCCAGCTAAGCGCGCGAAGAGATCGCGACGAAAGCGGTCAGAATCCATGAGTGCCTCGAGCGGCTGATGGGTCGCAGAGACGATGCGAACGTCCACCTTGATCGGCCTGGCAGAACCGACCGGAACGACCTCCCCTTCCTGAATCACACGCAGGAGGGCCGCCTGGGATGCCGCGGGTAGGTCCCCCACTTCATCAAGGAACAGCGTCCCTTGGTTGGCGCTGCGCACGAAGCCAAGCTCATCTCGAATCGCTCCACTGAACGAGCCCTTCTGGTGTCCGAAGAGCTGAGACTCGAGCAAGCTATCGGGGATCGCACCGCAGTTCACCGCAATGAACGGACCGGGTCGCTTGGACAGTGAGTGAACGGCCCGGGCCAGGACTTCCTTGCCGGTTCCTGTCTCCCCTCGGAGGAGGATCGCCACCGGTGACGCGGCGATGCGCATCAGGCGTGCCAGGTTCGCGTAGTGGGGACCTTGCAGTGTCTCCAGGCCTGGCTCGGTGCTGAGCTCAGAAGCGGCCTGATCGTTCGGTCGACCACCAGCGGCTACTGCCTCGAGGAAATAGAAAAAGCTGTAGCCAAGCTCGAGCAGGTCGCCATCACTCACCAGGCAGCGTGATGCTTTGCCGCCGTTGATGCTGCTGCCATTCGTCGAGCCGAGATCCTCGAACCACCAGTTCCCATCGACGAGCTCCAGGCGCGCGTGGTTGCTGGACAGGCGGACGTCAGGAAGCCCAAGGCGCAACGTGGCACCCTCGCGACGGACTCGCCTTTCCGTGGAGCGCCCGATCTCTACCCGGGTGACACCACGCAGCGAATGCCGCGAGGAGCCCGCGCTTGGCTGGTTGCACGTCAGGACGGCGATGAGTTCCGGACCGACCGGGGTCGCTGAGTCGTTGCGCCCTGTGGGCTTCGTCTGGTGGGTTTCTTCCGTGCGCGTCATTGCGGGGCGTCTTTGTACGTCTGGTTTTGCCCGAAGGCTAGCGTCGCCTAGCGCTGTGAATCGCCAGCGCGATCCCGCTCAAGATCAGGGTGCCCGCCAGCGCAAGCCGCAGGGAAACACGTTCACTCAAGAAGAGTACCCCGAGCGCCGCCGTCAATACCGGTACTGATAGCTGAACCACTGAAGCCTGAGTCGCCAGGAGGCCTCTCAGCGCGGCGTACCACAGCACATACCCGCCAGCCGAGGTCAGGCCGCCGGAGAGCGCCGCGAGCAGCAAGCCATCCGTCGGGTGATGGGCGTGCGGACTCACGAGCCACATGACGATCACGAACGGAACGCTACGGATGAAGTTCCCCGCGGTGGTCGATGTCGGGTTCGCCTGTCCTCTCCCCCTCAACGAGTAGATCCCCCAGGAAACCCCAGAGAGCGCCATGAGGCTCGCGCTGACGAGATCGGGTGCCGCTTGTCCAGGGAGGGTGAGGATCTGCGTTCGCGTAAGCGCCAAGCGACACAATACCGAGTTCATCGCGAAAGCCAACATCGCGAGGACCGTGAGAACCAGGGTGCGGGATGGCGTAGTTGGCGGCAAGGGAGCTAGTAGTTCGCGCCTTCGATGGACTTTCTAAGGGCGCTCGCCTCGTAGCGTACCCCGAAATCGTCCTCTTGCTGTAGCAGCGTGATGTTGCCATCCGCCAGGCGCCAGAGGGCCACGGCTCGGCCAGTTTCTGTACGGAAAGAGGTCACGCGCTCTGGGGTCGCGCCGCTCAGAAAGTACTCGGGTGAGCCGTACTTGTTTCGCAGGAGCGGCAGCGGGTTGTCCTCGAAATACAGGCTGATGGCCAACACCCGCTCGTCGTTGACCTCCATCCCTGCGTAGCTTCTCGCGCCTGGGACGCTGATGGGGGTGAGGGAGCACATCGCAAGATCTGGGAAACGATCGTTGACCTCGATGCCGCCACAACGCTCTGCTGCCTCACGGTAGGGACCCCCGAGGCGAATGCCCGCCACTTGTTCCGGAAGCGGTTGGCGGGTCGATGTCAGGTGAGTCGGGGGAAGGTCTGCCGGGTCCGTGGGAGCCGGAGCCGGGGTTTCAATCGGCGGCGGCTCTGTCGGCTCAGCCACTGAGCCGGATGCATCGGAAGGCGCTTCGGTCACCGGAGCTGACACGGGCTGGTCAGAGACTCCAGGCGCACGCGCACCAGTAGCGCGGCTGCCACCGCACGCAACGAGCACCAGGGAGCCGGCCAAGACCCACCGCATGGCGTGAGTATTGCCCGGAAGCGGCGACGGCTCAAGCCGGCAGCGTAGGGCCGCTGTTGCGCGTAGGGGGTATCAGGTCGCCAACTCCGAGCAATACGTCTGCTCCCTAATTACCGCGAGGAAGCGACCCTGGCTTGGCGGGTTTGCCGTAGGCGGCAAGAAAGACCCTTACGGCTTCCGTCGCGTGTCGCTTCAACGCTGGTCCAGGCAGCGCATCCGCTCCCAGTAGCATGACGCGGTTGACCGGGTCCGCCATGATGAGCCAGTTGAAGTGCGTGGCGGCGATCGTCGAGGCCGGCGCGCAGAGGAGCTCTCATCGGTTGTCCCCTGACGCTGGGACGCAGCGAGTGGTGACCAGCTGCTGTCACTCCCCCGTGTTCCTGGAGTTCAAGGGAGGACACTGGTTGTCGGTGTATCGCGATCGCCTCGGCGCAGACGCACCCGCGGTGGAGCTGCGGACGATGCTGAAGGATCGTCCGGAGGGCGCGGCGTTCGAAGATGAGATCCCAAGCTACCAGTCGCACTCCCCGCGATTCATGTGGCGATTGTTCAAAGCTTGGGGCGCCATGGGCTTTCGCGTGCCGAAGCTCGAGCCGATCCAGCCGGCGACTTGAAGACGCTACGGCTATGACCCTAGCACCAAGCCTTCGCACCAGCAGGCTAGGGCCAGCGGATCTCGAGGCATGGCATATTGCCACGCGGAACTAGCTGCTGGGTTTGTGGGAATGCGCTGGTGGAATCAGCGCGGATGCTAAGGCGTGGCCTTTCGAGGCGAGACGCTGTAGCGTTAGGCTGGCGGTTCACCGCCGACTTCAACGGAGGGCGCTATGCGTAAGCTTGCTGGACTCGGATCCTGTTTCATTCTGTTGGCTCTGCTCGCGTGCAAAGACAAGAAGGAGCCGCCCCCCGCGACCACACCCGCGGCAGCTCCCGTTCCGGGAACCACCGGCGCGGCAGCGGTGCGCGGGACGTACACGATCAGTTCTGCCAGCAACCCTGGCGGTGAGGGAGGCTACGAAGGGAGCGTCGCCATCACCCAGAGCGGCGACGTATACAAGCTGACCTGGAGCATCTCCGACGGCTCCCAGTACAAGGGTGTGGGCCTGATGGAGGGCGACGTGCTCGGTGTGGGTTGGGGCATGGCGGCCGAGTTCGGCGTCGCCGTGTACAAGGTCGAGGGTGGCAAGCTCACCGGGCGCTGGACTAGCGCGGTGGAGACAGGTGCCGGAACCGAGACCCTCGAGGGACCCGCTGGGCTGAACGGCAGTTACAAGATCACCGCGGGCACCAACGCGAGCGATGGCAAGCCGTACACCGGCGAGGTGACCATCAAGCCAAGCGGCGCGGTTTACAACGTGACCTGGAAGCACCCAGACAAGACCTTCAGCGGTGTGGGCATGCTCCAAGGTTCGACGTTCGTCGTCGGTTGGGGCGAAGCTGGCAAGGGTGCCGGCGCCGTGCTCTATCGCGTCTCCGGTAACACGCTCGATGGCAAGTGGGCTCAACCCGCTGGCACCGCGCTGGGCACTGAAGTGCTCGCTAAGAAGTAGAGCCTAGGTGGTCAGTACGCCGAACTTTTCGCTGGTCCGCGCCGCGCTGACGGATCAGCCACTGCTCGAGCGTCTGATGCAGCTCTACTGCTACGACTGGAGCGCCTTGGCTGACCTTGACGTCGACGAGCAAGGTCGTTTCAGCGGTGTGGACCTCGAGCCCTACTGGAGCGCGGAAGGGCATCATCCATTCGTGCTACGCGTCGATGGGCGGCCCGCTGGCTTTGCGCTCGTGCAAGTTCGCAGTCGCCTAACTGGCACTACGGGCGTGCATGACATGGCCGAGTTCTTCGTGCTGCGTCGCTATCGCCGACAAGGCATTGGATACACCGCGGCCTGCGCCGTGTTCGACCTGTTTCGTGGCCCGTGGGAAGTGCGCCAGCGCGCGAACAACACAGACGCAACGCACTTCTGGCGAGCGACGATTCAGCGCTACACCGCGGGCGCGTACACCGAGCAGTCCTACGACGACCCGGCGTGGAGCGGAGTCGTCCAGCGCTTTACGAGCGCCTGAAGAATCCGCATTCGTCAGTGCCCCGAGGAAATGACTGGCGCGTGCAGCTACTCTCCCAGAGCTAGCACATGGTCCTTGAGCGCCTGCGCTGCAGGACCCTCGAAGACGACGGGCGCTGCGACTGGCGTCGGTGCGTGGTCCCGATACTCAACGGGCTGAGCCGCGACAAAGGAGCAAGAGGGCGTCCACGCGAGGTCAATCACCACGCTGCTCGTGTCCCGATCGCCATCTTCGTCTAGCGCGAAAGGCAAGTTCACTAGACTGGCGAAGTCGCCGTGGCGCACCGCGGCCGCCACGGCTCCAATCGGGCAAGCGAAGTAGCGGAAGCCCTCGGTCACCTTCTCGCCGGTGGGCGCGTACACTTTCTCGCTGAAGACTAGCAATTTGCGCCGCTTCTGAATGGTCGGCAGAGACTCGAGGAACGTCGAAAGATCGGGAAAACTCAACTCATCACTCCAAAGCTTGTACGCACCGAGCGCGTCGTGATGCGGGCTCTTACGCCCAGCGTCAGTGGAGCTTCCCGCGCTTTGAGCGTTCGAGCACTCGTCAGAAATGAGACACGGCTTCCCATTCCCGGGAGTCGAGCACGGTCCTGCAACCGCAGCTGCGAGAGCACGCCGCCAGGTTCCGGCAAGTACGGAACATTTAAATTCCTTGTGGAATTATTGACTGGTCAAAGGGCAGCTTTTGGATCGGGTGAGGGAGCTCCGGGCTTGACGTTGACACTAGCGTCAAGTCGCTAGGTTCAAGTCGCACGCTGAGGGTCGACCCTTGGCGGAATGAAAGCGAGGGACCGAGATGACGAGTGACAGTTGGCGAGGGAAGGTAGCGATCGTGACTGGAGGGAGCTCCGGGATCGGAGCGGCGACGGCGTTGGCGTTGGTCGAACGGGGAGCATGCGTGGCCATCACCGGCCGCAACCAAGCCCGGCTCAAGCGTGTCGCGGCGAACAGTGACGCGATCTTGGCTCTGGAGCTGGACAGCGCTCAGCCATCCAGCGCCGCGAGTGTTGTCGGAGCAGCGTTGGGAAAGTGGGGGCGCCTGGACCTCCTGGTGAACAACGCAGGTGCGGGCAAGCCCCTCCCCATTGACGCCTACACGGATGAGGCGATCACCGAGATTGGTGCGGTGAACATCGTGGGTCCTTCGCTGCTGGTGAAGCACGCCTCTGGAGCGCTGCGAGAGACGCGGGGAGCGATCGTGAGCGTCAGCTCGGCCGTGTCTCGAAGCGCGGCGCCCATGCTGGCGCACTACGCCGCTAGCAAGGCTGCCCTGGAACATCTGACGACGTCCTGGGCGATGGAGCTCGCTGAGAGCGGCGTGCGGGTGAACGGTGTCGCGCCGGGGCCGGTCAAGAGCGGCGCGTTGACCGGAATGATGGGACTGAAGCAAGACGACGCGCGCATGATTGAAGAGCGAGAGGCGCTCCAGGTCCCACTGGGACGCCGGGGCATCACCTCGGACATCGTTCCCTGGATCTTACGCCTGGGCGACTCGAGCAACGCATGGCTCACCGGGCAGACCATCACCGTGGACGGCGGCTGGTCGCTTCGGTCCTAGAGCCACCTCGGCGGGCGCCTCTTGACGTTGACACTAGTGTCAACGTGCTAGGACAGCCGTAGGTTCGTGATGCAGATCAAGGAAGCCGCGGAGAGGCTCGGGATCACCGAGCGCATGCTGCGCCACTACGAGAAGGCGGGGCTCCTGGAGGCACGGCGCTCGGAGAACGGCTATCGCTGTTACAGCGACGCCGACCTGCGACGCGCCGGTCGCATCCGCGACCTCATCGAAGTTGGATTTTCCACGCGAGAAGTTCGAAGGATGGCCGCTTGCCTGACGGACGAAGGAGCCGGGCCGTGCGAGGAAGGCATCCCACAGCTATTGACCAAGCTCGAACACATCGACCGCATGCGCGCCGACCTCGACGCGCGAAGGGAAGCGGTCTTGAACCGCATCGCCAAGCTGCGGGAGCTCCTCGTCACTCAAAGTCGACCCGAAGCCGCGGAGGCTGAGCGAGCATGACCGGAGCCCTCGCCATCTCCGCGATCTTTAGGGCGGCCAGTCCCACATCCAGGCCGGCGAATCCGTTCCCAGGGCCGCGACGATCGAGAGCGTTTCGACTGGATGTGGGTCGGAGAAATCGAGCCAACCCGGTCGGATGACGACCTTTCCTGCCGCAAGGGGAAGGGCGTGAGGCTCTACGGCACGACCGGCTACAAGCCCTGGTGTGTGCGGAATCAGAAGCGCCGCCAGCAGCTCCTCACGCTCTGCAACATGCCCAAGCTTCCAGCGCGCCGCATGCGCGACCTGCCAACCAGTCGCTCCAGCGACTTCCAAGCACCGAGTTGTGCGAGTGACGTCGCCCAAACAAAGGCACGACTCGAGGACGCCCGAGAAGTAGCCGTACGGATCGTACGTTCCCGAGTTGAACGCCGAGATCCATTCGTCGACGAGCTCGCCAGCACCAGGCGCGCTCTCGCGCGCACAGCCTCGTAGCCAGCTCATGTGTCGGAGGTCAGCCTCCATTTCCTTCGCGATGGCGACAGCGCGCGCCGGATCGCTGCGGGCGAGCCTAACAGCGACGGCGAGCGAGGCGTCGTCGTCGTGCCGCCAGCCGGCGGGCAGCTCCACCTCCAGCGCAAGCGCTGCCTCGAGGTCGGTGCGCACCGTACGCCGAACCTCAGCTGCCCTCCACAGATGGCACCTCTCACCCTCGTCGTTGCCGCGAGGAACCTGCCATTTGCGGAGGAGTGGCTTGGCATCCAGTCCAAGATCGAGGGCGACTAGCGTCGCCTCCACCAACAAACCGTCGGGGAGATCTTGGTCAGCGAGTTCAGCGAGGTGCCGTTCAGCAAGACCTCGGTCACTCGCTGCTGTCAGCACAATCGCATGCAGGTTCTGAGGTGATCGCGTCAAGACCCTGGGAGCGTCGAAAGGCAAGAGGAGCGCATCGCGATAGTACGTCAGCTGCTCGTCCCTATCGCTCACAGCCAGCAGACGCTCCGAGTCGCGTGCCGCGGCTGCACAACACAGTTCGGCTAGCAAGCCTCTGCGCGTGGAGGCGAACGCTGGCAGCGAATCACCCGCCCTGGCCGCAAGGAGTGCCGCTTCGACAAACGTATACGCCGGTTCCTCAAGGGAACGCTGGGGAGCAAGCTTGGCCAAGAGCCGACGCGCAACGTCTAGCCCGTCGGGCGAGCGGGGGCGGCCATCATCGTCTTGGCGCGGCTCGTTGAGGACAACGCGTGAAGCTCCCGACTGGATGTCGATCGATCCGTCCGGCTGGTAGCCGATCGATAGCTCATCTGTCGAATCGGAGAAGGGAGGTGACTTCAAAGGTGGCGCGTGGCGCTTGCTCTTCTTCTTTCCTACGGCAGGCCGGGCGAGCGCGATGCCCCGGCGTTCGGCCTCGCTCTGCAGGGCGCTACGAGCCTCATCGGTGAGGTCAGCTCGCTCATCCCAGAGTTGGCGGAGCCGGTCGTTTGTAAAAGTCGTGTAGTCGACCTTGAGCGGCTTCGCTGCGAAGAGCTGCTTGAAGAATCGTGTAATGCCCATCGCGTTTTCGCCCGTTAGCTGCGTTCCGAGTGCTGACGGCCTACCCCATGCGGCGCCTGACGAAAGCTCGCGCTTCCTCGTGTTGATTCATGGTGCTCAAAGCAGCTGAAAACGAAAAGCTCATCGTCGAGGTGACAGATAGGATGGGCCACAAAGCAGAAAACGGGACCCGCCTCGATGGGGAATCCCGCTCAATCTAGCTGTGGGTCATGAAGGACTTGAAACCGAGGGAGCCTGTGCGAGCTGCGCTCGCGGCACTTCGCGTCGCCGCTGAGCAAACGCGCTTGCCCGCCCAACGGAGTGGGGGCGCGCAAGCGCTCCGCCTTGCTCCAGGTGTGCACCGCTTCGTCGTCAGGTTGGGCGCCGACCAAGGTCGTCGCCTCGAGGTCAGAGAGTCCTGAAAAAAAAAACCGCGCTTCAGCGCGGCTTAGAGTGGGTCATGAAGGACTTGAAACCGAGGCAGTCTGCCCGAGCTAAGCTCGGGCTGCCGAGGTCAGAGAGTCCTGAAAAAAAAGCCGCGCTTCAGCGCGGCTTAGAGTGGGTCATGAAGGACTTGAACCTTCAGCCAATGGATTAAGAGTCCACTGCTCTACCAATTGAGCTAATGACCCGTTGGGACCGCGGCTTCTATCATCTCTGCAGACCCTGTCAAGCGCGGTTGGAGAGCAAGCGTAGGCCAGCCGGGCCTCCCCCCCAAAAATGGCTGAAAAACAGCTGATTCGGGAGGTGGTGCGGGGTCGAAAACAGCGCGAGGCGCTTGAGACGGAGCTCAAATGGGGGGCGCCCCGGGAGCGGCCTGGTACCACTCCCGGGGCGTCTCGATCCGACTACTTGTGTTGGGATTTGCTGCTTGATGGGCTCCTCTGCTCAGTACGCCTCGAGCTCGTTGACTCGGACGTAAGTGCTCTGGTTCGCGGGACCGAGTCGCCCGAAGAGGCGGATCTTGTCGGTCGCGATGAGGTTGAACGAGTGGACGTTGTGAACGTTCGTGTTGCCGGCGACGGTGGCGGCGTTTTGCCATGCGGAACCGTCCCAGTATTGGATGTCGTAGTCCCGCGCGACGTAGCCGGCGGTGCCGAAGAACTCCACGCGGTCTACTTGGCGACACTCACCGAAGTCCAACTCGATCCACGCCGGTAGGCTGCCCACGTTCGTCCAGCCGTCGTTCAGGTTGGTGCCTCGACTGCGGTCGTGTGCCTTGGCGATGCTGTAGTTGGGATACGTCGACGATGCGCTGCCGGTCGCGTCCAGCGCTTGGTTGTCGTAGACCTCGATCTCGTTGATGCGTGTGTAGCCTGGCTGGGATGTTGACCCCTTGGTCGCGTAGATTCGCATGCGCTGGGCCGTTACCGCGGGGAATGTCGAGGTCGAGATCAGGCTCGCGTTGCCGACCACGTCCGTGATGGTGATCCAAGACGTGCCGTTGTAGTACTGGATCTCGTAGTCTTGGATGATGTAGCCGGTGGTCGCATAGACATCGACGCGACCAAAGCGCTTGGGCGCACCGAAGTTGAGTTCCACCCAGGCGGGCACCGAGCCGTTGTTTGACCAGCTGGTGGAGCCGCCGAGGGCGTGGCTACGATTGCCGTCGTTGACCCGCGCCGCGCTGTAGCCGCCGAAGGTCGTGTTTGCGCTCGCGGTTGCGCCGCGGGCGAGGTTCGTGCGCGTGCTGCCGGAGATCGTGCAGCCGCTCGCGCCACCCGTGCCGCCGGTGCCGCCGGTCCCTGCTGTTCCACCTGTGCCGCCGGTGGCCCCACCCGTTCCGCCGGTTCCCCCTGTCGTTCCGCCGGTTCCTCCTGTGGTGCCACCTGTTCCGCCTGTGCCCATGCCCGCTGAGCCGCCACTGGACATCCCCGCGGAACCGCCGGTGGCCATGCCGCCTGAGCCGCCAGTCGTTCCTCCGCTACCGCCAGTCGCCCCGCCGACACCACCCGTGGCCATGCCACCTGAGCCGCCGCTGGTCATGCCGCCGGCGCCACCAACGGCGCCGCCAGTTCCCCCGGTAGCCACGCCGCCTGAGCCTCCTGTCGCTCCGCCGCTGCCACCAACTGCGCCAGTGCCACCAACTGCGCCGCTGCCACCAACTGCGCCGCTGCCACCAACTGCGCCAGAGCCTCCAGCTCCGCTACCACCTGAGGCGCCACTGCCGCTGGAGCCAGCACTGCCGCTAGAACCAGCACTGCCGCCACTACCGGTCGTCGTGGTGTCGTCGCTTCCGCCACAGGCAACGAGCGCGAGGCTCGCGCCGAGCGCGCAAACGAAATGCATACGTCGATTGATATGCCGCGAGGAAATAAGCGCCGCGGCCTTGGAACGATTGCTTGTAAGTAATTCAGAACGAAGTTTCATTGACCCTCCAAACAGAAGACGCACGTCTGCATTCGCTCCAGCCGCAACAAGCGCTGAAGGTGAGTGATCAGTCAGCGAGACGAACATCAACGCCCATCGCTGCAGTGATGGAGCGTTCGCCGCGAGCGCCGGGGACGAGAAAAGGATCCGTTGAGAAGGGATCCCGTCTGCTGACTTGACGTTGTCGTCGGTTGAAAGAGAGGTGCCCTCTCCCAGCGGAGACGGCTCACGATCTCGTGGAAAATCGCACCCAATTTATTTCACCGGGGGCCGCCTAGTGAACCTCGAGTATTGATGAAAAATCGGGTAAGTTTGAGGGTTTGTCCATTTTTGGGGGGGAGGGTGCAGCGCAAGAAGCGTGGAAGCACCCGTCGTGCTCCCAGAGGGGGCCGACGTAGCTCGAGACGAAACTACCGCGCGGAACCAGCTACGGGTCGGGCCACTTCCAGGTGAAGTCGCTCGCATCCAGCGGGTCACCGCCGAAAAACACGGTGCCTACCTTGGCCCACGAGGAGCCGTTGAAGCGCCAGAGCTCCGCGTTCTGGGCGTCGAGGTGCTTGATGCCGTAGCTCTCTCGCGGGCGCTTCGAGGGGTCGCCAGCAGTGTAGTTCAGGGGCGAGCAATCGCCGCTCACGATGTTGGCGTTGAGCAGGTCGAAGTCGTAGCCCCAGTCGCAGGTCGGGCAACCCGAGGTGAAGGTCACGTTGCTCACCGTCAGGTTCAGCTGGCAGGTGTTCGTGCCGTTGCTCCAGGTTTCCGTCTCCAGGCCTGACAACACTGCTCCCGGTTGGCCGAGTGACATGATGAGTCCACCGCCCACCACCCCGAGCTGGTACCCGACGAGCCCACCAGCACCGCCCAGACCACCGCTGCCCAGTCCACCACTGCCCCCCGCCCCGCCGGCTCCAGCGCTGCCTGCAGCACCAGCGCTGCCTGCGGCTCCTCCGCTACCTGCTGAGCCTCCGCTGCCCGCCACACCGCCGCTGCCCGCTGCGCCTCCGCTGGCTGCAGTACCGCCGCCGCCCGCCGCACCAGTGCCTGCGGTGCTCCCACCTGCTCCACCGCTCGCCTGACCTGCTGTGCCGCCCGCGCCGCCCCCGAGCGTGCCCCCAAGTCCATTCCCTGCGGAACCGGAGGCGCCTCCGTTGACGCCGCCCCCAGCTCCGCTCGCGCTGGTGCCCGCGGTCCCGGCGGTGCCCCCGCTCGAGTTCCCTCCGGCGCCTCCGCTGCCGAGTTTGGTCAAAGGGACGAGATCCGTGTCCTGACACGCTACCAACGTCAGCAACGCAAGCGCCGCAAAGGCAAACGGTCGCTGTCGATCAGTCAAGGCGTACCTCGATCCCTGCGGAGAGGAGCACCAGGGGCCGCCCCCACTCTGCAACCTCCCTGGAGTCGAAGCGGACGCGGACGCGACTCGCGGTCGCGCCGACTCGACCATCCAGGGCGGCGCGCAAGGTGTCGCTCAGTTGCCACCCGAGGCCCGCGCGCAGCAACCCGACGGGGACTACACCAGCGTCGGACTGGGCCTCGAAGCCGGCAGATGGATCGCCGCTGGTGATCAGCCAAGCGACGCCGGCCCCAGCTCCGAGCACCGGCTCGAGTCGGGTGCCGCCGGTCCACGCGAGCTCGAGGAGGCCCAAGCTCATGTGCACCGAAGCGGAGCCTTCACTCCCGCTCAGCTGACTGAACAGGCTGGGTGTCAGCAGCATGCCGGTGGCCGCCACGTGCCGAGAGAAGTCTAGCGTCAAGCCGAGCCCGATGTGGCCGTCCGCCGGAACTCCGCCGGGGCTCGCGCTGCCCGCAACCACTCCGACGAGGCGGAGCTCCTTGCCGTGGTCGAGCGGCAGCAATTGCCGCGAGGAATCGCGAGGAGTCGCCGCGGGGACTGGTTTGGCGCTTGGGGGCACCTGAGGCGCAGGGGCGCTCGCACTCGGCGCGACGTCGGTGGGGCCAGCGTCCTCAGCGGCGCCCCCCGTACTCCCGGCCCCAGCGTCGCTCAGGTCAGCTGGCGGAGGCTCCGCCGGCGCGGGCTCGGGCATCTCCAGGTGGATTTCGAGGAAGCTCGCGCGCAGCAGCTCCACCGCGCGGGTCGCGATGACCGCGTCGTCAGCGCCGCCCTTCTTCGGCTCCTGGGTGACGATCACTTCCTTCAAGACGGAGGCGTCGCCCTCCGGATCAGCGACCCAGACTTCCACCGCGTTGCGTGCTCGCGGCACGCGGATCGCTGCATTGGCACCAACGCGACCCGCTCGCTCCGCGAGACTCGTGCCGCCCTGCTGTTCCGCGCGGACATTGAAGCCGAGCTGTTCCAGCTCCGCTTGCAGGCGGCGGAACAACGCACCGGGCTCGCCTTCCACCACGAGCAAGATGCGCGGGGCGATGCGAGGCGCATCCGCAGCGGGGGCCGGCGCCGCCTCTGCATCGATGGCAGGCAGAGTGAGTCCAGCGCAAAGCCCCATTAGGCCAAGCAACCCGACAATGATGCGTACGCCCCTCACGCTCTTCGAACCTACTACTACTCGGTCGCCGATGGGGTGGGGGCTGGCGTGGAGCCACTCGAAGGCGCTGGCGCAGCCTTTTCGCCGTCTCCGGTCGGCCCAGCGTCCGCCAAGGCTGCGGCGCGATTGACGATCGCCCGAGCAAGGGGCGCGTGAGGTCCCGACGGATACCGCGCCAGGTAGTTCCTCGCGGTGCCCAGAGCTGCAGCATCCGCGCCCCCGGAGTTTTGCAGCTCCAAAACGCGACCGAGCGCCTCTCTCGCGAGGGCGCCGGTCGGTTGTTCCGCGAGGTACCGTTGGAACCAACTGAGGGCGTCTCCACCACCGAAGCGCCCGAGGGAAAAGGCCGCCATCGCCGCCGCAGAAGTCCCGGGAAAGCGCCTGCGAGCAGTGAGATACGCTTGGCGCGCAAGATTCGCGCGTCCAGCGTAGCGGGCTGAGTCTCCGAGCAGCAGTAGGTCTCCGCCTGAGGCGGAGCCGAGCACACCATCGATGCCGTCTCGCTCCGCGGTCTGCACCGCCAGCTTGTACTCGCCTTGGCGCGCCAACGCCTGCCAGGTCAAATTCGCGCCAGCATCGGGCGCTAGCTTGGGGCCGCCGGGCTTCGCGCTCGACGCACTGGGCGCTGCGCTGCCGGTCGGGCCAGCGTCTACATCCGCCGTCTGCTCCACTCGCGTCGGAGGCGGCTCGGTACGGTTCAGCGCGGCGCTGTCTTGAGGAGCCAGCTCGGCGTTGCCGTCGAGATCAATCTCGAGGCGCTGACCCGCCACGACCGTACGACCGTCGCCCAGCGTTGGACCGGTGACGAGCACGCTCCCATCTTGCATCACCAACAAGAACCGCTGCTCTGCATCGTGCCATTCCAGATCGAAACGCGTGCCCGTGACTTCGACCTCGAAGGGCCCTGCTGCAAAGGACCAATGCGCGCCCGTCAGGTGACTCACGCTGACTACGGCCTTGCCGTCCTGAAGTGTGACGTCCGCGCCGTGTTGGTTCATCGCCTTGAGTTGAGCTTGAGCGCCGGGCTCGAGTAGCACCGTCGTGCCCTCGCTGAAGCGCAGTGGTGTTTGGCTGCTCGCCTGCAGCCACTCACCCACCTGACACGCCCGCCCGGCGCTGACGATTTCGCAGCTCAGTTGCTTTTCTGGAGTGCGCAGGAAGAAGAAGAGCGCACCGAGCGTAAAGGCTGCAGCGGCCAACAACACAACGCGCGGAGTGCGACGGGTAGGGGCTTGTGTTTCCTTGAGGAATTTTTCGCGAGCGCGCTCGAGATCCGCGTTGGCTAGCTCAGGCCGACCTGCGCCTTGCGTGTCTTGCTGCCTCGCGACCTCTTCGCCTAGGCGACGGAGTGCTGTCACTTTTGCCTCCCTTCGCTCTTGGCGAGGCGCTCTTGGAGCGCTGGGTCTGCCTTCGCGTGCTCCTTGAAGAAGCTCTCGGCACGTGCCAGGCGGCGTTTGATGGTGGCTAAGGAGACATCGCAGGCAGCGGCGACCTCTTTGAGTTCCATGCCTTCGATGAAGCGCAAGGCGAACGCGATGCGTTCGTCAGCATGCATTGCCCCGAGGATTCGATAGACGGCGACGAGCTCTTCGCTGCCGTTCTCGTCGTGCCCATCGACGGGCACCGCGCTCAGCTCTTCTGGCGGTGCGGGGCGTAACCAGCGCCAGCGCGTGCGCTTGCGAATCGTACGGCGTGCTAAGTTTACGGCGATCGCGTTGAGCCAGCCTCCCAAGGCGTTTGGGTCACTGAGCTTGGGCAGATCGCGCAGCGCGTGAACGAAGACCTCTTGCAGGAGGTCCGCGATATCGGGGTCGCTGCCGAGCACTCGAACCAGCACGCGACGTACTCTCGGCGCGTGCCGATCGAAGAGCTCTCCGGCCGCTGCGCGGTCGCCCCGTTGAATAGCGCTGACGAGTGCTGCGTCATCCAGTCGTTCAGCCAGCGCACGGACCCGCGCACCACCTTGGTGGTCTGCGCGAGCGCTCCGCTTGAGTTGAACGACGGTCATCGGTTGGTAGTTCCCGCAACGGCCACTTCCGGCTCATGCATCGCGCCCTCACCCCCCAAAAAGAGCCAGCTGGTGACTCTTGGCGCGATCCCTGCGTCAGAAACCAGAAAAGCTACGAGACCTCCCTCCCGGGCTCAAGCCGGCTGCTTCAGCGCCGTTCACCGCGGTATGGCACTCGCCCTTTCTCAGCCCCCGGCCAGCATCGGACCGCACACGGTCGTCGACCTAAGCAAAGCGCGCTTGGAGAGCGGACTTTTGCACTCCACGTTGGAGCAGCTACCCGACGCAGTGGTCGTGTGTGACGTTGCGGGTGCGCTGGTGTACGCAAACCAGGCGGCGCGCCGTCTGTTCATGCTGCCCTCCACTCAGGCCCCTCCGGACTGGTTCAACAACTTCGAGCTGGTGCGGCCAGGGACCGAGGAGAGCGTGCTACCTTTGGATACACCGTTGCAGCACGCGCTACGTGGCACCCGCGTGGACGGGGCGGAGCTCGTATTGCGCACGCCCGTCGAGGCAGGCAGCTACGTCGTGATCGACTGCTTCCCCCTGCGTTCGGAGTCCGGCGAGGTCACCGGCGCGGTCCAGATGACTCGAGATATTACCGAGCGGAAATGGATCGAGGAAGAGCTACGCAACAACAACGCCGAGCTGCAGAGCAGCATCGCGGCAATGGAGGAGCGGGCTGAAGAGGAAGGGTTGATCACCGAGATGGGTGATCTGCTTCAGAGCTGCGTGACGACGGACGAGTTCTATTTCGTCGTGAGCGGCTACTGCCGACGCATCTTCCGTCGCGAACCCGGAGGTGTGTACGTGATGGCCTCCGACCGCACACAGGTGCAGCTGGTTGCCCAGTGGGGTGATGAGCCGGGACTCGCGGAGCAGTTCAGTAGTGAGGGCTGCTGGGCGCTACGTCGGAGCCGCAGCCATCGCTATGGTGGCTTACGCCTCGCGCCAGCCTGTGGCCATGCGGATTTGCATAGCCAGAGCGAATACACCTGCATCCCGATGATGGCCCAGGGTGAGGCGCTGGGTGTGTTGCATATGCGCAACCAACCTGGAGATGGGCACCTCCACGCAAGCGTGCTGCGTAGCCGCGAACGCATCGTGGTCAGCGTAGGTGAACACATCGCGCTGGCGCTCGCGAACCTCAAGCTCCGCGACACGCTGCGCTTGCAGGCGACTCGCGACCCGTTGACTGGGCTCTACAACAGACGCTACCTTGAGGAAACGCTTCAGCGCGAGCTCTCCCGAACCGCGCGTACCGAGCGCCCAGTGAGCCTCGTGATGATCGACCTGGATCACTTCAAGCGCTACAACGACACCTTCGGACATGCCGCGGCGGATCAAGTGCTGAAGGGTGTGAGTCAGCTGCTGCGGAGCAGCTTCCGCACCACGGACGTCGTGTGTCGCTATGGTGGGGAAGAGCTGGTCGTGGTGATGCCGGAGGCCTCTGTGCAGGCGGCGTATGATCGCGCCGAAGCCACTCGGAAAGAGATCGCCAAGCTCGAGATCACCCACGAAGGTCAGACGCTGGGTAGAGTCACCGCGTCGATGGGCGTTGCCGGTACCGAGGCCCACGGAAAATCTGCAGTGGACCTGTTCCGCGCGGCAGACGCCGCGCTGTACGCCGCCAAGGCAGCCGGTCGAGACGCCGTGATGGTCTACGACTCGTCGCAAACCACCGCGCCTGCGGCCCGCACCACTGGTAAAGACGAGCGCAAATAGGCTGCGAACAGACTGTTCCCTCTCCGCAACCAGGCTAGAGGTGCGCTCGCCTCCTATGCAGCCTAGGGTGCATCTAGGAGACGCGAATGGGACTCTTGATCGACGGTGAGTGGCACGACCAATGGTACGACACGGAGAAGACCGGGGGGCACTTCGTGCGCCACGACTCGAGCTTCCGTGAGCAAGTTGGCAGCGGGCCAAACGCGCGGCCCTTTTCGCCCGGGCGCTACCACCTCTACGTGAGCTACGCGTGCCCTTGGGCTCACCGCACGCTGATCGTGCGCAAGCTCAAGCAAATCGAAGCGTCCATCGACGTGAGCGCGGTGCACTGGTTGATGCTCGAAGAGGGCTGGGTCTTCAACGCAGACTACCCGGACCACGAAAATCAGAAGCAGCGGCTGCACGAGGTCTACACGCTGGCCAAGTCCGACTACTCGGGGCGCGTGACAGTGCCGATCCTGTGGGACAAGCAGACCAAGTCGATCGTGAACAACGAGAGCGCGGAGATCATCCGCATGTTCAACACAGACTTCGGCGGCAACGACCTGGATCTCTACCCAGAGCATTTGCGCGCGGAAATTAATTCGGTCAATGCCTGGGTCTACGACGACGTGAACAACGGCGTCTACAAGGCGGGCTTTGCCACCAAGCAGAGCGTCTACGAACACGCCGTCGAGCGCCTGTTTGCAGCACTGGATCGCCTGGAGGACATGCTCCGGGGCAACGACTACCTCGTGGGCAATCAGCTGACCGAGGCCGATGTTCGCCTGTTCACCACGTTGCTTCGCTTCGACCCCGTGTACGTCGGGCACTTCAAGTGCAACCGTCGACGTATCGTGGATTACCCGAACCTCTGGGCGTTCACGCGGCGGATCTACGGGCTACCCGGCGTCGCCGAGACTGTGCACCTCGATCACATCAAGGGCCACTACTACGGGAGCCATCGCACCATCAATCCGACGGGGATCGTCCCTGTCGGCCCGGACATCGACTTCGGCGTCTGACGCGACGCCACTTCGGAAGGCGCGGCTGGTGTATGCTCGCCAGGAGTGAGCCTGAGTGACGCAGAGCCGGATCCCGTAGGGACGATCATGGCAGTGACGCCGCCGGTGTTCGCGCTCTTGGGGCTCTTGATCCCGGTCATCGAAGTGCCGGTGCAAATCGTGATCTGGCTGATCGTCACGCTGCTCATCGTTTACGACGGGCGGCGCTGGCCGGGTCTTGCGTGGCCTTTTTGGCTCGCTGCCAGTGTCTGCGTGTGGCCGCTGGCGCTGCTGGGCTACGCATTCGACCGTCGCGCAAAGGGCGGCCCCGGCATCCTCAGCTTGGTCGTCCTGGGCCTGACGGTCTGGGGTGCGACTTGGTTCGTTTGAACAGCGCTGGCGCCCCCTACTAGGCGGGAATTGCCGCGCGGTAAAAGCGTTCGAGGTCGTCTCGCAGGCGCTCCATCGACGGCGGATGCACGTACATCATGTGCCCGGCGGGGTAGGTTGCCTGGTAGACGTTTGCGCGGATGTGTTCCTCCCGCCCCAGGTGAGACGCGGTGTATTCCGTAGCGAAGAAGGGCGTCGCCAGATCGTACATGCCATTCGCGAAGAACACCTTGAGGTGAGGGTTCATCAACATGCTGCGCCGCAAGTGCTCCGCGGTATTCGGGTAGCCCATGCGCTTGTCGTCCGCCCAGCTCCAGCTCTCGTTCACCTTCAAGCTGATGGCCTCGTAGCGTCGCGTGTCTGGATAGCCGAGCTCTTGGCGCAGGTACTGATTCACCGTCGCGGTGTACGGCCCGAGCGGCTGGATGTAGCTCGGGTCTTCCATCGGTAGCTCTCCGACGTGATCGGGATCCGTGCCGATGTAGCGCGCATCGAGGCGCCCGATGACCTGGCTGCGCTCACGCAGCAGCTCCTTGGTGAAGCGCCCGATCTCGATGCGTAGATCCGCCCGCTCGAGCCACGCGGCGCTGAGCCCGGTGAAGTAGGAGAGCTTCAGCGCGACCTGGGTGCGCTCCTCTGCGGGCAGCTGATTGCCCTGTAAAAGGGCGCGCGCGTAGTCACCGATGGCGTACGCTCGTGCTTCCTTGAGGAAAGATTCGAGATCGCCGCCCGGCGGCTTGACGGCGCCGTGATACGCCGCCACCGCCGCGTAGCTCGGCAAGTACAGCACATGGGGTAGGTCGTTCCCCGTCTCGAACACCAAGGTGCCGAGGTGCATCGCGTTGCTGATCATCACGCTGCCGTTCATCACCACCCCGGCTTGCAGCAGTTCATCAGCAATGGCTGCGGCGCGTGTCGTGCCGTAACTCTCCCCCGCCAAGAACTTCGGCGACGTCCAGCGGTTGTGCTTCGTCAGCCAAGTTTGAATGAACTCGGCCAAGGACGATGCATCCCGCTTGATCTCGTAGAACTCCTTGGCCTTTGTCTTGCCATGAGCGCGGCTGTAGCCCGTGCCCACTGGATCGACGAACACCAGATCGGTGATGTCGAGCAGCGAATGCTCGTTGTCCACGATGGAGTAGGGTGGGGGGAGGGGAGCAGCGGCGTCTGACATCATGAGCCTGCGAGGCCCGAGGCAACCCAGGTGCAACCACATGGCTGAGGAGCCCGGGCCGCCGTTGAACGCGAACGTCACAGGGCGCGCGGCAGCATCCGCCACCTCCCCCCGCAGATAACTCACGTGGAAAATACTGGCCTGCGGCTCATCCTCGGCGTCCCGCAAGATCAGCGTCGCGGCGGTGGCGGTGTACGGGATACGCGCGCCGCGAATCGAGACTTCGTGCTCCGTCGTATGGCTGGTTTCCTTGGGCGGCGACTTCTTGTCGCTGTCGCTCTTGCTGTCGTCGCTGTCTTTGGTGTCGCTGTCTTGCGCCATGCCGCAGTTTTCATGCATCACGCTCGCCGCCGCAATGCGTCTGCGCAAAGGCACAAAAAGCGAACCGCCCGCGAGGCAGCGCCAAGCGGGCGGTTGAGCTGTGGAGCGCTGCCTCAGCGGTTCGACATGAAGATGCGCAGCAGGAACATGAACAGGTTCCTGAGCTGCACAAGGAGCGCGAGCGCGTCACCCACTGCGTCATCCATCTCGCTCTTTCGGAAGATGTACCAGGTGACGTAGAGCAGCGTCAGCGTCGAGAGGATCGCACCGGCGGTGGCGATCGCGAGGCTGAACGGCTCGCTACCAAGGAAGAACGCCATGATGCAGCCGATGAACACCACGACGAAGCCGATGGCGACGACGCTACCGAGCCAGGAGAAGTTCTTGCGCGACACGAACACATAGCCCGTCATCGAGCAGAACACCGCGAGCACCATCAGGAACGCGTCCCGCACCGGCGCGGCGCTCATCGTCTCCCCCATACCGGCGTAGTACTGCGCGACGAACACCATCGGAGCCATCTCGAGACCCATCAACGCGGCGACGCCCATGAGCGCGGCGATGTTCAGGTACTTCACCTTGCTGAACCAGCTGGCGACGATGGTTCCCACGAACAACGCGCCGAAGGCGATGTATTGCAGGTTGGGGTTGGCGAGCATTGCGCCCACGATCATCGGAACCTGGACGATTTTCCCTTCTGGCGAAGTCATCGTCTGAGTTGGCCCAAGAGACACTGCCGCAAAGCCTACGACGACCGCCACGAAGGCAGAAGCCGTGAGCAGCCCATACACCTTGCGCAGGTACTGCAAGCGCTGCACGCCGAGAGCCGGGGCACCCACGGCTTGGGCGAGCTGATTGACCATGCCGCCTTGTTGCTGTTGCCCCGGGGCACCGGCCGGAGCGAAGCCGCCGCCACCCCCCATTGCCATCGCGCCACCTGCCATTGCACCGGCGCTTGCCATTGCGCCGCCCATGGCTGCGCCGTACGCGCCTGCCGCTTGACCGTAGCCGCCTGCCGCTTGGGCGTAGCCGCCCGCGGCTTGCCCGTAGCCGCCCGCGGCTTGCCCTGCTGCTTGGCCGTAGCCAGCCGGTGGCTGACCGTATGCTGGCGATGGCGCGGGCGCCGCCTGCTGTGCATAGCCTTGAGCTGCCTGTGGCTGCTGTTGCCATTGAGCAGCGGGAGCTGCGGGGGCCTGCTGAGCATATCCCTGGGGAGACGCTGGGGGTGCGGATGGAGCTTGTTGGCTCTGCTGGGCTGCGTGAGCTGCGGCCAGCATCGCCTGAGCCTCCGGCACTGCCTCGAGCGGCATGGTGGCGCCGAAGCCCTTGTTCGAAGCTGGCGCACTGGCCGCGGGTGCGGCGCCTGCGGGCGTCACCGTCACTTGGAAGCCACCGCCGGGCAGGGGCTGGGCCGCCATGTGCATGCCCTGGGCGGCGTAGCTCTGCTGGTACTGAGCCAGCGTCTGCTGATCGAGATCGGGGTTTCCCGTGTTCACCTGAAACGTCATTGGGCCACTCATGGCGTGCTCCTCGGAAAGGGCGCGAAAGGCGACGCTGTGTCACCTCGCGCACTCAGCATATGTGAGGCGCGGTCGGTCAGTCCCCGGCCGAGTTGCGTATTAAAGAAGAGATCAGGCTGGATTCAGACTGTGGGGAAACGGACCCCTCACTCGGGTGCTCCGACAGCGACCAGCGAGCGTCACTTTTCCATCCGCAATCTCACGAGGATGGCTCGTTTGATAGGATGTGGGGGAAGGTAGGATACGGCGTATCCGCTGGTATTCCATTGGGTCTCTGCCTCGGGCTGTCGACCGAGCGTTGGCGGGCGATACTCAAAGTCTCCGTGAACACCGACCCTGCCATGCTCAGTATCGCGACCGAGCGCGTCGGTACCACGCTGAACGAAAAGTGGCACCTGGACGCGCTGCTCGGCGTGGGTGGTATGGCAGCGGTCTACGCGGCGACCCACCGGAACCGGAGCCGCGCGGCGATCAAGGTGCTGCACCCGCAGCTCGCGATGCAGCTCGCGATGCGAGATCGCTTCCGTAGGGAAGGCTACGTAGCCAACACCGTCGAGCACCCTGGTGCGCTGCGCGTCCTCGACGACGACATCGATCCGATCTCCAAGGCGACCTATCTGGTCGTGGAGCTGCTCGACGGGGAGTCGATGGACACCCGCCTTCGGCGCGCGCCTGCTCTCGACTACAGTCAGCTGGTGCGCATCGCGTGTGACGTCCTCGAGGTGCTCGAAGCGGCGCACGCCAAGGGTGTCGTCCATCGGGACATCAAGCCCGACAACATCTTCTTGCTCGAGGACGAGTCGGGGGAGCACATCGGCACGAAGCTCCTCGACTTCGGCGTTGCGCGGCTCGTGGAGGAAGGCGCCGGCAGCGTGACGCTGACCGGCAATGCCATGGGCACGCCAGCGTTCATGGCGCCGGAGCAAGCCGAGGCGAACTGGCCGGAGGTCGAATCGAGGACGGATATCTGGGCGCTGGGCGCCACGCTCTTCTTCGCGATCACCGGGCGCTACGTGCACGAGGCGCGGAACGCGAACCTGATGCTGATCCATGCGGCAACGCGGGAGGCCCCGGAGCTCTTGAGCGTGGACTCCAGCGTGCCTCCCGCCTTGGCCCAGGTCATCGATCAAGCCTTGAAGTTCGATAAGGCCGACCGCTTTGCGTCTGCGGCTGACTTCGCGGACGCCTTGCGCGCGGCGCTCGCCGAGAGCGAGCCAGACGTATCGCTGCCGATGAGCTTGGTCCCCGCGACGGACCAATCACTCACGTTGCCCGCCAGTGCGCCGACATCCAGCGAGACGCTGGCGAGTGCGACCCTGAGCAAGACTCAACCCAGCGGAGCTCCAGAAGCTCGAGCGCGCTGGCCTTGGATAGCGGTAGCGGCCCTGGTGTGCGGCGGTGCGCTCTTCTTGGCGTTTGGCTATCCCGGCAGCGACTCCGGTGCTGTGCCTTCGTCCCAGCCGTCGGCCGAACAGAGCGATGGCCTCCCCGCGGAGCCGGCGTCCGCCACGGGGCCTGAGCCGCCACCCCCGAGCACGAGCAGTCCCGTCCCGAGCTCAGCGGATGAAGTCCCCACTGCGGCCTCGAGTGCCTCAGCGCCCGCGGCCAGCGTTTCCGCGGCGAGGGCTCCTGCACATCCGAAACCGCCAGTTGTGGCAACGTCTAAACCAGCCTCCACCCCGGTCAAGCCAGCTGCCAAAGCTACCGCTTCGCCAACGGGGCGTGCTACCGCTGAAGCCACGCCGAGCGCGGCGTTTCCGCCGCCAGCGCCCAAAGCCGATCCCTTCGACCGCCAGTACTGATGCGATTCAACCAGCCAAGTCCAGTTCGCGTGATGAGTGTGCTCGCGACGTGCGCGGGCTTGCTGCTCACAACGAGCGTCGGTCGCGCCGACCCAGCGGCAGAGGCGACGGCGCTCTTCCAGTCAGCGCGTGACGACATGAAGTCTGGCAACTACCAAGCAGCTTGCCCCAAGCTGCGGGCGAGCCTGCGGCTCAAGCACGCTTCGGGGACGCTCTTGAACCTCGCCCTCTGCGAGGAGCAAGCAGGAGAGCTTGCGAGCAGCTGGGCTCATTTCCTCGAGGCAGCGGCTTCGATGTCTCCAGGAGACGAGCGCATTCCCATCGCGAAGCAACGCGCTGCCGCGCTGGAGCCGCGTTTACCCCGCCTCACATTGCTCCTCCCCCCCGGCGCCCCAGAATCCACGCGGGTCGAACGGGATGGTGAGGCGGTGTCCAAGGCAAGCCTCGGCGTCGCGATCCCGGTGAATCCGGGGAAGCACCGCATCGTCGTGATCGCCGAAGACGGTGGACGAACCGAGGCCGAGCTCGAGATCTCCGAACGCGGAGCGCAGGAGCTGACCCTGACACTGCCCGCACCGCTGCCCAAGTCCGTCGAGCCTACGCCCAATGGGGCTCCGCCAGCAGGATCTTCTGCCCCGGGGCGAATCCCTGGGGATACGGGGGCCAATGAAGCAGGGCCTCCGACGCTTGCAATCGTCGTAGGTGGCATTGGCGTGCTTGGCGTGGTCGCTGGCGCGGTCACGGCAAGCATGGCGCACTCGAAACGCGATCAGGCGGACGACCACTGTCCCAACCAGCGCTGCGACGCCGAAGGGGATTCGCTGATTGAGGATGGCAAGCAGTTCGCGACCATCTCATGGATCTCCTGGGTGGTCGGTGGGGTCGGTCTGATTGGCGGGACCTACTTGTGGCTCTCCCACGACTCGTCGAATCAGATCGACGTCGCCGCTGGCCCGAGCAGCGCGTCGTTGCGCTATCGCCTGCGCTTCTAGGGAAACCGCGGTTCTAGGTAAAACGTGGTCTGACTAGAGCAGCGCATCCGGGTCGGCGCAGCCGTCTTTGCCCTCGAAGGTCGCGCACTTCAGCCCCAGGGGATCGCACGTTGGGTCCGCGGCGCCAGGGTTGTCACACGGAATGATGCAGAACCCGTATGCGGGTTGGTTTGGGTTCGAGATGGGACAGAACATCTGCTTGCCCGAAGCCGTGTGAGTGGGGCAATCCCCGTCGTTCTCACAAGGGATCCGGCAGGTGCCCTTGGTTCCGAACGGATCTGGATAGCAGCTGCAGTTCGCTTGAGAGCAGTCGTCTAGCGGTTGGGGGTCTGCGCTGAAGTCGCAGAGCCCGTCGGCGCGGCACTTCGTCGCTTCGTCCATGTAGCTGCAGTCGGAGTCCTGCTGGCATTTGATGCTGCAGGTGCCGAAGCCGCTGAAGGTCCATTCGGCGGAGCACTGGTTGCCGGTCACGCACTGGTAGCCCGCGAACTCGATGTCGCACTGCTGGATGCAAGCGCCGTTCTTGCCCACGCCGACGCACGTGCCTGTTTTACCATTGGGGCCCATACAGCCTGGCTCGGCGGCGTCGCAGGCCGAGGCGCAGCTTGGCGCGTTCACGTTGACGTAGAGCGCGAAACTCCCCGCCGTCGACATGTCCTTGGTGCAGAACAGATCTTTCCCGCACTCGTCGCTGCTCTGACAGTGCGCGCCCCACGGTTTGATACCGCCGTCCATCGCGTCGCTGCCGGCGTCGCTAACACCGCCGGTGCCCGCTACGCCTGCGCTGCCAGCGGTCGTCCCCGCAGAGCCTGCTGTGCCGCCAACACCGCCAGCACCTCCGGTTCCCCCTGTGCCACCAGCGGCTGACTCATATCCCTCGAAGCTGGGGGGGAGGACACAACGCACGAGCAACGTGGCGCTCAACAAGGTGGCGCTCAGCGTGACCAACCGCGTGATCCTCCGGGGCATCCCCACGAGGATAGTCCGAAGCCTTGCGATGTTTAAGCAGAGCCGCTACGCGAAGGATATGTTGACCCTCGTTTCCCCTCCCAACTCCAGCAAAACGCCGCGCAAACCCTTCGGCACGGCTTCATTCTTGGTGCTCCTGCTTGCGGCGAGCCTCGGCTGCAAGAAGGTCGACGATTTGCGCGGAGGGGGAGAAGGCGCGGCCGCGTCCAGCTCCGCGGCCGTCAGCGCGGGCAGCGCAACCAGCGCCCCGGCGGGAGAAGCTTCTGGAACAGTGCCTCTGCCTTTTGCCGTGGGGCAATGGACCCGCTACAAGACGACGCGCGACGGGGCTCCAGCAGGCGACGTGAGCTATCGCGTGACGGGCAAAGAGGGCAATGCGTTCTGGATCCAGATCCAGATCGATCAGCCGGGTGGCAAGGCAGCGGACGTGAGCATCCTGATCGACTTCAAGAACGGTCGTGCGTCCAAGGACTTCAAGGTCGAGAAAGCGAAGGTCACGCTGCCCACGGGTCAGAGCCACACCCTGAGTGGTCCGATGCTTAGCGCCGCAATGAAGGGCTTTGGCGGGCAGCTCGCTGCGCTGGCCGTTGACAGCTTGGAAGGCCTGCCGCAGGAAGACGTGAAGGTGGCCGCTGGCGACTTCAAGGGTTGCTACTATCGCGACTTCGACTTCAAGGTCATGAACATCCACTCCAAGGGACGCGTCTGGAATCACACCAAGGTGCCGATCAACGCCATGGTCAAGAATGAGAGCAACACGGACGGGTCCAAGGTGGTGTTCGAGCTCGCGGAGTACGGCCTGACCGCCGACGACAAGCAGGCTGCGCCGTGACACTCATCGTCCCCACCGCGCCTGAACTCGACCTGGCCACTGCCGAGGAGTTCATGCGGGCTGCGATCGCGGAGGGCAAGCGTGCCCTCCCAGCATGCCTACCGAATCCGCCTGTTGGCTGCGTGCTGGTGCGTGACGGCGAGATCATCGCCCGGGGCTTTACCCAGCCACCTTTCGAACACCACGCGGAGCCCATGGCGCTAAGTCAGGTCCAGGGCGACCTCGAGGATGTCACCGCGTTCGTAACCCTCGAACCCTGCTCCTTTCACCAGCGCACCCCGTCCTGTGCCCGGGCGATGATCTCGCGCCGGGTCGGCGCGGTCTACGTCGCGCTCATCGATCCTCACCCCCGAAATCAAGGCGCGGGTCTGAAGCTGCTGCGCGATGCCGGGATGCGAGTCACAGAGCATTTCCTTGCGGAAGAGGCCCGGCCCAACCTCGAGCCATACCTGCTCAAGCCGGGCTGACGCTGCCGAGGCCCGGGGCGAGTTAGAAGGCGGCGCTGGGGGAGGTGGATCGCCCCAGTCTGTGCGCGATGGGGCCGGCGAACTCGACCCAGATCGCAAAGCCTTGACCAAACGCAGATTGCCTAACACTATCCAGGCCGTCGCGGCTCGCCACGACATGCGCCCCTAGCTCAGCTGGATAGAGCGTCGGACTTCGAATCCGCAGGTCGCAGGTTCGAATCCTGCGGGGCGCGCCACTCGCGGAGGCCGCTGCGCGGCCGGAGCGAGTGGCCCACCCCGCAGGATTGTGATCCCTCGCAGGTTCGATTCGAACTGGACGGAGTCCAGCGCGCTGGACGGAGTCCAGTGAGAACCACGGTCGGCGAGCCCCTGCGAGCCGAACGCGCGCAGCGCGTAGTGAATCCTGCGGGGCGCAGGGTGGCGTCCTCAGTCGATCACACCCCGCGAAGCTGAGTCCAGCGCGCTGGACGGAGTCCAGTGAGAACCACGGTCGGCGAGCTCCTGCGAGCCGAACGCGCGCAGCGCGTAGTGAATCCTGCGGGGCCGGCTGGCAGCGAAGCTGGCCGGAGCGAGCTGCCCCCCCCGCAGGATGTGCTCCGCCGCAGGTTCACTTGCGCCTATCGGCGCATGCGCGCTTCCGCGTTCACAACATCTCCTTGGATGCGGCCCGCAGCCCAAGTGGGAGAAAGCGACTCGGTCGCAGCAACAGACGTAGTCTTGGTCGCGACCCCCGGCGCCGTGGGCAAAGAGGTGAGTGCGGCGGGCTTTCCGGCTCTGTGATTGGAAGGCGCGACCCTTCGCGAACGTAAGAGCGGTGCGTGGCGGAAGAAGTCGAGCGTGATCTGGAAGTCTTGACCCCTGCTCAGGTGGAGGGCCTAGAGAAGGCTATTACGGAGCTGATCTGCGAGGAGCTCGGAGTTTCGGAGAGCGAGATCGATGCGCCGATCGAGGACGTCGCGGTGGTCGATCCCGAGTTGCCCAACACGTTCATCCGGATCCTGAACGACGACTGGGAAGTGCTGGACATCTTCGGATGTAGCGAAGGGATCTGGGGGCGGGACCTCTCGCTCTCGTTCGAGCCGGAAGCGGATCCCCAGAGCATCCGAGAGGCTCGAGACTACGCGGTGGGTCGCATCCGAATGCTGATGCTCGAGCTCCGCGCCAAGCAGGAGGCCGAGCGGGTCGTGGTTCCGCCGCCGCCCCTCGAACCCGGCGTGATCGAGCAGGGCGTGTTCGACAATGTGGCCGAACAACTATTTCAGCCGCGCGAGAGCGTGCGTCTCGAGAGCAATCTGAGAAGCGATCTCAACGCAGATGCGCTCGACCTGACCGAGCTCATCATGGCGCTCGAGGAGACCTTCGTCCGCGAAATCGATGTGCCCAAGCGCCGTGACTCGGGTGGCTTTGAGCTCGTGGTGCTCGACCGTGAACTGACGGTCGGTGGCTTGATCGAGCTACTGAAGGCGCAGCTGTGCGCGCCGCCTCGCGCCTGAGTGACCCTGCTGCTAACCCTTCTCGAGCGCCGACTGCAGGGCGGAACGCCCCATCGCGTTGAGACCGAGGATCTCGTCAGCCCCAACCTCCAGCGACGCCGCGGAGCACGCGCTGGGGATGTGGACGCAAGCCGGACCAATGCGGCGATGTCAGCGAGGGCGTCGGAGTCGAAGCGCGCCCCGAGCGGCGCCCCGAACCCGGCTTCGGCTAAGCGAGCGAAGGGTCCTGTAAAGTGCTCGTTGGTGGTTGCCCGAATCGCCCGAATGCGACCTTCACCGACCACCTCGTCGTGGGTTGAAATCAACTCCGCGGGATCGAGTCGCTCGCCGACTGCGTGAACGTCACCGCTCAGCGAACAGGTTGGGCTGTCGACGTACACGTCGCCCTGTAGTGGTTCGCCGATGCGATAGAAGTCGACGCGAAGCCCGCAATCGTCGTCATTCTCCACGTCCCAGTCCATTGCGTACGTTTGCCCGCAATCCGTCCACGAAACCAACTGCGGTAGCGGCTCAGAACAGCTCGCGTTGCTGAACCCTGGTACAGCGAGATTGCCGAGAGGCACATACGACCCATCGAGAAGCCAAAGATCGGTCTCGAGCCGACGATCCCAGAAACGGTAAGACGCTTCCGCGCCATCGGCGGCTCGCAAGAAGCGTTCGCTCACTCGCTCGTTCAGCTCGCGGGTCAGGAGCTTCCCGGAGACGCTGCGCTCCAGCGGGAGGCGCTCGATGAACTCGAACTCCGAGTAGTTGTCTGGCGTTTCCACCGGAGAACAATCGTCGGCGCTGTAGTAGACATCGGGGCGCGGCAGCTTCTTCCCGATGCGAACCAGCTCGGCCCCGAGGTACGGTTTGCAGTACGCGCCGCCGTAGTCGCGGATCGAGGCGATGCCTGGCTCGGTGTCCGAGTAGAAGAGGAGAATTGGTTTCGTGCAGCTCGAGTCTGCGAAGCCGACGACCATGTCGTGGGGTAGGCACCAGAACTCGTCGCCGACGCGCTCGAAGGTGCACCGCGCTTCGAGTTCCGTGTCGTACCAGCCCACCGCTTCGCGTTGGCTGCCAACCGCCTCCCAGACGACCTTGAGTCTCGAGCCAGAGTGAGTTCGCAGCTCGCCGTGCTCAGGTTCCGACTCAGTCTTGCCACAGCCGCTCGAGGCGAGAATCGCCACCACCGTCGTCGCAACGATCCGCTTAGTCCAACCCAATGTCGCCTCCCCGGCCGAGTCTACAATCGCCGGGATGGTGAGCGCTATCGCAGGTCGAAGCTCCCGGAGATCTTGGGCGCCTCGGTGCAAGATTGGAGGGAGACACCTTCGATGTGCACGTGGCTCGGTTCCCAGTGACCACCTTCTCGGTTTCCATCCACATAGCTCTGGCTGCCAGCGCACGCGAGGCTGATCCGCGAGCCCTCGAGCGTGATGTACTCCATGAACTTCACCTTCCGTCGCTGGTCGGCGACGTCTAGCTGAAGTCGTAGCTTGCCCTTCTGAGTCGCGAACTCCAGGGTGCCCCGGCTGTCGGTGTTGTAAACGAGGATCTTGTCGTCCACGGTTTGTCCCTCGATGGTTCCGCAGACGGCCTTGCCTTGCGCGCCAAAATCGAGGACGCCATCTCCCGGGGGAACCGAGTCGCAACGTTGAAGCGCGTGGAGTTCTGTTGCCGTCAAACTCCCGAGCACGTTGCCTTCGGTCGTGAAGCTTGCCTTTGGAGCACACAGCAGCGGACCCGAGGCAGTGTTGAGTAGCGCGCTTGCTGCGTGATCACCGTCGGGGTGAGGGCCCTGGTCCTCGAAGCTCGAGCGTAGCAGTAGCTGGCCGCTAGCGAAGTCGAGGCCGGTCAGGCTTCCGTAGCCCTCGTTGCCTTTCACGCACTCTCCAGCCGTCGCCTTTCCGTCGATATCTCCGGTTAGTGAGAGAGCCGAAAGGCAACCGCGCCCCGCTTCGCCCTTCGGCGGGAGCTGGAGTGCTTCTGGCCCAGGTGCCGGTGCGAAGCCTTCGGGAAAGACGATGGTCGGGCTCAATGTACAGGCGCCAGCGCCTGACAGAAGAAGGCAGAGGAGGCCGTTGGTTAGTCGCATTGTCAGTGCTCAGATCCCTGTGGTCGCGTCGCCAGTCGAGTCTCGCGCAGCGCCTAGGTTTGAACTATTCGACTGTGCCCGTGAAGTGTCTCTTCACGCGATCAGTCCAATCCGAGCTTTGCTTCTTATTTCCGCGCGGTGATACTTGGTCAACCACTCACGTTCGAGCACCCAAGACGGCCACTCTGCGAGCCGTGAACCTAAAACGGCCACCAGCGTCGCTTCGGTTTGGGCAAAGCCGGGGGCTCGACCTTCGCTCTCCCACTCATTCACGATCCCTTCGGCCAGATCGGTGAGCGCCTGCTTGTCCCCTGGCGGAACCGCGACATAGTCTAGATGCCACGCGGAAAGTAAAGTGGGCTACGAGTCAATCGAGGACAGGGCAACACGAGCGAAGTTGGAGATCGTCGGCGCCATGCGGAGGGCATCGGGAGACACCGCCGCGAAGCGCGGAGGCGGAACGAGAGAGCACGCAGACCTCGGGAGCTCAACCCTGGTCGGAGCACTCTCCGCTGCTGTCTCCGATACTTCCAGGCTCTCCAAGACCCGATCCACTTCGCGACGATTGCGACTCAAGGCGTGGTCGCTGAACGTCTCGTCGTGCTTCGGGTCATCGAAATAGGCCTGACCAGGGTGCTCTAGTTCGTCCGATCCTTCCATCAGCCCAGCCATGAGCACCGTCTCACGCATTCCGGTGAGCCTGTCGGTGGTCTGGCAAACGAACTCGATTGTGCCGTCTTCGATCGGGATTAGGAGCCTGCAGTCAATCGACTCCAGCCCCGGCTCGTAGGCAGTGCGGTGTCGGATCTTGGCGATTGGCTCGTCGTCGATCACGATGCGATCGCACTCGATGATTGGTGACCAGGTTGGATCGTTGGTGCGCGGTTCTCCCTCCCCCCCACGCTCTGCTGCATTCAAAGCCCAACGCTCGAGGAACATGCCCTTGGCTTGACGCTCCACCTCGCGTCGCCAGGCGTCGACGTCATCATCCCAGCGGAAAGGCAGCGCAGAGCGAACACAGTGCCAGAGTGCACCCGTCTCCTTGTGCACGAAGACGGCGCTGCGCTCTCCATCCTTGAGGACCTCGACCTCACCTGGGTCGAATGTCACGCCATGAACGCCTTGCTTCAGTTCCTCTACGAAGGCCACGGCCGGGAGCTTAGTTCTTGCGACCCCGACCGCCAGGCTCTTAGCGCTACCGCGCAGTCGTCTTGCGAGACCGCGCGGTCGACCCGATCACCCGCCGGCGGCAAGCATCGCAACACCAACGAAGAGCGCGAGCACGACGATCGCTGCCCCGAGGACCATCGCGAGGGCGAAACCGATGATCTGCACGATCGCCAAGCCCCCCAGCTTGCTCACCGCGCTCATCAGGTGATCGATGTCGTTCCCTTGGGTGCTGGAGATCTGCTTGAAGGAATTGCCAACCCCGATGAACAGGATGCCGATCACAATCAGCGTGATCGAGATGGGCAGGTTGTAGAACCACTGCCCGAACCCCCAGAACCAAGAGAACAGGAGCTGGCCCACGCCCCACACGATTTGCATGATGCCAGCGAAGGTCAGCTTGGCTCCGGTGGAAGACAGCTTGGCGTCTTGTTCGGGCGTGAACTCATAGCCTCCGCCCGCGGGACGCGCTGAACCCGGCGGGCCTCCGGACATGGGTACTCCGTAGCCACTCGCCTGCCCCGACGCGGGGCCATATCCGTATCCGCCGCCTTGCATCCACTCCCCCTTGGTAGACGCGCTGAGAAAGCCCCCATGCGCGCGCGACACCGTACCGCAAGGTCGCAGTTGCCGAAAGCGCGTACCTGCTGGAGGCGCCTAGCTAGAACGTGTCGGGTGGAAACACGAACAGCATTCCGTCGCTCGAGTTGGTGTTGGGGTTCTGATGACCTGCGAAGGAGCCAAATGTATAGCCGGCAACGGCCACTTCACCTCTGGGGCTGGCGGATATGCTCTTAACCAAGTCCGCTCCGGTCCCGAAGTGGAACGACTTCCGCGGTTCGCCGTCGCTCGACCAACTCTGCATCCACACTTTGCCTTTCAGCTCTCCCGCGATAACAGGAGCACCATTGGGGAGCAGGGTTAGCGAAGGCACTCCGTCCAGCCGCAGGGGCTTACTCCATAACGCCAGGCCCGCGGCGTCATACTTGTAGAGGACCTGCTCGTCGCGACCTTCGAAGTCGCTGGTGTAGTAGCGATTCCCCGCGGCGTCGATTTCGATCTCTGACGCGAACTCGTAGGCTGAGAACAGGATCCGGTCGTCCACGACTTCTCCGTTCGGCGTCAGCTCGATCTGGTGAGTACGACCGATCCCGTTGCAACAACCGTAGGACACCCCTGCCAATACGAGCATGTTTCCCTGTGGAGTCGTTGCGAGGTCGAAGAAGTAGTCGTCGTCGTTGGTGTCGTAGACCGTGTGCCAGAGCGGGTTGCCCTCTTCGTCGAAGGTGGTCAGCACGGCTTCGGCTCTTACCCCGTTCTGGTTGTAGATGTCGCCCTCTGAGGACCCAAAGACGATGGGGCGGCCGTTCGACAGCTCCAGATAGCAGATGTCGTCCTTGGCCCCTCCAAGGTAGCGTTCCCAGAGCAGCTCGCCCGCAGGGGAGTACTTGCGTAGCGCGCAGTCGCCGAACCCACCCCCGCCGATGATCTCCGCTTCGCTGGGGATATCCGCTGTTCTCGTGGTGACGGTGTTGTAGAGGTTCCCGTCGGAGTCGAGTCGAACGTGCCAGCCTATGCTCCCCCCGGTGCCTTGCTTGGTCCAAACCACCTCGCCTTGAGGACTGTATTTCCGCGCGAAATCGGCGGCTAGGTCGCCGTCGTGAGGCCCGTCGAGCGCTTCGGTCGTCTTGCCCGTGATCCAGATGTTGCCTTGTGTATCGAAGGTCGTGCCCCGGACGGCTTGGTCGGCTGGGCCACCAAACTGATCGAACCAAGCGACGGGGGCGCAGTCGGCTGGTGCTTCTTCCGTTGCTTCCACGACCACGCTGCTCCCGGCGGGGCAGCCGCCCGAACCTGCAACCCCGCCGCTCCCTGCTGTGCCGCTGGTGCCAGCGACGCCGCCCGTCCCAGCATCGCCGCTCGTACCTGCTGTACCGTCTGCTCCACCTGGTGCGCCGGCCGCGCCGGCGCTGCCTGCGGCGCCCGAAGCTGAGCTATCGTCCTTGGACGAACACGCGACGGCACCCGGCATCAAGCAAGCCAACAACGAGACGATTTGAATGCGAAAAGTCCCAAGCAGCGGAGAACGCATAGGACGGGTATGGCAGCAATCGTCGCTGAGCACCATTCGCGGCAGCGGTAAGCGAGCGAGCTTCACAGTCGTCGATAGAGCTGGTTCCCTGAGGATCTAACATCCAATGCTGATAGGGGACGGATTCAGGATTTTGCAGCTTCTAGTTGCACGCGCTGCACTTCCGGTGGACCCGATTCCTCCTCAGGATCTGCTCCGGAGTCGAAAATGCGAATCGCTATCATCGGGACAGGTCAGGTCGGGACGACGCTCGGTCGCGCTTGGGCAAACGTGGGGCACGAGGTCGTGTTTGGATCTCGGGGGAGCACGTCCCCGGTTGTAGGTTCATCAGTCGATACGCCAGCAGCCGCGGCCGCGTGGGCTGACGTCGTCGTGCTGACCATCCCCTGGGCTGCTGCCTCGCAAGTAGTCCCTGCGCTCGGTGATCTCCAGGGCAAGGTCCTGATTGATGTCACGAATCCCATTGGGCCTGGCTTCGTGTTGACCCACGGGCACGACGGCTCTGGTGCGGAACAAGTGGCTGCCTTGGCCACGAACGCGCGGGTGGTGAAAGCGTTCAATAGCACTGGGCTCGAGAACATGGCCAATCCGCAATACGGCCCACATCGCATCTTCATGCCGGTCGCGGGCGACGACGGGGACGCGGTCTCCAAGGTGGTGCAACTCGCGGAGCAGATTGGCTTTGATGCGTATGGCTTCGACAGTCTGCGCCGGGCTCGTGAGACCGAGCCCCTGGCGATGCTCTGGATCAAGCTCGCGCTTGCGTGGGGAAACGGACGCAATATCGGATTTGCGGTGTCCCGTCGGCTGGAGCGAGATGCTCCCAGCTCTGCACGGCCGAGCAAGCGACAGCGCATCGCGATCGTGGGTAGCGGCAACATCGGTGGTGCGTTGGCGCGCGCTTGGCTGCGCACCGGTCACGACGTGCGCATCGTCACACGGGACGCGAACGCAACAGGCGTGAAGGCGCTCGTCGCGCTCGGGGCGACCACCTCTGGCATCGCCCAAGGCGCAGACCAGCGCGACGTGATCGTGCTCGCGATCCCGGCGGGCGCCGTCGTCGAGGTCGCGCAGGCCATGGGTGGCCTCGAGGGGCAGGTGGTCGTCGACTGCACCAACGCGATCGGTAAAGGCTTCACGCTGACGTACGGACACACCACGTCTTCATCAGAACAGCTCGCTAAGGCGCTACCAGGCGCGCGCATCGTGCGTTCCTTCAACCAACAAGGCGCGGAGGTGTTGGTCAATCCCGTCTTCGCAGGCACGCGCGCCACTAACTTCGTCGCGGCGGACGATGACGACGCGCGCAACAGCGTGCTCGAACTCGCGGCTGACGTCGGGCTCGATGCGGTGCCCGCCGGGCCGTTGGCTTCAGCACGCTACCTCGAACCCATGACGGTACTCTGGGTTTCGCTGTCCAAGGCCATTGGTACGCGGCAGTTCGGTTGGTCGCTCGTGCGCCGCTAGCTAGTCAGGTTCAATCGACGCCAGCGCTAGGCTCTGCTCTTGCGCCGCTTGCGCCAGAGCAGCAAGAGCGGCGCAAACAACCAAGCTGCGCTCGGCTTTGAACGACTCGTGGCACACCCAGAGCACCCTCCAGAGGCCGCAGACTTGTTTGGGGGTGAGGACACATCGGTTCCCGGAGGTAACGCGCTCGGGGCTGCGCTGGGCTTGCTCGTTGCGCTCGGAGCACTGGGCTCGGACCGCACCTCTTCACCCTTCGCGAGGTAGGCGGTGCGCGCGAGCTTCGACGTGCATTTATCTCCGTCTACGTTCACTTCGTAGTACCAGCGTACCTCGTCGTAGGGTTCCGTGACTTTGATGGCTCGTACTCCCGCAAAGCCCTTCGAGCACGAAGTGCTGTACTGACGAATCGTCTTCCAGCGTTCGTCTTTTTCCCGGGAGAGATCCTCGAATTGCTTGAGGTCGGCTCGCTTGACGAGCACCAGCTCGAGGTCGCCCTGCAACGGATGCCAGTTGACCGGGCTCGGCTTTCCAGGCTCCAGCGTCGTCGTCCCGTCGAAAGTGTTCGCTAGCACGAACACCGAGTCCTGCGGCGGCTCCCCGGAGACCTGGATCGACGCCTTTGCGCCCTTGTGACCCGGCGGCAAGATGTCGGCGCCAGCGTCGATCGTGCAGAACAGCGTGGCCGACGCCAGCGCGACCGGAACGAATGCGAAGATGAGTCGAGTCATGCTGCTCCTTGTGGCTTCCTTCTGTTTCTTCGGGGAAATGCTGCGAAGGCGACCAAGAGCGGGACCGGAAGCCCATACGCCCCCAGGACGCCTGCGTAGGCTACGTAGGTGTAGAGCGGTGTCTCGCTGGGATGGTCGATGCGCATCGGCGCTACGGGAACCTCCGGATCCACCCAGCTCAGCAGCTTTTCCTTCCAAAACTTGAGGGGCATGATGAAGGAACTCTTCAGCACCTTGGTGAGGTCCACGTCGAACCGCTGCATCTCCGGCATGACCTTCAGCTGTGGCGGATCGCTGAGGGACACCGGCAGTGACACCTCTCGCCCGCCGCGCTTGACGACGAACGTGACCTCTTCGTTCGGGTGAAGCCGCACCTCGTCCACCAGCTGCTGCCACTCCTTGATTTGCGTGCCGGCAAGTGAAACGGCCTCGTCTCCGTTTCGAACGCCCGCGAGTGCCGCGGCGCCATCCGGCGAGACCACCAGGCGCAGCGTTGGCTCCTGGCGGCCCATGGATAGCTGTGCGAGCGCAAACAGGGCAACCGCCGTCACGTAACAACTCAGGGGACCTATCGCCGTGAACAAGGTCCTTTGGCCCAAGCCGGCGTCCTGCCACGGAGTGCTCTCAAAGCCGAAGAGCGATAGTCCTCGAACTCCGCACAGCCTAGCCACCAGCCAGCGTGAGCCGATGAACACGGCCGCGTTCAACATGAAGCTGATCGCGAGAAGGGGTAGAACTCCCAACACCGCGCCGATGCTAGCACGCTCCGGCGAAGCGCTGCTAGTCGCTGCCGCGCGGAGCCAACTCGGTAAGGTGACCGAGGTTCAATTGGGTAGGAGCGCGTCTACGACTAGGTCATCTTGCAGCAGTTGGTCTTCACACAGCTCGAACGGGTAGGCGCGTTGGGCGACGATGCAGTATTGCCCCGCGCCAGTTTGGTCGCCGAGCAGTTCGAGCTTGCCGTCTGGGGCTGTGGCTTGCGCCGCGGCGGGTCCAGTGAAGCGTAGGTCGACGCGAGGTTTCAGATCAGCTCCGAGCAGGCTGACCATGTCATCCTGACCGACGGCAATTACCTCACCGCTCGGAGATATCTCGAGTGCATCGGCGTGCAACTGAATGGTTTGCTGCTCGCCGTCCCTGAACACGGATAGTTCGCGATACTTGCACGCGGCGACCACGACCGAACCATCTCGAGAGGCGGCTACGGGGCCGCGAGTGCAGCGTGCAGACAAGAGCTGTCTACTCGGTGGCCCTTCGAGCTGCACGCGCTGGATGCCCTCGTTCGTCACCAGGATCAGCACTCGGCCGTCACCGGAAAGAGTCAACGTGCCTCTCTCATTGCCTCCCGGCAATGGCCGCGCTTCAGGCTTGGGTTGCTTGAGGTCGTAGGTGCTGAGCGCGTCCTCCCCACGAACAACGGCGTGCCCGTTTGCCAATGCAGCGCCACGTCGGCCTTTCTGGCGCTGCAGCGTGACCTGAGTATCCCACTTGGCTTCGCCCACTCGCACAGTGCCGAGCTTTAGATCCGATGGTCCACCTGCCGCGTGGAGCACGTCCCTGGAACTGAAGCTGAGAGCAGATACCCAACCAGGAAAATCCGGCAGGTCTCGGCGCTGGCCGCTGGCGGCAACATCCCAGTAGAACACACTGCTTCTGCCGAAGTACCCAGCTAGGCGTTCGCCCGCCTCGGAGAACGTCAATTTTGCGCTGTATCCTGGTACCGTGAGGAAATGGCTCGAGGGCGCACGTGCGCTGGTTAGTAGCACCTCCACGCGCTGGTCGCTACCGCGGGAGAGTTGCCGAGCGATCGCGAGGGCTCCGTCGGTGAAGGCCATGCCCTTGAGCCGTATCGAAGGTGTCGTAGCGCTGCGGATCACTTCGCCGCTCGTGGTGTCGACCACAAAGAGCCCAATTCGGCCGTTGGCACTGGCGACGGCGAGCTTCCCATCGGGTGCCAAGACCAGATCTCGGGAAGGCATCGGTTTGGCCCTCAAAGCGTGCCCGTCCTTCGCGTCGAACTCCAGCAGCGCCTCACGCCGGTCACCGCCGTTCAACAGCACTCGCGTTCCGTCGCTAGAGAAACGACAAATCGAGTGTTGACCCGCTTGACCGATGTCCACGTCTAAGATGGGTTTGCCGCTCGCCGTATCCAGCACAGCGAGCCGTGTGTCATCCGAGAGCATCGCCAGGCGATCTTCCACTGGAGAAAAGGCGAGCAGCTGGGGGCGCCCCTTCTTTCCGTCGCCAAGTACTTTCACGCTCTTGAGCGTCATACCGTCCAAGAGCTCGAGCTTACCCGTCTCGAAACCGACAGCGACACGGCCATCCCGTTCAGACACTGCCAGCGCCGAAACGCCGTGGCCTTTGGCGAGTTGATACTCCGCTTGAGCGTCTCCGGACGCGAGCTCGAAGCGTCGCACCGTCGCGCTCCGCCTCGAGTAGCCACCAACGACAACGCTCGTGCCGTCTTTCGAGAAGGCAAACTGAGTCGAGAGTTCACCTGCCCAAGAGAGCGTGCGCTTCAGAACTCCGGAACTGGTGTCGAGGAGCAGGACCCCTCGTGAGGTGAGCACACCTAGCACAGCACCATCAGGGGAAAAGCGTGCGACCTTTGCGCCGCGCGCTTCCGGAACCTCGAGGAAACGTAGTGGCTTCAGGGTGCGTGTCTCGAGCAGCACCAGCTTCGCCTCGGGGTCCGCCGCGGCGAGCTTGCTTCCGTCGCGCGATAGCGCCAACGGACGTAGTCCCGACACACCCGCCCAGGCTGATGTCGGCGTGCCTGCCTTGGCGAAGGCGCTGCTGGCGGAGGAAGCCAGGCGCCGAGCGGCGGACAAATCTCCGGCGGCGCGCGCGGTTTCGGATTTGGCCCACAGGTCATCACCCGACTGTCCGCGATGGTCTATTGCGCTTGCCGCGATTTCGGAGAGCAGCGCCTTGGAGGCTTGCTGCTCAGCCGGACACAGCTTGAACGCTTGTTCTGCCAGGCGCTGGCTTCGTTGGACATATCCCTGAGGATATAGCTTGCTGGCCTTGAGCCGCTTCTGCTGGGCCCGCTCGCATGCTGTCGGGAGCTTGGGCTCTGCTGAGCTTGGGTGCGGCCCTGCTTTCGCTGAGGACCGCGCTTCTGAGGGGACGTGCGGCGGGGGCGGCGTTCCGCCACAGCCGACCATCACGAACAGGCAGGGCGCGATCCGTTTCAACATCGGATCGGCTTATACGCTGGATCCGGATGCGATCTTTCCGTTTCCCCCGTCAGCCTGGGCAGTAGGCGACCACGGCTCTTTTATCCAGGTTTCGACGCGCCTGGACGTAGCTGTTGCAGGTAAACGGACACAGGCTGATCAAGCCGTCGCCGACGGGGTAGTAGCCCTCATCGAAGTTGAACGCACACTGATCCAGAGTCGGCGTGTAGAGAACGCGGCGTCCGTCCCACGCCAGCTCCGCCTGGCTCGTATGGTCGAAGTGCAGCGTGCAGTCGTTTAGTTCTTGAGCCGCGAGCGCCAGCATCTGGTCGAAGTCTGCGCTCGGACCGTTGATGGGGAGCGTGCCACCGACGTCCGAGAGCACCGCGGAGTAGTCCTGGAGGTCCGAAAAGCTGAAGACGTACGTCTTCATGTACGGAGGTCCTTTGATCGCGTTGCTCGCGATGGCCTGCGTTTGTCCCCAGCTCAGATCACAGCCGATCTCTTGAGCATCGCTGACGATGATCGCGCCTTTCGCCAGATACTCGGGGTGTTGCTGAAACGCCTGGATGGCGTAGCGTAGGCTCTGCTCCGGCGCGTCGCATTGGCCAGCGGAGGAGCCCAACGTCTGGAAGAATGTGTCTATATCCGTGAGGAATGGATCCGCATAGGAGACCGTGAACGGCAGCACGGGGTGTCCGCTGCCCAGCGGCGCCTGACAGCTCTGGGTGCTTGCGTCTGGCAGGATGTCGAGCGCGATGCCGAAGGTGCTCCAGTAGGGAGCGTTCTCGGCTAGCCCGTTCTTGAGGTTGGTGCGCACCACCGAGCTCATCCCTCGCGCAATCAGCAGCACCATACCAACGTCGTCAACCGGGTACACCTCATCACAACCCACCGGCACTTCCCACTGGAAGTCGCCCCCGCTTCCGCCGGTCCCAGCCGTGCCGCCGAAGGCACCGGTTCCTCCGCTTCCAGCAGCGCCTCCATTCCCTGCGGAACCACTCGCTCCGCCGATGCCGTTTAGCTCTGGATCCGTCTCGAGATCGTTCAGGCCCGTGATGGTGCCACACGCGGTCACCAGTAGCAGCGCGGCCGCCACCGGGGCGCTGAAGCCTAACCGTGCCATCAGAAGCTCCCCAGCACGTTGAAGGAGCCAAGGCCCAACACGGGGGTCAACGAGAAGCCGCGCTTTGCCTGGGTCGGTCCGCGTTGGGCGGACCCGGAGTCATCCAGGACCAGTCCCAGCACTCCGACGCCGAGCCCCAAGATCCCCACACCAAAGCCGATGTTCGAGACCGTGGCGAGGGTCTTCGCGCTGTCGATGTCGGACTGTGAATCCGTGGGGCAACGATTGCCTTCGCAGTCGTTCTTGATGTCGCTGGTCTTGGTCGCCGACATGATGCCTGTGACGCCGCCGACCACTACGCCAACTCCCGCGAGGGTGAAGCCGACAATCGCCAAGGTGTTGCTGCCTCCGCCGCCGTCAGCCTGGGGGTCGCTGAGCGGTGGCGGGGCAACTGGGCCCGGCGCGGGAGTCGGGGGCGGTGCAGCCGGCTCAACGGGTGGAGCCACCGGTGCGGTCACTGCGGCGGGGTCGCGCGCGAGCTCCACATTCAGGGTACGGGTCTCGGCCTCTTCCAGGGAGAAGTCTTGCTCTTGCACCAGGTAGCCCACTGCGCCCACACGCAGGTGATGGGCACCCGGGTTGACCTTGCGGGGGAGCGTCGCTGCCGCGGGAGGAACGCTCACGTCGTCGACGGACACTTCGAGCTCCACGTCAGGGCTCACGCCGCTCACGGTCACTGTGATGGAGGGGATGCGCTTCTCGACTGCGGCAGCGAGCGCAGCGGCTTCTTGCCGCGCGGCAGTAAAAGCTTTGGGCTCGTTCGGCTCTGACGGATGTCTCGCTACCTCAAGCCAGGCATCCCGAGCCTCCACCAGTTTACCCAGCTTCTCTTGAGCTTTCCCGAGGCGGATCCCCGTGGTTGGGACATGCATGATGTCGTCCGCCGCCTGCCACGCCTCGAGCGCTCCCGCGTAGTCACCAGCGTCGTACTTCTTCTGTCCGGCGCCGAGGAGTGAACGCGCGGTCTCCTTCTCTGCGGCGGTGGGTTCAGCGTTCGCTGCGCCGCTGATCAGGAGCGCGCTGAGCGCGAGCGTAGCGGCGAGCCTCCAGGGGCGGTGTTGTCGCGTAGGAATCATCGGATACAGACGACCTCGAGAAAGACAGGCTACTAGAATCCGTAGTCGGGGGTTGGATTCGAAACGGGCGCCTTCGCTGTCGAGCCGCTCGAGGGCTTTGCGCTAGCTTTGCTGGGGGCTTGCTTCGAGGGTGCCTGGGGCGCCGTTTGCTTCGCCGCCGTTGCCTTCGTCGGCTTGGTGGTCGCGCCCGACTTGGTCGTTTGCGTGGGCACCTCTGCCGTCTCTTCTGGTTGGGGGGGAGGAGCTTCGTCGGGCGGAGTGGCTGCCTGACTGTCGTCCGAAGCAGATCCCGACGGAAGCGGAGCCGACTTGGCTTCGAGCGTTGGAGCTGGAGCGTCCGGTTCGCTCACCGACGCGGCGCCGGAGTGCACCGGCTCTGCGCTCACCCCCCGACCACCTAGCGCGAACCAAGCAGCAAGCACTCCCGCGACGGAGAGCACGCCGAGCGCTGCAAAGACGCCGCCACGTCGGCTCTTGGGGGGTGCCAACGCCCGGCTGTCCGTCACGGACTGCGCCATGGTCGAGTGAGTCTGCGACTTGGCGTCGATCTCCGTGTCCGCGTAGGAGATCGCCGATGGCGGCTCGTTGTCCGCAGAGGAGCTGAGATCGACGAACGACGGCTGTTGGGCGCGAGGAACGCCGGCTGCCTCTTCCAGGGCCGTGGCCATCTCCTGAGCCGACGTGAAGCGCTGGTCGATGTCGCGGTTCAGCGCCTTGTCGATCCAAGCGTCCAGCTCTGCGGAGCCCACGCCCAAGCGGCCGTAGGGCGCAGGATACACCCCGCGTTCGATGGCCAGCACCAGGCCGGGGAAAGTCTCTGCTTCGAAGGGTCGTTGCCCAGTCAGTGCGTGATAGGCCACGACGCCGAGGGACCACAGATCCGCGCGGACATCGACGTGCTTCGCGCTCATCAACTGTTCGGGGCTCATGTAGTACGGGGTTCCGACGACGGCACCAGTAGAGGTCATCGCCAGATCCGTGTCGTCTGACTTAGCAACTCCGAAGTCCAGTATCTTGATGTGAGCGTCGCCCTCGGGATCACAAATGAAGAGGTTGTCCGGCTTGATGTCGCGGTGAATCACGCCCGTTGCGTGAGCCTTTGAGAGCGCCTTGCAAGCTTGGCGCACGACGGTGACGACCTCATTGATCGGCAAGCGCTTGAGCTGGCGGATGCGGTCGCGCAGGTCGTGCCCCTCGAGCAGCTCCATCACGATGTAGGGAACGCGCTCTTCGAGCATTCCCGTGTCGAATACCTGAACCACGTGTGGGCTCTTGATGCGGGCGCTGGCGCGCGCTTCCCGAGTAAACCGCTCGCGGACCTCGGGCTGGCTCGCCAGCTCCTCGCTGATGAACTTCACCGCGACCCGGATGCCGAGCCCCAGGTGTTCTGCCACCCAGACGCTCCCCATTCCGCCCTCTCCAAGCATGCGCTCGAGACGGATCTGAGGAGTGATGAGTGTGCCGGCAGTTAACTCCACCGTACCCCTTTTACCATGCCCTCCGCCAGCGGGTGAGTTTCCGCATTCGGATTCACCCGCCCGCGAACTCGGGTGGTTGCGTTTTGCAGACCAGCGTATGGAGCAGGGTGGGTGCGCGGATCACCCGGGCGCTGTCTTCCGCACACGGACGTTTGTAGGTGCCTGCGAGGGCGCACGCCGCCTCTAAGGAGCAGGAGTCCTGAAATCATCAGACCTTTCCCGCCATGTTGCCCTAGCGTGCCGACATGCAGGCGAACTAACCGTCGCGCTCTTGTCCGTTGCCGTGCGGGAATGACGTCGCTGGGTGGCTACAGCTTTAGGTCGTCGATGACCTTCAGCAGCTGGGTTGTGCTTGGCCGTGTTTTGTAGTCGGTATCAGCGTGCGCCCACGCGAGCTTGCCGTCGTTGATGATGAAGATGGACGGAATAGCGATGGTGTGGTGCTTCTGACCGGTGCGCTGTTCGAGATCGATGCCGTAGCCCTTCAGCTTGGCGAGCCCTGAGTCGTCGAGCTGGTTCAATACGTTGAACGCCTTGTGGGCGACGAGCTCTGGGTCAGTCAAAACGGGGAAGGGGATCTTCCAGCTGGTTTGAGTCTTCGAGGCTTCGTTCGGTAGGTCGACGCTGATCGCTACTGGCGTGACACCGCGTTTCTGAAATTCGGGGTACGCCTTCGCCAAAGAGTGGATCTGGTAGTTGCAGAAAGGGCACCAACCGCCTCGATAGAACACCAGCATCAGCGTTCCGGTCTTCGCGAGCGCGTTCACGTCGACCTCGTCACCCTCGCTGCTCTGCAGTTTGAGCTCCGGAAGTGGGCTGCCCAACTTGAGCCCAACGCCTTCGGGGAGCTTGCCCAGGTGGTCCGAGGCTGTATCGCTGGTTTCCTTGGCCATGGGCTTCTTGGCGGCCAGCGGCTTCTCGTTAGCCGTGGGCGCGGCGCTCGGGTTCCCTGCAGGCGAGCTTGTGCTCGCCTTGGAGGACGGCTCGGCGCTGGGCTCTGACCCCGACTCGTTGCAACCAGCCACCACCAGAGCGGCCAAAAACACTGTAGATGCGCGCATCTCGAGCGATACGTCGAGAAGGCTCGGTGGTTACCCATGCCGCGGTTTCTCTTTGAGGCGCACGTGCGCTACACCCGGCGCCGTGACTGGGGCGTTCTGGGCTGATGCATTTTGGGCGCGGGGGTTGGTCGGGGTGCTGTTCCTATCGACTACCGCCGGATTGGCGAGCGGCTGCGGCGGAAGCGGAGGCGGAGGCGAACCTCAAGCACCGCTCATGGATCAAACAACGGCCGGGCGTGATCGCTGCATGTTGCAACCCGACGGTGATTCGCGCGTCTTCGTCGTGGAGTGGGACGCCACGGACCTCGCGAGCTTCGAAGCCGCAGCGCAGGACGATGTCGTGTTCGTTCAGCTCGAGAACTGCCAACTGCGCGTGCTGTATGGCTGCAAGGACGAGGCGCTGCACGGTCGCTACGGTCGGTACGATCAAATCCAAGCCACCAGCGGTACTCGGGAAGGCTTCGACATTCGCGACCAGACCGAGCTCAGCGCGAAGCTTCCGCTCGGTGCACTCTCATTGGGAGGCCAAGTCAGCTCAGACCGCGGTCTGAAGCTGAGTTACTTCGTCGCTGGTCAGCGGCGGGCACTGCGCGACGATGTGTACCGTGAGGAAATAAAAGCGAACGACCGCTGCGCGAGCGCGACCCATTTCATCTCAAGCTACGACCTCGGGGCCTTCGAGCTGTATTCCGCTTCCCAACAAGAGCTGAAAGCAAACGCTGCCGTCGCTGGATTCGGCGCCGAGGGCAAGCAGCGTGGAGCACATTCGCTGTTGAAGCACGGCGGCAAGCTCGACAGTTGTGACACCCACACTCAGACCGAGTGCCGGGTACCGATCCGACTCACGGCTCGGGCGGTTCGCCCTGGCGTGCGACCGGCGGCGAGCTCAGCGGGCCTGACTCCGGAACAAGCGGCTGCCGCCGGAGATTCAGCGGCGGTGAAGGCCCAGGGCCAGATGAACGCGATGATGCTTAGGCTCTCTGCCGAGCGCAAAGAGGCGCTCGGAGATGGCGTCGGCTGCCTTCAGGATCTTGAGCGCGCGGACGCTACTGATAGCATCGGTGCCAGTGAGCATCGTTTCCGTATGGTCCGCGCCTGGTGCACGATGCGCGCGGGGCGTTGCGACGAAGGCAAGAAGCTCGCTCGTGAGGCACTCGCCGCCCAGGACCGCCAGGCGATGACCCCGCGCATGAGCGACGCACAGCTGGGCGCGCTGGTCGACCAACACGCTCAAGCCAAGTGCGTCACGAGTGGCGGGATGTCTGCGCCTGATCGCATGATGCGCGCTTTGCCCGGTCTTCAAGCGAGCCTCGCGGCCCAGGATGGCCCGGGCTGCGTGAAGGCCGGTGACGAGATCGCGGCGGCGCTCAAGTCTCTCAAGGGGCCGCCGGACGGCGCGATGAAGGGCGGCGTGATGGCGCTGCTCGGTGCAGCGCGCTGCGCCGGCGAGGCCAAGCTGTGCAAGGACGCGAAGCGTCTTCACGCGACGTATTACAAGCTAGAGAACCCGGGCGACTCCGCAAAGCAGGCCCAGGAAGACTTCGAGTTCATGCTCCCGGACTGCGCCAAGAAGTAGATCCGGGACGCCCAGGAGTGCACTCCCCATCTTCTCTAGTAGGATGCTGGGAGCTAGCGCCGCACCAGCTCGGCGATCCTCCTCAACATCTCCGCGGGGCAACTGCCCTTGAGCAGTCGAGCATCTACGGTCGCATCGATCGGTTCGCTCCCCCCCGAGAAGAGCACAGCCTTCGTCGGAGGCTCCTGCGCACGCAGCTTGGGCAGGAGGACGAGCCCGTCCTCCCCGCGCAAGTTCCGATCGAGAATTGCGACCTGGAAGCGCTGGTGCTCGAGCTTCTCGACCGCGGTGCTCAAATCCGCCGCCTCCTCGACTTCGTAGCCTTCGTCTTCCAGTAGCCTGGCGAGGCCGAAGCGTGTGCCCGGGTCGTCGTCGACAATTAGTATTCTCGCTGCGCTCGACATGCCGCCTCCGCGAGTGTGATCGTCAGGCCCCGCTCGCCGCGTGTCGTCTCCGCGCCCAACAGATCGAACAAGTAGCGAGCACCCTCGACTTCGAACGAATCTTCGGCATGCTGACTCCTGACGAGCAGACGAACCGTGGTGCCAGCTTGTTCCACGGAAACGGGATGGCGCACCTCTACGTCAGCCAACAAGCAGAGCGCCGCGGCCAAATCGATGGTGGCCTGATTCGGAATGCATGAAGGCGTGCACGCCGGCTCGAGCCCGAGGGCGAACAGCGCTAACGCGACGGCGACCTCAGTGCTGACCTCGAAGTCGCATAGCGAATCGGACGGTCGCTTCAGCAGCTCTTCGGCGAGCGCCACCTCGGATTGAATCAGCTCGAGGAACTCCGGGAGTCTTGGCTCGGATTGCTTCCAGTCAGGGTGCAGCTTGCGGGACAGAAAGAACGCCGCGTTTCGAATGCTCCCTAGCCGGTTCCGTAGGTTGTGTCGCTGGCGTCGCGACTGAGCCTCAGCGCGCACCTGCTCTGCCCGAGCGGAGACGCGGTAGACCAAGAAGCCAACACCTGACATCAGTTTATCCCTCGGGAGTCGGCGATGGTCTTGAGTAACCAAGGGACCTTGGGTGGTCGCCTGATGATGAAGCCGGGGATGGCTGCCTTGGGCACTCGCTGATGGCCTTCGTCGGTGATGAAGACCAGCGTTACTTTTTCACCGTTCGCTGAGCGTCGGTTGAGCTCATCCAGGAACGCGCGGTTCACCAGCGTAGTGGCCGTTACGAAGACGTCTGCGTCGCGCAGCTCCAGCGCACAGGCGACGTTGCTACAAGCCACGGCTGCGACGAAGTGCTGTTTGAGGTCACCTGCCAGGACGGCCGCTTCAGCGGGATCGTCGACAACGACGACTACCGGACCGCGGCAGGCGTGCTCCACCACGCCAAGGAGCTGTTCCATGGGGAAAGGCTTGCTGACGATGGCAAACGCACCTTCGCCGATCGCGGATTCGACACGCGACTCGTTGGCGAACCCGGTTGCCATGACGACCATCTGCTCGGGCTTTGCTCGGCGAATGGCGCGCAACATGTCCAGGCCATCCATGCCCGGCATCTGAAAGTCGGTGATCACGAGGGCGAAGTCCCCGGAAAGCAGCGCGTCGAGCGCCTGACTCGCGTCCTCAGCCGTGACCACGTCGTAGCCTTCCAGCTCGAGGTTCGCGGCGAGTGTGAGTCTCGCGCCAGGTTCGTCGTCCACCACCAGGATGCGTGTTGCTGCTTCGGTCATGCGCTTACCCCTCTGGCCTCGGTCGCTGGAAGTTGAATGACGGCGGTCGTTCCCACGCCTCGTTGAGACTGGTAGACGATGTGCCCCTGATGCTTCTCCACGATGCTGCGCACAATGGGCAATCCGAGGCCGGTGCCCTTGATCTTCTTGCTGAACAGCGGCTCGAAGATGTGAGCCAGGTCCGTCTCTTCGATCCCTCTCCATCGTCCTCGATGCGGATCTCGCAGGTATCGCTCTGGCTGAGCGTGTGTATCCGCACGGTTCCGCCTCGCTCCGGGGGAATCGCCTCTACGGCGTTCTGAATCACGTTGCTCAGGACTTGCCGCATACGCGCTCGATCCAGGGATAGAGCGGGGAGATCGCCTCCCGAGATCACTTCGACGTGAACGTTTGCGCGCACTGGAACGACTTCCACCGCCTCGGCAATCAAGAGACCCAGGTCGACATGACTGACGTCCAGCGGGCGCTCGCGCGCGAAGTCGAGCAGGTCACTGATGATGCGCGCGCTGGCGTCGAGTTCTCGGTCGACGAGTTTCAGAAATTCGTTGACCCGTTTGTCTTCCGCGAGCTCGGACATCGCGATGCGACGCGCGAAGTAGTGGTGTGCATTTCGGATCACTCCCAGCGGGTTACGCAGTTCGTGTCCGACAGCGCCCGCGAGTTGGCCCAGCGCGGAGAGCTTTTCTAGGCGGACGATTTGGGAGTGCTGTTGCTCCACCTCAGCCCCAGCCTTGGCAAGCGCGTGAGATGCGGTGCTGAGCGTACTTGCGAGGGTCACGAGTTCCGCATCGGGCGTATCGAGCCGAACCTCTTCTCCCAACGTGCCCTCGCCCAGGCGCTCCGCTGCCGACGTGAGCTTGCGGAGCCCGCCACCCACGCTATCTCGAATCGCGGCTAGCCGCCGGTGCACCCCGAGTGCGAGCAACAAGCCGATCACGACTTGAAGGGCCAGAAGGACTCCGCTTTCCGTGCGGATTCTAGAGTTCTCCTGGGCGAGGTCGTCCTCTTCGTCGAGGATGCGCTCATGGATCCTCTTCATCAACTGCCCTTGAACCCGGCTATGGCTGATGTGGTCAAGTACCGCCTCCCGGCGTCCGTCGGGGAGCGTGGTAGTTCCGGCTACCGCAGCCCGCAGCAGCCCGATCTCGTGTTCGAGTTCGCGCAGCGCTGCTTTTTCTTCTGCCCCGCCGTCTTCGTCGTCTTCAGCCTCGAGGTTCCCGATGGTGTCCAGCACCTTGGACAGTTCGCGATCGGCTGCTCGCAAGCCCTCATCCGGCTCCTGCTGACCGACGTTGCCGCGGGCTTCGGCCATGTAGGTCTGCAGGCGAATGGCGAGCTCACGGTGTAGCCCCAAGTCCTCGGTCGCCAATGCCACGATGGCGTCGTGCTGGCGGACGCGGACGAGGCCTGCCGCACCCACGAGCATCCCGGCGAGGCTTGCTAGCACGACGATCCTGCGGGTGCGCTGGAGCTTTCGTTCAATCGTCGGCATATTCCTCGAGGAAATTGTGCTCCAGGCTGACTACGAGCGCAGCGCCGTAGTCGAGCCTGTCCGAGGTGTCCGGGGTCACGAGGAGTAGTGCTGCCCCTACTTCCACCGCGGCGCTTGGGGCCCAGCGAAAGCCGCTCGCCAGCGACCACGTGCTCTCTTCCGCAAACACGCGTGCGATTTCCAGGGTGGGGACGACCGCGCCGGGGACGGCTGGCCCAAGTGGGCCAAATATCGCTGTCGCGAGTGTCCCCTCCGTCTCTTCGAATGGGAGCGCGGGGTCGGTCTCGATAGAGCCCGAACAAGCTACGTGCAGATCGCCCACGGCCGCCTGAACGATGACGCTAGGTTCAACTCCGAACTGATCCTCGGCCAACGTTGAAGGACTCGGAAACGTGACCTCCAAGCCGCCCGTGAGGAGTACATCCTGGCTTAGCGGACCACCCGCGAGCGCCCCGATCCCCAACTGCCCCACCCCGTGTTGCGTTTCCCGGGAGTCAGTCGCCACCAGGTAGGGAACACTCAGTTCGGCCTGCAGGTTGTCGGAGATCCCATACTCCAGACCAGCGCTCGCTGACCCCGCCGTGAGTTCCGGTGCTCGCAAGGCATCCGCACGCAGCGTGAGCTGGACCTCGCCGTGCTCTTGCAGATATGCCGGTTCCGCGAGGTAAAGCTCTTGGAGGGCTTGTGCGCGCTCCTCCGCTGCCCACGCGGGGGAGGCCACGACGCATAAGACTAACAGGGAGCCCATCAGCACCCTAGCCATTGACCGCGCCTTGTAGCCGCTTGCGCGCGCGGCGTAGACGCGCAAACTGCGCCGCGTTGCGCACATATGCGAGCAGCACCTCGGGGTCGTAGGGTTTGCCGAGCACCATCCCCGAGTTCCTGCGCAGTGCTCGGACGTCCGGGGCGTCCGGGTAGCCGGTGACGACGATTGCGATCAGCTCGGGCGCCGTTTGTTCCATGCTGGCGATCAGCTGCGCGCCCGTCCCGTCAGGCAGGCTGTAGTCCGTGATTAGGACGTCGAAGTCCTGCTGAGCTAGATTCCACCGCGCTGACGCGGCCGTGCCCACCGACGTGACGCTGTAGGCGTCGCACAGCAGCGCCTCCAGCGTCATTCGGACGCTTGCCTCGTCTTCGACGATCAGAACCCGGGGCCTATCCATCTGGGACTGCAAACGGTCAGAACCCAGGAAGCTGAAGCCACCAGGAGCCGCTGTGCTCACCCCAAAGAGCCGCAAAACTAGCGCCGGCCGCTCAGTACGCGGCCCCGGTGTGCCTCACCCCCACAAGCGACGCAGGCGAGGACTAGAGCGTGGATGGCAGTCCGTAGGGCGGAGTCTCAACTGGCGCGTGGAACGAACCAAGCGGCGACTTCCTACGCGAGCCAGACTGCCTTAGATGCAGTCGCATGGGTGACCGATTCGAGGGTGGCTGTCAGTGCGGAAACATTCGCTACTCCGTGGAGCGCCTGGGGCGCGCCTCGATCTGTCACTGCCGCATGTGCCAGCGGGCCCTCGGGAACGCGTTTGCACCGCTGGTGACGGCTCACGGTCTCGTGTGGCTCACCCACGAGCCGAAGCGCTTTCGATCATCGAACAAGGTGCAGCGGGGGTTCTGCGGCGACTGCGGGACACCCCTGACCTATGAGCCCGACGGCTATGGGGTGGAAGTCGCGATTGCGACGCTGGACGCACCCGAGCAAGTCGCGCCGGTGATTCAAGTCGGCACGGAGAGCCGCTTGCCGTGGTGCGATGGTCTGAATGAACTTCCGACGCGCACCAGCGAAGAGGCAGCAATGGTCGACGCCTTCCTCGAAGGCATCGTGTCCTATCAAAGCTAGTGTCCTGTCTCCGTAGTTCGCTGCAAAACTCGCCCGCCCCCTCGGGGTGTGGGCGTCCGAGTTTTGCGCCATCGCGCTACTTTTGAGACGAGGAAAGACTGTGTTGATTTGTTCAGCGAATCACAGATTCGCCTCACTAGTTGACGCTAAAGGTAATGCGGCCGTTTAGACTGCCGGAGTTAACGTTGGTGCGCGCCTCGACACTGTAGCCATTACCTCGCGGTAGCGGCTTCGCGTCGCAGCCAGACGACGGGCTAAGGATCGCATACTCGCCCTCGCCTCGGTAGCGATCGCTCAACGAGTCGTTGGCGTAGAGTGGCGTCGAAAACTGCAGCGTGCCTCCGGGCTCGAGTTCGATGCGCAGCGTGACTCGGGTGGTGATCATGTACCGCATGCAGCTGAGCGCCAAGCTCTTGCTCCCGCGCTGGAGCTTGCCTAATTGCACGCTGGGCAGGCTCTCACCAACGGTGACCGTGAAGTCTACGACCTCGGCGCCGGAGTTTACCAAATCCACTTGAACCATGATCTGACTACCCTGCGGAACCGAATTGGGGTTCGGTTGAACCATCTTCAGCGCGTTCGGTAGCGGCTCCTTTGAGCGCTCGTTTACCCGACACTCGAAGGTCCTTCGCAGCTCTTCGAAGTCCAAGTTACTACCGTGGCACTTCGCTCGGTCCCAAGGCTTCGGTTCACCGGAAATCGACGCGAGGGGCTCTGGAGGCTCAGCGTTTTCGGCGCTGGCAGAGGGCGGTGGTGCGACTAGGGCAATCGGTTCGCTGCTGTCAGCTGCGGGAGCCGGGGCCGGCTCCTGATGAGGTACTGGCGCTTCTGGATGGCTGGCCTCTCCCCCACAAGCGGCGCAAATCAGGCCGATACCGACAACTGCTCTACTGAACACGCGGGGAGTTTCGCACTGATTCGTGGCGTCTGTTGAGCGAGTAGATTTTTCAGATCGAAAATCGCCTTGAGGCGTAAGCGGTCGGCCGCCCCCTCGTTTCGGGGGGGTCATGCGAACGGTAAAACTCTTCTCCGCCCTTGCTTTGGTCACTTGCTGGATGTCCAGCGCCCCGGCTCACGCTGAGAGCCAAGACGACGATATCGGCACTCGCCCTGCGGCTCCGCGTAAGGCCGAGGTCGCGGTCGGTCCGCTCACTCAAGACGAGAGCGGGCAGGGTACGGCGCAAGGCGATGTGACCCCTGTCGTTGCGCGCCCCGACAGCGAGTACAACTCCGGTGGCGGTGGCCCTCGGGACATGGGCGGCTCCGGGTCGTCTCTCGACGAACCCACGGACTGGGCGGTGCTCCACGCTGGTCTCCGTCCGCACCTCGGCACCTTCGGTGGCGTCGCAGCGATGGCGCTGGCTCACGAACGCATCGAGCGCTTCTACGGCGGCTTCTCCCTCTCTCTGATCCGCAACGACGCGGGCACCCACGTTGGCGCCTTGCAGCTCGCCATCGGGCGCAACCTCGCAGACGAGTTCATTGGTGTCTCTCAGTTTTCTCTTGCGGAAAATCGAGCGCGCACCTTCATGGGTGTGGGTCAGGTCGCCCTGGCGTACAACCGCAGCCTCGATTGGTACGGAGCGTTGCAGTTCGCTGGCGTGAACCGCGCTCAAGAGTTCTACGGTGGCCTCCAGATTGGTGGCTACAACCGCACCGAGGAAGAGTTCTTCGGTCTCGCCCAGATTGGTGGCTTCAACCTCGCTGAAGAAGACTTTGTCGGTCTGGGTCAGCTCGGCTTCTACAACCAGGCGGAAGACTTCACCGGGCTGTTCCAGGTCGGCTTCTTGAACGCTCAAGGGGAGATTTACGACGAGCACATCGACGGCAAAGACGGCTCCTTTGCTGGTCTGGTGCAGGCTGGTGCCGCGAACTCCACGGGTCGTTTCCGCGGTGTACTACAGGCCGGTGTCACCAACTTCTCCGCAGACTTCGTCGGAGGCTTCCAGGTTGGCCTCGCCGCATACTCCAAGGAGTTCCGCGGAGTCGCGCAGATCGGTGGTGGAAACATCACGGAGAAGCTCTACGGTTCGCAAATTGGCGTCGCGAACATCTCAGAGGAGGTCCACGGGGTGCAGATTGGCCTGTTCAATCACACCGAGCGCCTCCGTGGACTACAGATCGGACTCGTCAATCACGCCAGCGACGGTGTGCTCGAGTGGAGCCCGATCATCAACATGGGCTTCGGTGACGACGATGGCTACGCCTACGAAGCCAAGCGGCGCGCCAGCCAAACGGCGCGATTTTGAGCACGCTTGTCGGTCCGACGCGCGGCTGATACGCAGCCGTGCGTGGACCAAGCCAAACCGCTGGTTGCTCGGGTAATCACCCCACGTGTCCAAGCGTGGCTCGCGCGGGACACCACGCCGCGCTGGTTCATCGCGCTCTCGCTGCTTCTGTGTTGCACGTCCCTGGGCGTTGGGATGCAGCTGGACGACCACGTGCTCAACTGGACGGTGAACCACACCGGGCAGCCCGGACCGATGTGGGAGACGCCGCGGCCGTTCTGGGACTTGTTCCGCTTCGCAGATGGCACCCCTCAGGACCTCGCTCGCGGCTACGCAACGGGTGCGTCCCCCTGGTACACGCAGCCTGGCGTTCGATTGGCGTTCTTTCGCCCGATATCTGCGCTCACTCACGTCCTCGACTACCACGTGCTGGTCAAGCACCCGTGGTTGATGCACGTGCACTCCTTGCTGTGGCTTGCGCTCTTCGGTATGGCCATCGCTCGAGTCGTGCGGCGACTAGAAATTTCCGCGGGGAATCAAGCTTGGGTCGTCGGGCTGATGCTATGGTTTGCGCTGCTTGCTCCCTCCCGAGGTGTTCCCGCGGGTTGGCTCTCCAACCGCAATCAGCTGATCGCCGGCGCGCTCGGTGCCGTAGCTTTCGAACTCTATTTGCGCTGGCGTGAGGCGGAGACACCCAAGCTGCTGGGCGGCGCCCTGGTGGGCCTCGCGACCTTCGTCTCGTTCTTCGCGGGGGAGAGCGCCATCGCGTTCCTCGGCTATTATCTGGCCTACGCGTTGCTCCTGGATCGTTCGGGGGTGAGGCGCGCCGTGGCCGCGCTGTTACCGGTGCTCGGCGCCGTAGTTGCTTGGCGCATCATCTACAGCGGCATGGGCTACGGCACCGCCAATAGCGCAATGTACGTGGACCCCATCGCCAGTCCGCTGCAATTCCTTGGGGTAATGGCAGAGCGGCTCCCCCAGCTGGTCGCCGGGGAAGTCGGCGGACCAGTCGCTGGTGTGGCGACGCTCGCCGGGCGCAAGGCGGAGCTGCAGGTGCTCGCGGCATGCTGCGTCGTCCTGCTCTTGATGGCGCTCCCGGTGTATCGGGTGCTGAAGGCGCGGCCGATCGCGCGCTTTTGGGGCCTGGGGGCGCTACTCGCGACGCTGCCGATGTGCGCCACACAGCCGCATTGCCGCTTGATGCTGGTCGCCGGCTTGGGGCTTTCGGGGGTGGTGGCTCACACCATCGCGCACGCAGTGGAGCAGCGCTCGACCTTTGGCGTGCGCCTCCTCGCGGGCTTTTGGCTTTGCGTCTTGGCTACGTTGGGACCTCTCCGTTTGGCTTTCGAAGCGTGGAGCGTGCGCTTGGTGGGTCGGCCCGCGGCGCTGGCAGCCGAGGGCGTCCCGGCGGAGGCAAAGGACAAGACGCTGGTGATCCTCGCGACGCCAGACCCGATGTTCATGTGCGCTCAGCTCCCTATGCAGCTTGCCTCACGGAAACTAGTCGAGCCTCGCGCCATCCGCTGTTTGGCGGCGGTTGAAGGCACCGCCAAGCTGACACGCATCAACGAGCGTACGCTGCGCATCTTCGACGCGAACGGACTGATGAAGCACTTCTTCATCCCGCTGCTACGTCGAGATCCCATCCCGCATGGCTGGCGCCTGGACCGGCCAGATGTGAAGTACCGCATCAGTCGCCGGGACGCGGCAGGTCAACCGACTGAGCTGCACGTGCACTTCCACAAGGAGCTCGAGGACCCCGAGCTGTTCTTCGTCGCCTGGTCGCCCGAGACGCAGCG